>CACYPY010000070.1 GCA_902776415.1 uncultured Ruminobacter sp.
AGAAATCCCTGCATCAGTAACAAAGTCTGAATTGGTCAATTTTTAGCCATTTTTTTTGAGAAAGTTGGTTATAGTCCTACAATTTGTGAAACTTTTAGTTAAAAGTAGCCGATGAGTCCTTTGTAAAAGGGATAGTCAGTAGAGGTCTATTCGCTAGACCGCATATAATAACTTTCTAGATGTTTTATGGAGAGTTATTCCCTATGAAATGTTTCAGATCAACTATAGATTGGAACAGAGCGAAAAGAAATGCAATCCTATTCTATGCAGAACCGTGTCTAAACAGATTCCTGATGATTTTATTCACATGATGTATTTCGCTTCTTCGTAAATCCTGTCAGGACCCGCTCTTAAAACCAGTCAGCTTTGATGCTGAAAGGAAGTCTCCGGAAGCCCCGGAAAACTTTGCTGAACCGGGATTCCTGGTCCTTGTCGATAACCACCCATAAGGCAGGCCGTACTCCGGCAGTATTGGTTACTCCGGAGCCCTGTAACCATACGCTTCCGTTATTTTGAATGGTGGCATACTCATCAAGATACTGTCCCGGAGTACGTGTCCACCAGTCATCCCCTAATTCGAAACTTCCCTTGCTCTCTGCGTAAGGTGTGGGCAGGGCTGCCCGGGATGAATAATGCCCGAAATAACAGTTGATTTCGTTAAGACTGAGGCAGAACACCATATCACTGGTGTTGCGGCCGCCGGGGGTGCAGTATTCCGGATTCATTTCGGCATAAACCGTTGAAACTATAATCCGATCCCTCTGAACGCTACTGAATGCGGTTCGCAAAAACTCCCGATTCAGCCATTTGCGCAGGGAGGACTGCTCCCAGGTGATTTTATTAAACTGGTAATGGAATGGTTTGACATCGATAATATTCCTGCAGATCAGGAGTGCCTGGTTGTCATGCATCCTCAGAACTATCCAGTCCAGCGGTGCTCTGACACCGCTTGCGTCAATAAAGTACTGTCCGAACCGCACGATGTGTCCGGTCTCGTATTCCTCGGGATTTGAGTCGGTGCTGCTGTAATTACTTTTTGGGGGAACCTGAGGCACCTTTCGGGAATTGCCTGAGTTATCAGAACCCGCCTCCGGGGAATCTGTTGTGCTGTCTGGTTCATTATTTTTTGGGGGAACCGGAGGCGCCTTTCGGGAATTGCCTGAGTTATCAGAATCCGCCTCCGGGGAATCTGTTGTGCTGTCTGGTTCGGCCAGCGAAACGATCATCGCCGGTCTGATGCCATAAATGAGAGAAGCGTGATGTCCCATGAGTTCCAAACGCCCTCTGAAATTCATGTAGACGACATGGTTTTGAAAACTTCCGGGGGTGCGCAGCCACCAATTGTTAAGATCGGTAGCATTCTGATCACTGGCATAGGCTGTAGCCTCAGCGGTTCTGGAAGCACTGTCCGGAAAGTATCGTGTTACTTCTGATACATTCAGACAGAAAATCCGATCTCTGGTATCATCGCCGCCGGACGTCTGAAACTGCACATTATCATCATTGCGAACAGCGGATAATGTGATACGTCTTTTTTCAGTCTCGGAAAAGGTCTCGTTCAGGAAATCTCCGTTAAGCCACTTTCGGAGGGAACAGTTTTCCCATGTAACATTTTCCCCCCTGTGATGATATGACCGGAAGTCCAGAATGTATTTGCTCACGACAAGAGCGGTATTGTTGTCAAAGACTTCCAGAACAAGCCATTCAATCGGAGTTCTGCTGCGGTTGTCATTATGGAAGTAGTTTCCGAAGGTAATGGTGTTTCCAGACTGTAATGCAGCTTCCCGGGTGTCATCACGGTCAGAGTTTCGGCCCCGGGGAGAGGGGGAATTTCCGGAAGCTGCGTCTCCTGGAGGACGGATTGCGTCCAATGCAACGTTTTCGGGATCTGAATTGCCGGTTCCTGAATTCGGACGTCTCACGGGACTTTCGGGATTACCTCTTGCGCTCATGTTTTCAGGATTTGACCGCTGTCCGTTTCGGTATGTTTGGCTCCCGGCCGGGTCCGGTACCGGTCTTTCATGGGAGGAATGTGAATTTTGCTCAGGAGAGTCTTTTTGAGAATTTACCGTGATCTCAGGGGCATTCAAAGGAACAATCATTGCCGGTCTGACACCTGCTATTTCGGAAATAGTCAAGCCCCGGAGATCCAGCTTGCCCTTAAAGTCAACGTATACTGCATGGTTCTGAGCATTGCCGGGAGTACGCAGCCACCAATTATTTAACCTGCCAGAATTATGGCCATCGGCATAATCAGTAGCCTGGCAGATTCTGGAGGCACTGTCCGGAAAATACCGGTTTACTTCCGGAACGTTCAGACAGAAAATCCGATCTCTGGTATCCTCGCCGCCGGATATCTGAAACTGCTGATTATCATCTCTGAGAACCGTGGATAATGAGATGCGTCTTTTTTCAGATTCGGAAAAGGTTTCGTCCAGAAAATCCTCATTAAGCCACCGTCGGAGTGAACAGCTTTCCCATGTTACATACCCGTACTGATGATAATATGGCCGGACATCCAGAATGTATTTGCTGATTACCAAAGCGGTATTGTCGCCAAAGACCTCCAGAACAAGCCATTCAATCGGAGTTTTGCTACGCGAGTCGTTTTGGAAATAATTTCCGAAGGTAATAGTGCTTCCTGCCCGTATTGCTCCGTCCACGGGGGAATTCCCGGCGGGAGTGCCGGAATCGGTACTCCCCGGCGGATTCTGTTGCTGAGTCCCCGGGGGCCGTGGTTGATTCCGGGAATTGTCATTTCCGGAATAGCGAACACCGCCTGCTGTGATGCTCCCGGCGTCAGGACCGTCGTTTCCGGAATTCAGAAGTCCTGCCACGGTATTCCCGATATCGGATCTCCCGCGCAGTCCTTCCAGATCCTGCCGATGTTCGTTCAGAAATATCCGGAGGTCGGCGGGGTTTCTTTTCAGATTGTCGGCAAAGATACGGAATTCCTCCGTGCCGGCAAAGGTTTCGGTGCCCACAAAAACCATTTTGGAAATGATTCCGGAGAGATAAACGAAGGCATCACTGTGCCAGACATCCCGGGAAACTGCCCGGAGAGCGTTCCCGAACTTTTCGGAAATATATCTGACCTCTTTGAGCCGGTTATTCTCAAGACAGCGGGAGAGGTAGAGTTTAAAGTCGTCTCCGTTCCTGAAGAAGTATTCATTGTTCCCGAAAACCGCACTGTTCTGATCCTCAATAAGCTCCTGAAACGCCTTCCGGTAAATGTCATCCCTGATATGCCGGGCATAAAACTCGATTTCCGGTTTAATCCGCTTCAGAAGTGCGATATAGCCCTGGCGATCCCGTTCTCTGATAACAGCCAGGGATTCCTGAAGCTTCTGAGGATTTTCATAAGGTGTGCCGTCGATCACTACTGCGCTGCGATCCGACAGAGCGTACCCGGCCATAAGACAGAGCTTCAGATTGGAATCCTGTTCAGCCGCCTCGTTTCTCACCCTCTCCAGAATACCGGCAAGGGAAGGATTGTTAACTGCCTTTTCCGCGTATTCCTCCAGTGCACCGCTGGAAAGCAGCATGTCAAAGCCGGTGATTTCGGGATCGTCCGAGGTACCGAGGTCCCGGAGTCGGATGGTTTCCATGACGGTCTTGTCAAAAATTCTTCTGATAAGGTCGTCAATATCCTGAAATTCCTGATTTCCGCAGAAGACTGTTTTCAGGGATGGGAGCAGGCTGTAAAGAAGCGAGTACAGGATCCTTAAACCGGGAACAGTATTTCCGGCGACCAGCTCCTCGGCTTTGGCGCAGAGGTCTCCTTTTGTCCTGCTGAATCTGTAGTAATGGCAGGAAAGAAGTCCTCTCCCCAGATCGTTAAAGGCCTGCCGGCGATTTTTCAGGAGGGCTTTGATAAAGTCTTCCTCTCTGGTATAGGACACTCCCTGAAAATTGTATGGCTGAAAACCTTCCGGGCCTGCGGGAGTTCCCGCAAAACCGGTACCGGTGCCGGGGACCGGAAGCTGTTCTCCCCTGAGCCAGCGCCGGACTTCCTCATAGCCCCATCTGCGGTGAGGGTTTTCCGGATCGTTACGATGGGAAAGATCCTTATAGGTGAGTCCCAGCACCAGATTCCGGAGATCCTCAGGAAAGCCTTCCGGGAAGCTTATCTGGTTCAGGGAAGCCAGCCGCATGACATCCTGTTCCGAGAGACCTGCGTTCTGAAACGGAGTGAATCCGGTAAAGAGCTCGAATATGGTTATTCCCAGGGCATAGTAGTCCGTTTCCTTATGAAAAATTCCCTGTATCGCCTCGGGGGCGGCATAGAAGGGAGTCATGCCGGTTCGGGTAACCACGAGAGTCTGGCCGCCGGTATCGGAGCTGATTCCGAAATCGATAAGGACAATCCGTTTTCCGGTGTTGTCGGGAATGAGATTTGCGGGCTTCACATCCTTGTGAAGAATGCCGAGATCATGAATGATTCTGAGGCCTTCGATTACCGAAGGGATAATGACGGACCTGAGCTCCTGCCCGGAGTAGCGTTTCCCTCTCCTGAGTTCTTCCGCCAGACTGGGCCTTTCGTAATAGGGGAGCACGATAAACTGACGGCCGCCGTGAATCCCGTACTGTTCCAAAGGAGCCACGTAAGGACTTCTCTCGGAAAGAAGCTTTCGGACCACCGATTCCTTGATAGCGTTTTCTCTCCGGAAGATCTTAAAAACATAGGTTCCGGCGCCCGGATTCGCAGCCTTATGGCATTTGTAGAGATCCGCCTCTCCAGCAGCAGTGTTCAGGGCTTCGGTTATACGGTAGCCGGAAATGGTCTGACCTGTAAGGTCGGTGCTTCTGCCGCTGTCGCTTCTGATAACGGTGGCGCTGACTCCGGATCTGGCTTCGTTCAGCCTGGTTCTGGCGGCGTTGTTTCCGGGATCATCGTTGTTCACATGGGTTTCAGTCATAATTGAGCTCGGGTGATGCGTCGCTTTTGCGAATTTTAAGCCGGCTCCCTTCCGGGAAGCAGCCGGGGATTCCCGGAAAGAAGCCCCGGCTCAGGACTGTCCGGCAGGTTTGTTTCGGAGGTCAGTCTTCCAGAGGATAAACATTAAGCTTTATCTGCCCCCTGAGCGTATTTATATCAATGGCCTCCGGAGAGCGGATGCGGAGAGTGTATCTTGCCTGACTGCCGTTTTCTGATATTTCGTCCAGATAGGAGGCCTGGGTTGTGAAGGTCATGACGGAGTCGTAGACTCTTTCGATAAACTCATAACGCTGCTTGATAATGCTCTTTCTGCTCTCATCCCCGTTTACCAGAAGCTCCATCTGGGTATGGGAGGCGGTTTTCATGGCCTGAATGCGCCGGGCAGAGGTCTGGTTATAGGAATTTCCGAACTTTTCATTGGAATCCGCGAGCCTGTAGGTATCGAGAGACAGATAGGTGTTTTCGATCTGGGCATTGCCCTGGTAAAGGTTTCCGTCCTCATCTGTAAGATCCGTGAACACGCAGGTATAGACGAACTCGGCATCCGTGGTAAGAGCGGTATCCTGCGCACAGTAGTTTGATGAGGTGAGCAGGGTGATGGGATCTTCGGCTCTTCTGGCACAGTCAGCATCCTCGCTGCAGATCAGAGCAAGTTCCACAGCCGCATCGGCGTCAATCCTTCCGAATCCGAAGAGCGTGCTGTAATGCAGTCCGGTTTTGCTGCTGTTTCTCGTGGGGATCCAGCCTTTGTGAATCACATAGGAATCGCCGGAGACATCGGTATCCTTCATGGCACTGTCGGTCTTATAGTTTATGGCTGACTTTGCCAGAATGTACTTCACCTGGTTAACAGTCAGATTCTTTTCTGCCGCTTCGAGAACCAGGGCGGTAACTCCGGTGGCAGACGGGGTTGCGGCAGAAGTGCCTCCCATCAGGACGTAGTTGCAGGTACCTGTATCCATAATCTGGCTTTCCATATTGTAGGTGCATCCTTCAATATCTGTGGTCAGGGTATCGGTGCGGGCCGAGATCCAGAGGTTGGTGCCGCCGCTGGAGTAGGGGGCGTGAGTGCCGTCAGAGGTTACAGCACCGACCACAATGGATCCGGGGGATTTCATCTGATAATCAGCCTGGGCAAACACGCAGTTTACCCCGAGTTCGGTACAGACTCCGGTACCGATATCGGTAACCGGGGTGTCGGCAAATTTGTTTCCGGCAGCTTTGAGTACGGGAATGCCGTTTTCGGTCAGGGCATCGGCAAGATCCGTATTGCCAAGCAGCAGTACAGGCGAGGCGGGGCCGAAGCTTTCGTTAACTATGTTGGCTTTTCCGATAATGCTGTTCTGATAATAATAATCGGTCCGATTGTAATTGGTAAGACCGAACAATCTGGCGTTATAGGCAATGCCTCTGCTTCCGACGCCGTTGAATGCCGTGGCCGCAATAACTCCGGCTACCGGTGTTCCGTGAATCTTTGCTCCGGATGGGGCGGTTACCATCAGATCCTCCGGAGCAGACGATTGCCGGTCAACGCTGTAGCAAAGCTCCGGAATAAAGTTGTCCTTCAGATCTTCATGCCCGATCTGGAACTCGGTATCGATTACGGCAACAGTGATACCCTTTCCGGTATATCCCTTCTGCCAGACCGGTACCACGTTCAGATCCTGTCCGGCCACGGTTCCGATATAGCGTCCGGCATTTCTGATGTGATCCTGTCTGTCGAAAAGAGGATCCTGAATCAGATTGAAGGTTTTGGTGTATACCTTTCCGTTGACGGTAAAGATGACAGATTCGCTGTAATCTCTCCAATTCCTGTCGTTAAGCTGCGAGTACGGGACATAGTAGCGGTAGGTTCCGTCGCTGTACACCCTGATGGAACCGTATTTGACGCCCATAATCTCCAGAGAGGCTTCTGTATGGGGGATAAATGAGAAATATTCCTCACGACCGCCGGCCACATCCGCCTTGCCATCCAGATCTCCGAGGATGGCGGTATCCGTGTTTACGACATAACTGAAATTCAGATTATGGTTGGTTATTTCCACATAGGTTGGTTCCGGGGCCGGGGGATCTTCATTGTTTCCGGAATCATCATCAGTCTTGCCGGAGTCATCGTCGGTCTTGCCGGAGTCATCGTCGGTCTTGCCGGAGTCATCGTCGGTCTTGCCGGAATCATCATCAGTCTTGCCGGAGTCATCGTCGGTCTTGCCGGAGTCATCGTCGGTCTTGCCGGAATCGTCATCGGTCTTGCCGGAATCATCATCGGTCTTGCCGGAGTCATCGTCGGTCTTGCCGGAATCGTCATCGGTCTTGCCGGGGTCATCGTCGGTCTTGCCGGAGTCATCGTCGGTCTTGCCGGAGTCATCGTCGGCAGGGAGATCGGGAATGTTCTTAAGGTAGCCGGTAATCACTGCCGAAATTTCTTCCCTGCTCCTGGTTATCTGACCGTTTTCTGAGATCTCTGCCATCACCAGGGAATAAACATAATCCGTCAGTGCCTTGTTACTTGCGAGTGCTTCTCCGAATCCGGATGATGCGGCGTATTTCTGAATCAGATTCTTCAGATCCTGGTCCGTTCCCGGCAGGAGACCTTTTCTGGTCAGAAGCTCGCCGGCAATAAGGGTTTTCACGTCGTCGGCACTGGTGCAGTCCTTATTGTATCCGGCATCCTGATAAACAATGCTTCTGACGGCTCCGGTCTGTTCCGCATAAGTTCCCATCAGGTTCCGGTAGCTGTCTCTGCTGTCGTAGTTGCTGCCGGTTCCTGCCGTGATGTCAGCCAGAGTGCTGAACGGGGAGATGATAAAGGCTGTACCGTCCGGTGTTTTTCGGTTAACGAAGATATTCCGGGACATGGTGAGCGGGGATGTCAGGGCAATTTCGGAACCGTAAACGTGATCCGTGGCGGTACTGCCGGCTGAGGCGATTATCAGAAGCCTGGTGTCTCCGGTTTCATTCAGTTCCTTTTTCGAGATATCAAGAGTCACCAGTCCTCCGGAATCGGTGCTGGCCCGGGGTTCTTTTTCGGAATCCCACTGGTAGTTGCGGTTCAGGTCGGCATAAACCCAGGCGTTTTCAATGTCGCCGTCAAGGACGTGAAAAGCAAGATACAGGGATTCATCCCGGTCATTGCTATCATCATGACTGCCGCTGCCGCCACCTCCGCCGCAGGCTGTCAGGGCGATGGCTGATAAAACAAAGACGGACAATTTGCTAAAACACGGTTTCATATTTTGATTCCTCGCAGGACGGTAAATATCTGAAAACTGCTCCTGCTAACGGAGATCCATTTTCACGCCATAATCTTTGGAAATGCTGACATGCGCCACATCTGAAGCTTCTGACAGCACGTTATACAGATTCTGCCATTCCGGAATGCTGCCGGCCTTTACGAGATAAACGGTTTTGCTGAGCCTTTCGGTGCTAATCCTGCCGGGGGCGCATTCCGGAACGCTTCTGCGGCATTTGAAGGTAATGACGTTTTTCAGGATAAAGCCGCCGCTTTCATCAGAGACATATCCCAGGATATCAGGATCCCGCCCGGACCCGTCTGTCCCGGCAAACACATTTTTACCGTTGTAAACGCCGATAATCTCAGCGGGGAGATGTGCGGTGCCGGAGGAACTGTCAGTGCCTCCGATATTGAATTCGGAACAGATTTTCAGGGAACGGTTTTCGATTACGATATCCTGACAGCCTGAGGATTCCTGAACTGCATGTGCCGGAAGAACCGGAAAGAGAAGAAGGATTGCCGCCAGGGCGAGATCGGGTTTGGGAAAAAAATTGCATTCGGACATGGCTGAACCTGCAAAAAAAATAACAGCGGGAAAGTTTCGGGAGAAAATCCCGGAATATGTTGCCGAATAATGATTATTACACAATGTCAAAAAAATAAAGTTGCATGCCTCACTAAAAAGACAACGCATTTTCCTGACATATGATCAGGATCAGTTTCCCGGGGACCGGGAGGGATTATGGAAAAAAATATAAAAGGGAAACCGGCGGCAATGTCAGTTTTGTGCCGCCGTAAAGAAGCTCCGGACTTTTTTGAACACGTATCGGACTGGGGCGGGAGTTTTCGAGCAAGACCGGTTATTCTGAAACGCGGCCGCTGTTAAGTATTTTCCGGTAAATGCGGTACGGCATGCAGGAGAGGAGTACCCAGAGTCCGGCGGTTACAGCATTGCAGACAAAGATAATAATGATCCACTGCACCATGGTAAGTCCGGCAAACTCCCAGGAGGCATCGCCGCAGATTCCGGTAGGTGCGAATACCGAAGGCAGCCATGCATCCAGCTTGAACCAGGAGGGAAAATCCGCAAAGAAGCCGCAGGTTTCGGCAAAGGGATCGTCCTTGGTGAGCTCGTAGCCCCGGTGTTCAATGGAAATGAGAAGTCCTTTGATGGAGGACATAAGCCAAATGATCACTGCCAGAATTCTTACCATGAAAAATCTGGGAGCGGTAATGCCCAGCAGAGCGGCAATTCCGAAGAACATGAAGCAAGCTCTTTCGTAGACGCATTCAATGCAGGGATTCAGGTGCAGCACGTACTGGAAATAGAGTCCGCAGGCCTCATAGAACAGAAAGCCCAGAAAAAGAAAAGCCCAGAAAAGGCGGCTGTGCGGAAACCAGAGCTTAATGAGAAAACGTCGCAGTGTTTCTTTCACGTAAAAGTCTCCTGTTACTGATAAACTGGTCGTCATTATAGCCGTTTGACTGAAAAGTGAGTCATAAAGGGTCCAAAATGTGTGAGCTTCGGGCGGTTGTCATTCTGACAGTGGCGATACACTGTGGTGTGATGTGGAAAGGGGGGGGATTCCGGGCAGGTATTTTTACAGGGAAGAGTCCGGTTCTTCCGGCCCTGCCTGCTTGAGGAGGATAAAGATTTTGTAACGGTAATTCCCAATATATCAGGGGCCGGGGCAGTTTGCAGGCATTGCCTGCAAACGAACGGTTTGTTGTACTTCTGCGCGCATAATGCTGTCAGGACCCGGTGTCTGTTAATGAGTTTCGGAAATTAATGCCATTCGGAAAACAATCGTTTGAGCTGGTTTTGAGTTTTAATCATTCGGTACCAATCTGGTTTGATAAGGATTGATCTATGAAATGGAAAGATAATGAAATTTACGAAATATCTTGTTATTTGTTTAATCGTGTTTATGGTTCAGATGATGATAAAGAAGATGAATTGATTCTGGATATGGTTGATTGGCAAATATCCGAATTCGGATGGGAGGAAACATTTGAAAGCTGGCAAAGATACCTGCTTACAGAGTGCAGAACACCGGAATCAGCCATTAATTTTGCAAATTTGTTTTGGGCTTATGGAGGACAGGATCATCCCATAAAAGAACCATATGAATTCTTGGGGTATTTTTATTACCGGATTAACTTTGATACAGAAAAGTATGATGATATGGGAATTCTTGACAGCCTTGCAGTTTATCTTTTGCCCAAAGCCGGATATTCCTGTGCAGACCTGGTTATTAACCCTTATTATGTTCCGGAACATGATCCCAGGATAATTGCTGAAGTCAAGGCGTATAAATCTTCGGGAATTTAAAATCGCAAATTCCCGACAATAACATCAAAACTCTGTATGGTGAATGAGAGGTAAAAATTAAAGGGGTACTTTATCGGACTAAGTTAAAATACGACTTTTTGCACCGCACTCATTTATGAACATTCCATTATTTTCGGGTTTTACTCCCCTCCGGTCACAATTTCCCGGCTTTCCGACGTTTTGAGGACGGGGTGCCATGTTTTTGTGGTCTTCGAAAATTTCACACGGAATACACCTGTCCTGGTTATTATTGAAATAAGAATCACCTGTTTCGTCTGATAATCCGGCGACAGTAAGGAGAGATATTTGGCTCAGACAGATGATGTTTTCAGGCATGGATGAAAATATTTTGCAAAACATGTTAAAAGTAGCTGTGTTTTTAATATATTGTGATGAAGCATACTAAAAAATCTTTCTGTTTTGATATAATCATTTTGATGGCGGGCGGTGCCATGTTTGAAGCGGAGAACAGTCATGAAGTCAGTAACACATAGTGAGATATTTCCCTTTACTCCTGAATTTCGCAGGAAACTCTGCGTTCGTAACGGGGACATTATCAAATTCGGGCGTTACTGTTTTTCATCGGAGAATCCGGTAAAGGAGCCGATTCTCTGGAGAGTAATTATGGGAGTCATGGATCCGGAGACCGATTATATGATTTTTCGGCTGGTTTCAGTTTACGGTATTGATGCAGTTCCGTATTCCGATACAGAGAGCTGCACCTGGGAGACTTCCTTCCTGAAAAAATGGCTGAACAATGATTTTTACGACGTCGCGTTTAACGATGATGAAAAGCGGTATATCTCGGACGTGGACGGCTGTCGTGTCTGTCAGCCGGAAGAAGATTATGACATGGGAGGATTGCACGGAGAGGAACTTTACTGTCAGGCAACTCCCTATGCGGCGGCAAAAATGAAAGATGATCCGGATCCTTTGTATGGTATTGCATCGGTCTACGACAGGAACAGTCGGACATATCGTGAAATGCCAGTCGTTTCACCCGATGTGTGCTGGATAGTGCCCAGGAGAATTTCTTTGGATTCCCGTAATCCGATAAAGGATGAGGAACGCAGTCTTGATTATGACGGAAAAATCAGGGTTTACAATTATGTTCATTATGATTCTTATGAGGAAGGGAAGAAGATCCCGTGCGCTTCTATTGAACGCGGGATGAGAGACATCAGGCTCAGGGCACTGGCAAGACCAATAATAACAGTGTCATTTGATCCCCTCCGGCAGGAAGTTTCATGACAGCAGAAAGGGGATGATAAACGGTGCCCGCGCTGCGTGCGGGGGTGCTTTAATTCCGGAAGGCAGGTTCGGACAGAGTCAGACAACAAAAAAGGCACAATCTCCCGATTATGCCTTTCTTCGCCTTTTTTCTTTGGCCCTCCAGGTTAGCTCACGCTGGGATGTTACTGCTTGTCAGCTGTCGGAGCCTGATTGTTTCTCTGGCTTAAAGCCTGCTTGATAACATCCTCATTGGAGCGGCGTTCGCTTTCATTGCTGCCGGCATTCTCATTCTTGCTGCCGGCATTCTCATTCTTGCTGCCGTCTTCATTTTCACTGCTTTCGCCGGTGTCATTTTCATCGGTGCGGCGCTTGGAGTTGATGATATTGTCAACCAGGCTGGATGTTCTGGCTTTATGACGCCGGTCGACAGCCAGTACAAACATGATGTCGGAGCTGCTGTTAACTGTGGTGCAGACGGTATCTCTGATGATGGTGATAATGGCGTTAACGCCGATGATATGGATGATGACGCTTTCATCAAGTCCGAAAATGCCGCAGCAGATCGGAATAATCAGCTGGGTGCCGTTGGCCACGCCGGCAACGCACATTGAGGCTACAATTGACACCATTCCCAGGCAGAAGATATCCACAAAACCGATATCAACGCCGCAGCCGCTGGCAGCCACCAGGGTCAGAATGTTGAGAGTTATTACGGATCCCGGTTTGTGCAGCGTGGCGCCGAGCGGAATGGCAACAGAGCTTAGCTGTCTTGAAACGTTGTTTTCTTCGGCTATTTGCTGGTTTACCGCAATATTGGCGGCTGAGCTGGCGGTGAACAGCGAATAAATAATGCTCTCTTCAAGCTTCGGGAATATTTTGAAAGCGTTCTGTCTGGTGAAGAGATAAACAATAACCGGATTGAGTACCAGGAACATTACCAGGAAAGCAACCAGGAACATGATAATGAGGTGCGGATAGTAAAACAGGTTTGCTTCATTCTGTCCGACAACGATGTTATGAAACATCAGGCCCATGATACCGAAAGGAGCCAATGCAATGAAGAACCTGACGATTTTGGTAATGGCATTGGCCGTGTCCTTGACCAGCTGCTGGGTTGAGTGTTCGGCTTTTCTGAACAGGAGGCCGAAGGCAATCGCCCACATGACAATGGACAGATATTTGCCGTCTATCAGGGCCTTTACCGGATTGTAGGCGATTTCGCCGAGCAGAGCGGTGAAGATGTTTTTCTGAGGAGGCAGTTCAACCTGCTTCAGAGGAGCAACTCCGTCATGCGGGTCAACTCCGATTCTCCAGCACAGCCAGCAGACAATGGAAAATACCGAGGCCACAACGAGACTTGTGACAAACATCAGACTCACTCTCTTGAGGCCGAAGGTGTTTTCCCGGCCGATATTGGAGCTTACGATGGCGTTTATCATAAAAACAAACACCATTAAAGGAGCAATGTATTTCAGGATTTTGACAAATGTAATACCCAGCCCGTCAACCCACATAAAAGGCTTGGGACAGTAAATAGCCAGAAGAGCCCCGATGGCCATGCCGATGGCCAGCTTTATAAAAATCGGAGTCTTGTTATATCCATTAATAACGGAACCCATAGTACATCCTGTTGTTGCAAATATATCCAGAATGTCCGGCAACATCGGCTTACAACCGTTATTGCCGGAACTGTCAGTATTTGTTCAGATCCGAAAACTGAAAAAACAGTTTTACAGCGGTGCTTAATATCAGCCGGGCACGGATCCGGAAGGATCCGAAATCCGGGGAAGCCTCATATGACGACGGTACTTTTGAAAACACCATTCTTTCCCGGAATTACCCGAATCCGCGGCAGATACTCCGACGGCCTGAACAATACTGCACACGGGCATACCTGGCACGTTATTCGGGTATGGAAGTTCTGCTGAAGCTGCTTCCGACTGCAAAACCGTTAATGACAATGCACGGCGTCAGGACTTAACAACAAATATTCCCGGTACCGATACAACGCCCCGATAATATCACTAATCCCTGACCGCGACAACTTTGCGCAGTCAAAGTTGCGGGCAGAATCCGCAGAAGAATTTCCCGAATCTGTCTGTTTTTCCCGTTGATTTCAGCCATACTGCTCCCGGGGGTGTCTTTTTCTCTTTCCTGTGAACCCTGGCTTATTTTGCGGGGAAGGAAGAATGCGACCATGCCATGTTTTCAAAATGAAGATTTTGCAATACCCTGAAAAGAGGGGGGATGATAATCTGTTATCATTGCCGTTTGGTGTCTTGCGAGTGAATTATGGACGGGTGCTCCCGGCCGGCGGAAAAAGCAATAAATTGAGATGTCGGCAGGCAGACGGAGGATGTCGGGAAATCATAACCGGAGACAGGAACTGTATGACCGAAAAGAAGGACTGGTGCCAGATACCAGCAATGGCAGCTTTCGTTATCTTATGGAGAATGACGGCTATTATGTCGATAAGACTTTCGTTATCAAAACTCTTTTTGCAAAAGGTTCCAAACAGGTTCAGCTGATAACGCGGCCCCGGCGTTTCGGGAAATCTCTTACCCTCAGCATGCTTTACAGCTTTTTTACCTGCGTGATTGACGGCAAGGAAGTTAAAGGCGATACCTCCCTGCATCGGAAGCTGTTTTCCGGGCTTAAGATC
>CACYPY010000071.1 GCA_902776415.1 uncultured Ruminobacter sp.
TCGAAAGTGGCCTGTGGGCGAGTGATGTAGTCAAGCCTGTTTTTGCCCACTATTGTGGATGATGTAAACACCAAAAACCAAACCTTTTTATCTACACCCCAAAAACTGGGGATTGGTTGACAAAAACCGGGGATTGGCGGAAGATTTTCCTGGGATTGGGGTGATGCGCAAGGCAGAATGGTAAATCCCGGAGTTTTCTGGAATGCCGTTTTTGTTACTGAAATCGTCAGGGAAATTTTATGGATTACCAGCTGATAAAATTACATGCCAACGAAATTTTGACAAGCAGGGCTCCGGAATGTTCGTACATTGAATACAAAGCTTCTGCGGAACAGCTTGATAAAATTCTGAAGACTGTCTGTGCCTACGGAAACAATTACTGCGATAATGACATTCAATATCTGTTTATCGGAGTTGCCGAGGAGAACAGTGAAGACAACAAGGCAATACCGGTTTTGCCAGTCAGCGGAATTTCTCCGGGCCGGCTGGAAAAATGCAAAAACATTCTGAATTCGCTTAGATCCTTTATTTATCCTAATGTGGCATTTGAGGTGCTGGCAAACAGACATGGGGAAGTTAACTACCTTCTGATTGTTGTTTTGAGACAGACCGGAGGCCCGTTTGCTGTGGCCCCAAAGGCCGAAACTGATAAAAAATCAATCTTAAACCGGGAAGATATGTCAGGATAGAGGCTGATACCAGGCTTGCAAGACCCGATGAGGAATATGATTTGCTCCGAAAATTCTCGAATTTTCACTATAGTTCGATTGCCACTGCCGGAGCAACAATTAACGATCTGGATATCGATATTCTGCGGGAATACGTATCCCGTACCAGTGCAAGGCGCATAAACGAAGAAATTGGTGATAAACAGGAACTCTGCAAGATTCTCGGACTTGTTGACAAAAATGATCCGGCCGAACGGAGAGTGAAGAATTATGCGGTTTTGATGTTTTCGGATCATCCTGAGAAGCTGATACCTTATGCCTGTACTGAACTGGTGATAGATATGTTCGGAACAAAAAGAAAGATGGAATCCAAAACGTTCACGGGCCCTGTATGGAAACAGTACTATCAGGTTCTGGAGTACCTGAATGGCAATTTTTTAAGTGAACTGGTTCTGCGTGATAAGGGGCGGGCTGATAACAGAAAAGTCGCAAATTTTACCTTTGTGGCAGTGGAGGAGCTATTGGCCAATGCTCTTGTTCACAACAATTATGAGAACGGGAAATCGATTCAGATATACGTTTCGGAGAAACAAATCAACATAGTCAACTATAACAAACCGCTGCCGCCCCTCAGAATCAGTGATTTGAATGAAAGATCATTTTTTAATGAAAGGGACACTGAGAATCCCGAAATCAGAGACATGTTTAAATCATTGGGGATTATCGAGTCCTTTGGGACGGGAATCGGCGAGGCAAAAAGGTCTCTCAGGGAAAACGGTTCCCCGGATCTTTTTTACAAGCTGTTTGATAATAATGACAACGTAACATCCGTTGTTGTTCCTGTAAATGAAGAATACTATATGATAAAACATGGTTTGAAATCAGATGACTGCACCGGCGCAACTTTTCGAACCGGGAGTTCCCTGACTTTTGATTTCAATGCCGTAATACAGAATTCCAGGTATTCAAATAATATAAGGATGAATATTATAAAGTTACATGAAGCAATAGGAACTGAAATTTTTGGAAATTCTGTAATTGTTAATATTTTGGGATGTTCTGAAGCAACTGCATCATCTTACATCAAGAAAATGAATGAAGAACTGAAAGTAATAGTGGCGGTGTCAGGCAATGGAAAGGGAAAATATCGTTTCTGGTTTTAATATATGAGTCAGGTGCAAAAAGTCGGTTTCTGCCTTAATTCTATAAAGCATGGCCTTTAAAATAGCTGTTTGTTTTTATCAAAATGATGTTTCTGGACTTTTTTGCACACCGCTGATAATTGTTCGCCGTATTGTTGGAGATTAGTCTTATGGGCATAGGCAATAAACAGTTGAATAAAGCCGGAAATATTATACGGAATGGAACAGAAGAGGAACAGGAAAGAGCCATTATTACTCTGAACGAGTGGCGAGCCAATCATATGCTGCCGTTGAGAAGTATAAGAGCTATGGTGGACAGACGTCTAAATAAATTAGTCATTAATAGTACTATTGTTCAGCGGCTGAAACGAATGTCTTCCATCATATCAAAAATTAAAAGGTTTCCTGATATGGCAGTTTCAAGAATGCAGGATGTCGGTGGAATTCGTATAATTGTTGATAATATTTCAGATGCGAGAACAGTGCATAAAGTTTTAACCACCAATTCCAGTCACGAGGTTGTCATTCCTGCAAAGGATTATATTGAAAAACCAAAAAGTGACGGTTACCGCGGCATTCATCAGGTGTTCAGGTACCAAAGCGACAATGATGATATTAACAACATGCGAATAGAAGTTCAGATACGAACCAAACTGCAGCATGCCTGGGCAACATCTGTCGAAACATTGGGTGTCATTGAAAAGATTTCCTATAAAACCGGAGAGGGGACTTCTGAGAAAAGGTCTTTCTTTATTCTGGCCAGTGCTCTTCTGGCATTGGAGGAAAACAGCAATGTTCCTGAGGAGTATGAGGGAGTATCGAAGGAAAATCTGATCCGTGAATTAAAAATAATCGAAGGCAGGAGCCATATACTGACTAAACTCAAGGGGTTGTCAGCTCTTAATCCGGAGTTGCGCCTGCAGGGATCCGGAGAGATATTTTATGTGCTGCTTCTCAGTGCCGGAGAAAATAATGACTTTCAAATTAAGGTAATTCCTTTTGATGATGAAGAGCAGGCAGTGATTCATTATGATTCCCTTGAGAGATTAACAAGGGGAGATCCGGTGAAATCCGTAGTGCTGGTAAAATCTCAGAATTTATCGGAACTGAAAAAAGCCTACCCGAACTATTTTCTTGACGCTGCTTTATTTGTTGACACCATTACAGGTATTATCAAACAGGAAGTGCCGAAATCGGGATAAAATCAGGGCCCATTTCAGAGCTGACCTTCTGATATTTTCAGGAGATTTCCTTCAGTTTATGAACATTCCGTTCCGTTATTCTTCGTCATCCTCCTCACAGTAGTCCTCGGTGTAGGTGCACCGGGGATAACGGCAGCAGGAATAGAACAGGCCGAATTTGGATCTTTTCAGGAAGGTGATGCCGTGCCGGCATCTCGGGCAGCGGGCTTTTCCGCCGACCTTTTGCGGATCGATGTCAAAATGCAGATATGACTGTTTGATGTCGTCGTTTATTTCCTCGGTAAATTCCGATTCCTCGTCCCATAGGGTGATTATGTAGGATCTGATGCGGGCTCTGGTGATTCCCACATAGAACAGCCTCCTTTCCTCGGAATGCCGAAAGCTGTCGTTTTCGGGCATCACCAGGTCCAGAATCCGGTCATCCTCCATGGAGCAGGGGAATCCCAGAATTCCCGAGGTGGCTCTGATGATAATGACATAATCCGCCTCCAGACCTTTGGATTTATGCACCGTCATGAACTGCACGAAATGCCGGTACTCCGGGTGATACAGAATTTTCTTTATGTGCTTCCGGTCATCATTGTAGCGGCCCAGCAGCATAACCGAGACAGGTTTTCCGGCGGCTTCCCTGATTATTTTCCGGAGCAGGATTTCCACAACTTCCGGGATCTCCGGCTCGCAGTCCGCGTTAACTGTAACCACGGACGGGGATCCGGTCCGGAAACGCCCCCGGACAGTCTTGGAGATCTGGCTTTTGTTTTTTGAGATGAATTCCGAGGAGACATCGCATATTTCCTGAGAGCACCGGAAGGTGGTTTCCAGCTTCAGAATGTCCGATTTCCCGAAAAATCCCGCAAAGTCCGACATGACATGAATAACGGCCCCTGAAAACCGGTTGATGCTCTGCCAGTCGTCTCCCACCGCAAAAAGCCTGCTTTGGGGTTTTCGCGTTAGAAGGCTCAGAAGGCGGGCTCTGGAGAGGCTGATGTCCTGGGCTTCATCCACCATGATCAGGTCGTAAGGATTGAATTCGGGATGCTTTTCCAGTGCCTGCACTGACAGATTGAGCATGTCCTCGAAATCGATGCCGCCGTCAAGAAGTCTGGTCCAGGCCCGGAATGCCTGGCTGTAGATTTTAAGAAAAAGTCCGGTTCTGATATTGTGCCATTCCGGAGCCTTGCTGTCGCAGTATCTTTTCCAAAGCTCCTCCGGAGACATTAGAGAGTTCTTGGCGTGTGTGAGAAAGCTTCTTACAGTGCGGTAAAAGTTTTCGAATCTGAGACTGTATTCCTGATCCCGGAATTTGTCGCTGATAACCTCCCGGAACCGAAAGCCCTTTTTGTGCAGAAATCTTACCAGGGGGACAATGAAGCTTCCGGAGGTGATGCTGTCTTCGGAAAAGGTGATAACCTCCCGCTGCTTTTTGCGTTTTCTGCGTTTGCGGGATACCGGAGGATCCTCAGGCGGATTATCGTCTTCGGCGATGCGGAGCACAAATGACAGTTCTTCTCCTTTCCTGTCCCGGTATACCAGATATTCCGCAAGGCTGCCGGAGGAAGGGTGCTCGTTTTCTTCAAAGCTGATCGTGAGCCAGTCCAGAAAACCCGAAACGATCTCCTCAGCCGAACGACAGACTGCCCCGGCCTTGCTGTTTCTGTTCATGGACTGGGAAAGGGAGCAAAAATACAGCGCCGCAATCCGGAAAGCTTCCTTTCGGCGCATGAGATCCCGGAGCATGTTAAGGAACTCCTGAGTGCCATCCCGGCCGTCCTGCAGCATGGATGCCAGAAGGATGCCCGGGGAGGCCAGCTTTCTCGTGATTTTATAGCTCAGGGCATGAAAGGTCTCGATTCGGACGTTTTCCCAGGGAAGCCCCACGGCGGAAAAGCGTTCTCTGATTCTTTCCCGGAGCTCGTTAACCGCCTTTCTGTTAAAGGCAATAAGGACGATTCTTTCCGGCCTGAAGTATCCGAACAGGAGAGCGTAGGCCGCCTTGGCCACCATTACCGAGGTTTTTCCGGATCCTGCCGAGGCCACCAAAAGCAGGCGGTTGTTGAGATTGACCACTGCCCGGGCCTGTTCTTCTGTCAGGGGAGACTTTTCAATTGTCTGAAAAAAAGGAGCGTATTTTTTCAGGATTCCCGCGGTGGCGCTGTCATTGTATTCGGCTGCCAGGTGTTCGGGAGAATCTTTCCAGATATCGAAGGCGTGCCGGACATTTTCGGGAACAGCCTCTGCAAAGTAATCACGGGTTTCTTCCCGATCCGCAACGCCGCATTCCGGCCTTCCGGATTTGAAGATCTCCGCAAACACCGTGTTCTGATAGTGATCGGTGATATACCCGGAGGTCCGGTATTCCTCTTTAAGGAGATCCGTCAGGGATTTCTGCCATTTCAGGAGTTTCGGGATGAAGAGATCGATTTTTCGTTTGATTTCCCTGAGTTCCGGGATGCGGCTTCTGATGTCATCTGAAGATGCGGCAGGAAAATCCGGGAATTCCAGAACTCTTCCCGAGGTCAGGCGGACTGATAGAAGAACGGTGTCTCCGGCTGCAGGGGAGCAGGTAACATCTTGCAGACTTTCCAGAGTCTCGTTTTCCTGCACCTCTCCGGTATCGGACACTACCTCCAGTCCCAGGAGACTGAGGTTAAGGTTCCAGCCCTTGCGGTAGCGGGTCAGGTTTTCAGAGGTCATGGCGAATCCGTTTGGAAGTGAGGGAAGCTGCTTGTGAAATGCGGGAGCAATTATACTATGAATTACCCGGGATACCGCTGTCTTTGCCTGAACGGGAGAACCGGAAGGAAGGGAGGGAAAGAAGGGAGAAAAAGAAGGAATGGAAAGTGAGTAAGGAAAATTGCGATTTTCGGGGAGAACGCCGTTTTTTTTTCAGTAATCCGGAATGCCGTGCAATACGCGGGCGGCAAATCTGATATTATGACCTCCTGATTCGGAGATCCGGGAAGAGAATTCGGTTTTCGGGGGATTGGTAATGTCAGCAGCTGATTTTGCAGAACTTTCGGGGTTCAGAACCTTCAGGCTTAAGAAACCGGAACTTATGAAGGAGGCTTCCTCTGACGGACTTTGCAGGGATTTTCTAAGAAACTGCCCGGTTTTGGTGTTTGTGCATTCCCGGGAAATTGCCCGGGATTATCTTTTCGGGATTTTCGGCTATCTGGACTATATCGGTTATCCGGTTTTCTGGTACGGTCAGAAGCTTTCCCGGGAAGAGAGTTCCCGCAGGGTGATTCTGGCGGATGCCTCATGGCACGGGCCGGAATCTCCGGATATAATCCTGACTTCCGGAGCTCAGGGGAAAAAGCAGATGTGGCAGAAGCTGGCGCCGTATGCAGACAGACTCAGGGTTCTTAATCCCGAGGGGGCTGTGTCCCGCAGGGCCGGCATAATTCTTGACAGTCCGGGTTCCGATGCCCGAATACTGGCCAATCTGGCGGGGTTCCTGAATTATTCCGGAATCGCCTATTCCTGGAGGCCGGAGGATGCCGAAAAGGACAGTGTTTTTGTGGGGAGAAGCGCCCGTGAGGGACTGGATTTTGTGCAGGTATCCGGAGCCACCGATGAGGAAAAGAAGAAATCGGTGTATCAGGGGCTTCTTGAAAAGGGATATCTGGTCAGGAATCAGGACGGCAGCTTTTCCGGCCGCGGAAAGTAGAATGCCGTTCCGGAGGATGCGATGCTTGCGGTAAGAGAATTTGACTTTGAGAAGGATCGGGAACGTTTTTTTAACAGGATCGTCTGGATTGAGAACTCCTGCTATCGCTTTCCGTGGGCCCGGCAGGCGATTCAGGAAACCCTGGAGCCCTCACCGGTCAGGAAGTGCTTTCTTCTTCTGGAGGATGACAGTCTTTCGGGGATCAGCTTCTACGATACGGTTCTTGACGAGGCGTCTCTTAACAAGCTGAGCATTATTCCGGAACGTCAGGGATGCGGACTCGGGAGAATTCTGCTCCGGGAGAGCATGACTGTTCTCCGGGAAAAGTACGGCGTTCTGCGCTTTTTTCTGGATGTCCGAGAAGGCAACGTTCCGGCACGGCGGCTTTACGCCTCTCAGGGATTTACGGAATGCGGCATCCGCAAAAACTACTATCATGCGCCGCAGGGATATGAGAATGCAATTCTGATGGAAAGAATTTTCCCGGAAGAGCACGGCGGATAACAGTATCAGAACGGGGCGGGGAAATTTTTCGGAAGTTCGGAACGGGTGTTATTGAGATGTGGAAGACTGCGAAGATTAAGGACATGAAGGACATGAAAAAGGCGGGAATATTTGCATTTCTGATGCTGCTGGGACTGGCGGCAGCCGATGTCACGTCCGGTAAAATTCTGCGCTTCGTGGACGAAAACGGGGTAACCCACTATACGGATGACGAGGCACAGGCTCAGGGCTACGAATACGACGAGTTTGATGATCTGGGGCAGCCGGATCCTGACAACGTGGTATTCCGGCTGGATACCGAAACCAACAGGCTCTATGTCATGAACAAATTCAGCAGCATGATAACCTGCAAGGTTCATGTGACTAACCGGGAGGCCATTGATTCCGATGTGCTTTTCGACACTCCTCTGGAAATACCGGGGAACACCGAATACTATCTGGGGTATCTGGAGGTGTTCAGCGACGAGGAGGTGTCCATAACAAGCTCATTTGACATCGGCAGTCTTTACCGGGGGGACGAAAATGTGTATTACTCCACCAGGGATCGGGATCTGATTGTGCCCTTTGTGGGAAAGTTCCGGGTGTCTCAGGGATGGGAGGGCGGTTTTACCCACAAGGGCCCCAAGAGCCGCTATGCCATCGATGTGTCCATGCCTGTCGGTACCAAAATACTGGCCACGAAGTCCGGGAAGGTGCTGGATATGAGAATGAATTCCGACAGGGGCGGCCCGGATCCCAGCTTCAGACCATATGCCAACTATATCCGCATCGGTCATGATGACGGTACCATGTCCATATACGTGCATCTCAAGGGGAACTCCCAGACGGTGAAGCCCGGAGACATTGTGAAGCAGGGGCAGGTAATTGCGCTTTCCGGAAACACCGGGTATACCACGGGGCCGCATCTTCATTTTGCCATTCAGACCAATACCGGGGACGGTATCAAGTCCGTGAAATTCAAGCTTAACGGCAAGGAGCCCTTCAGCAAGACCCTGCTTTCCAACTGATCCCGTCAGATGACGGCTTTTTTCGGGCGATGCTTCGTCTGACAGTTCAGGAACGGCGTTCCGGGTTTTCAGGGACGCCGTTCCCGTTTTTCCCGGTGTTCCGGAAGCCCCCGAGCAGGAAGAAACTCCGATGTTTTCAGGTGAATATGATGATTTTCGTCTCATTTTGTTCTTTTTGAGAAGAAAAGTAAACAATGAGAAGAAAAACGGCTCCCCTGCACAGCCGTGTGTCACGGGGAATTCATTCAGCATCAGCAAGTTACTTTGGCTGATGAGGAAATGCGGCGAAATCCGGCCGGTACGGCGGTCCTTGAATGCCGGAAGGTCCGACGGGATGGCTTAAAGAGCAGGTCATACCATACCGGATATACCGAAGGTTTCTGATTCACCGTTCCGGGCAGATACTCCCCGCTTTTGTCCGGCATCTGACCTTTGTCCGCGGCGGCAGACGGGGCTCTGGCTTTTCGGAAAAAGATATCTGGAAACTGCTGCCTTTCCGAGCAGGAAAAATGCTTCCGGAGGAGTGATGCACAGAGGAATTCCGGCGATTTTGCGAGCGTTTTTTGATTATTTTGTGTTCATTCCTTGTTCGTTTCGTGTTCGTACTTCAAAGATCCGGAAAAAATGCGGAAATGTGATCTGTCTGTTAAAACTGATCACATTTGGTGTATAATCCGCCGTTCAGAAAACTTTTTAGTTAACTCACAGGAATATTTAAATGCAGATAGGTATACCTAAGGAAAGTACCGCTGGCGAGACTCGTGTAGCGGCCACTCCGGATACCGTGGCCAAGCTTCTGAAGCTTGGATTTACGGTTCTGGTTGAAAAAGGTGCCGGTGTTTACGGTGATTTCAGTGACGAGGCTTACAAGGAAGCCGGCGCTGAAATCGGCGAAGCTGCAGAAGTTTGGGCTTCTCCGATCGTTTTCAAGGTTCAGGCTCCTGACAGCGACGAGGCCGAGCTTTTAACCGAAGGCTCCACTCTCGTTTCCTTCTTCTGGCCGAACCAGAACAAGGAGCTCATGGAACAGCTGAATTCCCGCAAGGTGAATGTGCTGGCCATGGACATGGTGCCTCGTATTTCCAGAGCTCAGGCTCTCGATGCCCGTTCCTCCACTGCCAATATCAGCGGCTACCGCGCTGTAATTGAAGCTGCTCATGAATTCGGCCGCTTCTTCTGCGGTCAGGTTACCGCAGCAGGCAAGGTTCCGCCCGCAAAGGTGCTGGTAATCGGTGCCGGCGTTGCCGGTCTGGCAGCCATCGGTGCCGCTCACTCTCTGGGCGCCATCGTGCGTGCTTTCGACACCCGTCTTGAGGTTGCCGATCAGATTCATTCCATGGGCGGCGAATTCCTCAAGCTCAACTTCAAGCAGGAGGACGGCGGTTCTTCTGACGGCTATGCCAAAGTAATGAGCGACGAGTTCATCAAGGCTGAAATGGAACTTTTTGCCCAGCAGGCAAAGGAAGTTGATATTATTATCACCACTGCCGCCATTCCCGGACGTCCGGCTCCGCGTCTGGTTTCCAGCGAGATGGTTGCCAGCATGAAGGCCGGCTCCGTGATCGTTGACCTGGCTGCAGCCACCGGCGGCAACTGCGAATGCACCAAACCCGGTGAAGTGTTTGTTACCGAAAACGGCGTCAAGATTATCGGCTATACCGATCTGGCCTGCCGTCTCCCGGCTCAGTCCTCCCAGCTGTATTCCACCAACCTGGTAAACCTCACCAAGCTCCTTTGCAAGAACAAGGACGGTAATATCAATATTGATTTCGAGGATCAGGTTATCCGCGGCATGACCGTAACCAAGGAAGGAGACATCACCTTCCCGCCTCCTCCGATCTCCGTAAGCGCAGCTCCGCAGCAGAAGCCTGCCGAAATGCCCAAGAAGGAAGAGAAGAAGGCCAATCCCCTGGTGCGTCTTGCAGTGGGCACTCTGCTGATTGCAGCGGCATTCCTGGTAGGCATTTTTGCTCCGGAATCCTTCCTGCCTCATCTGACCGTATTTGTTCTTTCCTGCGTCGTGGGCTATTACGTGGTATGGAATGTTTCCCATTCCCTGCATACTCCGCTGATGTCGGTAACCAATGCCATTTCCGGCATTATTATTGTGGGGGCTCTGGTACAGCTGGTGCTCAAGGCCAATGCCGCTCCTAACCTGATCATCTACGCTCTCTGCTTTATCGCCATTCTGATTGCTTCAATCAACATTTTCGGCGGCTTTGCGGTTACCAAGCGCATGCTCAAGATGTTCAGAAAGGATTAAGGAGACTGACAAATGAATGGTTTTATACATATTGCTTATCTTATCTCCGCAATTCTGTTTATTCTGAGTCTGGCAGGACTTTCCAAGCAGGAAACAGCAAAGCAGGGATGCAATTCCGGTATTCTGGGTATGTTTATTGCCCTGGTGGCTACCTTTGTCAGTGTATTTACCGGCACTGAAGGCGGCCTCGGCATTATCATTCCCCTGGTTCTGGTCGGCATGTTTGCCGGCGGTGTTTACGGTCTCCATCTGGCCAAAAAGGTTGAGATGACCCAGATGCCCGAGCTGGTAGCCATGCTGCACAGCTTTGTGGGTCTGGCTGCCGTTCTGGTAGGCTTCAACAGCTTTGTGGAGAGCATTCCCGCAACTGCTCCTGCCAGCGCCATGGCCAGCATCGACCTTCTGGGCGCTGATCCTGCTGTTATCGGCACTCAGGCTCAGGCTTTGGCTGCTGCCGCTCAGGCACAGGCTCAGGCTGTTGCCGAACCTGCCCGCTCTGCTGCAGAGCAGGCCGTGCACCTGGTTGAAATCTTCCTCGGCGTGTTTATCGGCGCGGTTACCTTCACCGGTTCCGTAGTGGCCTACGGCAAGCTGAACGGCTCCTTCAAGCTGGCTATTTTCAAGTCCAAGCCCCTGGTGCTTCCGGCTCATAACCTGCTGAATCTCGGCGCCCTCCTGATTTCATTGGTGCTGATGGTGGTATTCATGGTTACCGCAGCTTCCGGCGTGCAGCTGGCCTGCCTGGTGGTCATGACCGTTATTGCTCTTCTGTTCGGCATTCATCTGGTGGCTGCCATCGGCGGCGCCGACATGCCGGTGGTAATCTCCATGCTGAATTCCTATTCAGGATGGGCTGCTGCCGCATCAGGCTTCATGCTGGACAATGACCTCCTGATTGTTACCGGTTCTCTGGTGGGTTCTTCAGGTGCCATTCTGTCCTACATTATGTGCAAGGCCATGAACCGTTCCTTCCTCTCCGTGATCCTCGGCGGTTTCGGCAACAAGCCTCAGGCTGCTGACGAGCAGGAGCAGGGCGAAATTCGCGAGCTCAGCTACACTGACGTTGCCGACATGCTTAAGAATGCCAGCTCCGTTGTTATCACCCCGGGCTACGGCATGGCCGTTGCTCAGGCTCAGTATCCGGTAGCCGAGCTTACCGCCAAGCTGAGAGAGCGCGGTGTTAACGTTCGCTTCGGCATTCACCCGGTTGCCGGCCGTCTCCCCGGTCATATGAACGTGCTTCTGGCTGAAGCCAAGGTTCCTTACGATATCGTTCTGGAAATGGATGAAATCAATGACGATCTGGCTGATACCGATGTAGTTCTGGTTATCGGTGCCAACGATACCGTTAACCCGGCTGCCATGGAAAATCCCAACAGCCCGATTGCCGGCATGCCGGTGCTCCGCGTATGGGAAGCCAAGAACGTAATCGTGTTCAAGCGTTCCATGAACCCTGGTTATTCCGGAGTTCAGAATCCGCTGTTCTTCAAGGAGAACTCCTACATGTGCTTCGGCGATGCCAAGGCATCTGTGGACGAGATTGTTAAGAACATCTAAGAGAAGCGGCTTTCAAAGCTGAAATCTGAAAGAGGGATCGGAAACGGTCCCTTTTTTTTGTGTGTGTGCTTATAAGGGATCCGAGAGCCTGTGAACAGTAACGGAATTTGCTTAAGTTCATAAATGCGCATCAGATGTTGATGAATTAGTGTTGGGTTCGATTATAATAAAGTCATAATTTATATTAGTCGAAAGGATGTTCTGATGACATACATAGACAGAGCAATTTCAGAAGTTTTGAAAAAACGGGTCGCCACCTCCAAATGTCTGCTTCTGACAGGAGCTCGTCAGGTTGGCAAATCAACTCTTGTTCGACACCTTTTCCCTGAATACCGGAGAGCAAATTTTGATGACAGACTTACCCGCCTTCAGGCTCGGGAAGAGCCGAAACTGTTCTTTTTGAACAATCCCCGGCCGCTTTTTATCGATGAGGTTCAAAAGGAAAGCAGTGTTCTGGAAGAAATAAAGCTTATTGTCGATGATTCGGACACCCGGGGAGATTTCATCCTGTCAGTCTCGCAAAAACCCGGCCTTATGAAAGGAATGAGCGAATCTCTGGCCGGGAGGGTTTCCGTGGTGGAGCTTGCCGGTCTTTCGCTCCGGGAAATTCACGAAGTTCCATTTAACAGACACTTCATTCCGACCCGGGAATATCTTGACGAGAGAGCCCGTTGCCTTAAGCCATACCATGACATCTGGGAAAACATTCATAGCGGAAGCTATCCCGAAATCTGCAATAATGAAGACAAGGACTGGCTGGATTTCTACTCTTCATTTTTTTCAACATACCTGGAAAGGGACATCAATGATCTTATTACCCAGGACAGTCTGACATTCACCAAATTTATGACTGCGGTGGCTGCCAGAACCGGAGAAATGCTGAGCTATGCAAATATTGCCGGCGAAGTCGGCGTAAGCGAACCTACCATTAAAAGCTGGATATCCATTCTTGCAAGAACCGGAATCGTTTTTATTCTTAAGCCTTACCCCCAGAGCGCTCTCAAAAGAGCCATAAAAACCCCGAAACTTTATTTCAGGGACACCGGACTTGCCTGCTACCTCACCCGCTGGCTTACTGCCGAGGCCCTGAAGAATTCTGCGGTGGCCGGCAATATGTTTGAAACTTTCCTGGTGTCCGAGATCCTGAAGTCCTACAGCAATGAAGGAAGGGACTGCCGGTTCAGTATTTTCTAGGCTCTGTTGCAGAGGATAGTTGATCTGACAAAACCATGATTTAGCAATGTAAATATCCCTAAAAGAGGTTTCAAAATGATTTTAAGCACTTGTTTCTACATAGACAACACAAGATGGTTCAAAGAACAGTTTGAACTGTCAAGGTGCTTATTTAATCAGGCTCGATACTTCTTTAGAGATTATTATGATAAGAATAAGTCTATTGTAAATCAAACTGACCTTGAAAAGGTATTAAGGACTCAGGATACAAAACTGAATTACTATAGAAAACTCTGTAAGGCTAAACTTGCTCAAACAATTGTAATCAGTTTATATAAGAATTACTCCAGTTTCTTTAATGCAATTAAGGAGTTTAAAGTTCATCCGGAGAAGTTCAATGGAGAACCTAAAGCACCTAGATACAAAGAAAATCCGAATATGCTTTATTTTGATTATCAGTCGGCTAAAATCAAAGGTCAGTTTATAGTATTAAATAAAGACGTAAAAATCCATATTCCCCATGATATCTTTGAAAAATACAAGGATAATTTAAAGAATTTTAAAACAATTAACTTTATTCCAAAATTTAATAAAATCAAAGTCTGCATTTCTTATGAAACGGAAGAACCAAATGCCGATTTAGATCAGAATCAGTATTTAGGCATTGATCTAGGTCTGAATAACCTTTGCAGTTGCGTTTCTGAATTTGACTGCTTTATTATAAATGGAAAACCTGTAAAATCAATAAATCAGTATTATAATAAAGAAGTTTCAAAATTAAAATCCGAAAGACCTTTAATCGGAGACAAACAGGATTTTAAGTACAACAAATTCAATATTTTTAAGTTGGGATTCAAAAGAAACTTAAAAATTGAAGACTATTTGCACAACGCATCCAGAAGCATTGTGAACTTTTGTGTGGAACACAAAATCGGTACAGTAGTTATTGGAAGAAACA
>CACYPY010000072.1 GCA_902776415.1 uncultured Ruminobacter sp.
CTGCCGCGCCATTGCCGGAGTTCAGGTTCCCGTTTACGAGGTAACCATGGAAAACTGCAAGATCGTAAGAGCCGAGGTGGAAACCGTGGTGCCGGGAACTTCAGGAGACGTGGTGCTTCCTCTTGCCGACAACGCCGCCGCCCCGACCGAGACCGTGGACATCGTGGCCGGAAAGATCACCTGGAAGTACACCGCCATCAAGGCCGACAATACCAAGGACGGCGCTGTGGAAGCAGCCTTTAACCAGGTTGAGAACGCCTGAGACGGATAACTCCGCAGGATCGTAACTCCGGCCTTCGGATACTGATAAACATGACTCGCGAAAAAGACAGATTGCAAAAACAGTCTGTCTTTTTCTCATTTTCTGCCCGGCGACCGGCTGCGGCAGCTGAGACGTATTTTAATGAACATCCCGTCTCCGCCCTGAAATATATCCCGGTATTTGAAATGTCTGAGGCAACAGCCTGACGAATTCATGATAAAAGCGATCTATTTTATACACCAATCCAAACTTTTTGACACACTCCGAAAAACCGTATTGACACGCTGGCCCTATGGCAGTTTCCCATGGTATACTACGATCGGTGTATGTTGGAAGGGGGCGTCCGTCCGAAACCGGGAGACTTTTTTCCGGGATTCCGGAAGCCCCCTGAAGGCGCACCGCTTAAAGGATTGAAGACTATTAGAAACGTAGCAACTCTTTGACTGCGTTTGCGGGATTATCAAAGGCTGCCGCCTCCGCCGTCCGGATGCTTTCCCGAAGCCCGGGGTTTTGTTCATGCGGAGATAATAACTCGAACAGAGCAGACCTTTTTCCTGCCGGAGATTTAACTGATTCACCATACTTATATAAAACGATCTTCGTTACGCTCTATTATTCTCTTTGTCTCAAGCCTGACACTCCCTGTAATTTTTTGTGCCCTGACATCCCGTTTTCGGGAACGGAAGAGGCTTCCCCGGAATCCTTCAGCTCTGGGATTCCCGCCAGGCCGCGTTTTCCTCCCGAATCGGCAAACTGACAAAGGAGCAGAATTATGGACGGATCCTCTGTGAGGCATATCAGAGAACTCCTGAAGATGAATCAGGAAGAGTTTGCTTCGGCCATCGGCTACAGCAAAAGTCATCTCTGTCTGGTGGAGAACAACCGGCATCCGATAACAATGAAACTTCTGTCCCGGATTCTTTTTGTGATCCGGGGGGCAACCTGTTTTGCAAACTGCAATCCGGAACTCCGGGAGGCCGAGAAGAACATCGCGGATCTCATCAGAAAATAGCGCTCGTCTGTTACCCGTTTCTCCGCTTATTCCGGTGGTTGCGCATTTCGGGAGGTTCCCGGCCCTCATGCCCGGGACGGCTACCCCGGTGCCGTCCCGGATTCCGTCTCCGTATCAGGATTTCCCGTTTATCCTGAGCCTTGCTGCAAGGCCGCTGGATCGTTCCGTGCCCCTGAGGGTCGCCTTCTTCAGAGTCTCCGCGGTACCATATACAGAGAGCCTCTTCCGGGCCCGGGTGATTCCGGTATAGAGAAGCTCCCGGGAGGTGTTTTCGCCGTTATCCTCCGGCATCACAATCACCGTGTGCAAGAACTCCGATCCCTGGGACTTGTGCACCGTGAGCACATAACCCGTGGTCAGATTCGGAATCATGGAGAACGGGAGCGAAACATAGCGGGAGGCTTTCTTTTCAGAGCCGGCCGCAGCCTCTCCCGAGTCCATGGCATTCCCCGCTCCTTCAGTACCGGAAGTGTCTTCTTCCGCAGTCTTCTCCTCTCCGGAAACCTTCTCTGCCCAGATGCGGCGGGAACCCGGAAATTCAGGATCCCACCCGGCAATAACCACGTCACCGTTATGAAGGTCCCAATCCCGGTTGTTTCTGGTAACCATGAACACCTTCCCGGGATACCAATCCCCGTCGTAATCACAGTCAGTTCCGGAAGGGGATTCATTATTCTTCAGCCCTGCATTCACGTACTCGCAGTACTTTTCATTAAAGTGCTGATTAAGCCTTTTGTCCCCCAGAACACCGTCATGCACCGGGGTCAGCACCCGGAAGCCGTTAACCGCTTTGAATATATCTACGAGTCCATTTTCAAGGTCATCCCGAACCTCCTCCGTCAAAGCTCCGCCCCCTCTGTCGTAACAGAGTGCGGAAACCTTGATCACCTTATCAAAGTACTCCTTAAAGCCGGAAAAATTCTCTGACTTTTCACCGGGACAGGCAGTACGGTACAGCCGTTCGGCCAGCATGCCATCCCCGGATATCCGCTTCTCCCCGGACTCCCGATCCTTCCCGTCGCACCAGAAGAGATTTGTTCCGTCCTGCTCCCGAAGAATGTCCAGCATCTTCGCGTCATTGGCCTCGTTGACACTGAAAGCCAATTGTCCGATCCGGCTTTTGGCGTCAAATCTTCTGGAATACACCAGTCTTACAATGCCGTCCGCAATATTCTTCGGGGAGAGATCCGCTTCGGATATGCCGGTGATCCCGCTGATAAGTCTCCGATCCCTGTCCGAAAGCCCGGACGCATGCTCCAGATCCAGCACCGAGCAGATATCGCCCAGCACGGTACCCGCAGACACACTGGCCAGCTGGTTGTGATCCCCCAGCATAATCAGGGCCGCCCCGGGCTTCAGGGCATCCAGGAGGTTTTGCATCATCAGGATATCCACCATGGAAACTTCATCCACAATCAGAAGATCCTGCGGGAGGGGATTTTTTCTGTTCCGCGGTGCCCTGAGAGAACCGGGGTGCATGCCGAGAAGCGTATGCAGCGTAACGGCATGGACATTAAGACATTCCTGAAACTTCGCAAAAACCAGGTCCGGATCGACCCTGAGATCCCGGGCGGCCTCCTCCATGCGATCCCGGAGTCTGATATTGGAATCCCCGATGCTGTTTCCGAGGGATTCCTTCATGCGGGCCGCAGCCTTGCCGGTAGGAGCCGCCAGAGCGATGCTGAGACTTCCGGTGGCGGATCCGGACGCCGTCTCGAGAAGCATGATGGCTGCCAGGAGCTTCGCCACGGTGGTGGTTTTGCCGGTACCGGGGCCGCCGGTAATTACGGTAACCGGATGCAGGAAGGACATGCCCACCGCCGCCTTCTGCCAGTCAGGACCGGCGACAGTATCCCGGCTCCCCGGATCCGGGCTGAACAGCCAATCCAGTACCTTCCGGAGGTCGGAAACCCCGGAACCGGAGTCTCCTCCGAAATCAAACCGGGACCAGGGGGCGTTAAATCTCTCGTTAAGAATTCCGGCAATGGCCGTTTCCGCCGCGTAATATCGGGAAAAATAAAAGTTCCCCATGCTGAACACCAAAGGTTTCAGAAGATCTCCGGGATCCGGAGCGGTCTCGGGGGCGTATTCCGGGGAAACACCGTCCGACAGCGGTTCCGGAGCCGAACGGAGATCCAGCACACTGGCCGGATGATCCGGGATCCGATCCGTAAAGAAATCGGCCTCCTCTGATTTTCCGGCCTCATCCTTAAGAAAATCCGGGGATCCCAGAAGATCCTGAAGCTTCCGGAGGCGTTCCTGCACCATGGGGTTCCGGACAAATTCCAGATGCCCGATATTTTTGGTTTTGCGATCCCGGTAATGCTTTTCAACATCGTCGGGAAGCTTCAGAAGCTCCTCCCGGGACCGATCCTGTCTCAGGGCGGAACTGCCGTTTTCGGCGGCTCTTCTGATGAGAAGCGTCAGAGCTCCCAGTGCCTCGGCGGCAGGACTGTCAAAAAGGATATCCTCCGGCAATGCTGCGGCATCACCCCACATGGCGGCGTTATCAGGAACACCGGCAGTTTCGCCCCCTGCAGGACAGAGTCTCTCAAAAACATACCGGCCCTGGGCCCTGGCCACATCCGACCAGACGGGAAGCTCCAGAAGGGTTTTAAAAAAGTATTTCATGATGTACCTCGCTGTTCCTTAATTCCCGTTTCCGGCGGTTCCCTTCAGGGTTTCGTTTTCAAAAAACCGGTCCGCAGCCTCCACCAGGCTCTCCGGCAGGCGGACATAGTAAACACCCTGGCTGTCCGGACGGCCGGTATGCTCCGGACGCTCCCCCATCATGCCTCTCAGGAAGAGGTAGAAAATGCCCCCGATGTGCTTCTCATAGCTGTAGGCGCTCCCCAGCTTCTGCCGGAGGAAGCGGTGCATGGCCACCGTGTAGATCACGTACTGGAAGTCATAGCGGGAATCGGTAATGATCTGCCGCATGGTATTCCGGTCGCAGAAGCCGGGCTTGTCCATGTTTCCGGGAACCTTATTGGACTTGTAGTCGGCCACATAGTAGCGTCCTCCGTACTCAAAAAACAGGTCCAAAGAGCCGGTAAGAAAGCCCATAACCTTCATGCTGCTGATGATTGTCTGCTTCTCGCTGTCTTTCCCGCCGTTTTTCCCGTCGTTTTTCCCGCCTTTATCGTGTTCCGGATCGCTGTCTTTAAAGCTGAGCTTTCCGGGATAGTCCTCCGTCTTCGGGTTCCTCACAATGTCTGACAGTCTGGCGATATCCTCAATGCTTGCCACGTGCATGTAAAAATCCATTTCCTTCACGGTATGAAAATCCCGGAGATCCCGGAGTGCAAAGGTGTTTCCGAAGGTATCCTGCATCGGGGTTTCGGAAGCAGACAGGATCCATTCCGTGAGATCCAGAAGCCCCCGGTCGGTACGCCACTCCTCGGACATAGAATAGACCTCCAGCCGATCGGCAATCACCCGGGCGGTATTGATGCTGTCCAGGAGAGCCTGCCGGGAGGTTCTGCCCTGCTCCCTGAGATCCGCAAAACATCTCCGGTCTTCACGGATCTTCTCGAAAGTCAGATGCTCGAAAATGCTGTGCAGGAAAAGACCGGTGTTGATGCCGCCCTGGATGAGATTCCGGGGTTCGTTCTTCCGGGAAACGGGCTCCATGTCGGTGATTTCGGGTTCCCGGGTTTCCTGTTCATCCTCACCGGCCTCAGGTTCCGGAGATACCTGAACTGCACCGCCGTGATGGGTTCTGGCGCCCACCAGGGAGGAATAGGACAGGATGCGCCAGTAATCCGGGATATTCCCGCCGAAGGGACGAACCGCGAGCTCCGTGCCATCAGTCTCACCGAGCTGGAGCTTCCTGCGGGCGGGATCCCACTCCGGACGTTTCCGGGAGGAGGATAGAAGGAAGGGATCGTTCTCCGATTCCGTTTCTATAAGAAATGACGCTCTTTCGGGCATGTCCTTAACGGTGTTTTCTCCTTTGACTTTCCATCCGTTATGTTCACAAATTTTGGAGATCCAGTCCCAAATATTTGCGGCATTCCGGCTGATCTTTTCATTAAGATCCTTCCTGTCTGCGTCTGTAATCTCCCGGTCAGGAATTCTGATGTCAGATTCCTGATTATTCATGATTGTCCTGTTTGCCCCGGCCTCACAGAAAAGATCTCTGAGAGCCCCTTTGACATTATCCAGCTGGCTGCCGACTTGACCTGCCATTTTGCGGAGCTGAACATACAGAGGGTAATAGGAAGAAAGGAAAGGCATGCCCTTGGAGGTTTGTTTGAAGTATTCAGTACCGCCCATAAACCCTGTCCAAAGGAACATGGCATACTTTGCTCTGGTAGCTGCCACATACCACACTCTGAGTGTTTCTCCCATTTCGTTCCAGGCATGCTGATTTTTAAGTTCGGGATCCCCGGTGATATCGTAGCGGAGCCGGCCCTCGCCTTCCGGAACCTTATCCTCATCTTCAAGATAGGAAAACGGGCTGAAGCTGTTATTGGCTTTATTGCTGTTATTTTTCCAGATACCAGCAAACGGCATAAACACAATGTTGTATTCCAGGCCCTTGGAGGAATGGTAGGTGGTAATTCTGATTACCCTGTCACTGGCTCCGGCTCTCACGGAATAGTCCGAAAGCTCCTCTGCCGCCTCGTCGTTATCCGGTTCGTCCATCATCTTGCGGTAAAGAGACACCATGCCTTCGCGGGCTGACACCCTGGTGGTCAGCCCCTGAGCGATCTCCGCGGCCTGATTGAGGTTGGTGATAATGGCTTCGCCGCCGGTGACTTTTGAAAGCTTTTCAAAGATCTTAAGCTCCCTGGTGAAATAGCAGTAGGCAGACATAAAATCACCTTCCTTCCATTTCTCGGCACCGGCCACCAGAACCGGGGAAATATCCTCAAAGCCATCGGCCAGATTGTCTGATATATCCTGAGCCGTCCAGTTGAAGAAGCTTCCGGAAACCAGATAGCGGAGTATCCTGTTATCCTTGGGATTCAGGAAGGCCTGCATGAGATCGTAGACGGATTCAAACTCCAGGGTATCGGTGATTTTCATCCGGTTTGAAGTGAATACGGACGGCACTCCGTACCTGGCCAAAGCTCCGGAAATATACCCGGCTTCCTTTGATGATGATACCAGAACTGCGATGTCCGAAAGACTTACAGGGGTGTCTTTCTTCTCTTGCTTATCCTTGGCCCCTGAAGTATTTGGGGGAGTTATTGCAGTAATCCATCCCTGATTGAGAACCCTGACGATTTCCCGGGCACAGGATTCCGAAAACTTTTTATAAACCGCCGCCGATTTGACCCCGTCAGTTTCCGGGAAATTATCGTACAGAATGGTCAGAGGCCAGGGAATCACACCGCTCCCGTCCGCAGTATTTTCGGCGGCGTCCCTGAGAATCAGAAATTCCTGTTCATCTTTTTCCTTGCCGGCCTTTTCGTTTTTGGCCCGAACCGGGGCAAACTTCCAGCTGTCGCCTCGCCGGTATGACATGTAATAATGGGTATCAGTGTGTCCGATTTTCGGGAGCGGCTTTTTCTTGTCATCACCAACAAAGTTCTTTGCATCTCCCCCGTTATCAGAGACTGCTTCGCCTGCGTTCCCTTCGCAAAGACGGTAAATATTGCTGAACAGGCTGTTTACCTGATACACCAGAAGCGGATTGGAACGGAAATTGATGTCAAGAGTGCCCTGATGCGCCTTTTCGTCCGGAAAGCCTTTCCAGAATTCTTCGATGGTCTTTACCGCACCGTTATAACAGCTTACGTCGGCTCCGCGGAACAGGTAGATGCTCTGCTTGGGATCGCCGATAACGTAGAAGCCCTGGATTTCCTTTTTATCTTTATCGGATGCGGTATCCCAAACTGATTTCAGAACCTGTTTTTGTTCCCTGAAATAGTTCAGGTATACCTGGCTCACGATAAAAAACTGAATCGGATCCGTATCCTGGAATTCATCGATGATGGCTACCGGGTAGTCCTTCAGGATTGCGTCCCGGAGATCCCGGACGGCATTTACTCCCGTATTGCCGGCTTCCTCTCCGGAGGCCTGTTTTGCGAGTGCGGTCTTGAGACGGGAGAGGAGATCGTCCTGAAAAAGGAAGCCTTCCACATCTTTCTTTTTTTCGAGAATTTCCGAAGCCCGGGTGAGAATGCGGTCATAAACGATATTCTGAAGAACTGTCTTATCGTCACAAAGCACATCTTTTTCATCTATCAGAACCGTATTCTTGAGCAATACGCTTTCAATATCTCCCAACAGTGAAGCAAAATCATTTTTTGAATTATTCTCAAAAAAAGCCTTGCCTTTTACATCTGATTTGGCAATTTTGCTTTTAATAAAATTAAACAAACATAATTTACCATCTCCATTTTCCTTTGATTTCTTTTTGTATTCCTTTATTGTATCTTCCTGACATTCTCTGAAAAAAGCTGTACATTTTTCCGGTGAATATCCACCTTTACCGGGCAACTTATTATTACCGGAACCAATTTTATTAAATTTAATATCAAAAAATTCCGGATAACTCTTATGAAGCCTGTCAGCATATTCATTAAGAAATGTATTTTCCTCCTGAAGGAGTCTGAGTATGGGGACATTCTGTTCCTGTACCCTTTTCTTTATACTGCTGTTCAGTTCTTCTGCTATCTCGGGCAAAATCTTCAATACCTCCGACAGGTTTCCGGCTTTTTCCAGTTTCCCGTCAGCGGAACTGTAACGGTGAATGGTATGCGAGGGACCGTAGCTTCCCTCCAGAAGACCTGTCAGGGTGTCCAGCCATTTGTCGTCGCTGAAAAGCCCGGTTTCTTCCAGAAGCTTCTCGTTTTCCTCTCTGGAAAGAGCACTGTCATAAAAGAACTCCCGCACTGTCTCCATTACGGCTTCGGCACATTTTTGAGATGCCTTGTCATCGGTAAGGAGGTTCTGCGCATAAGGAATTCTGGCAGAAATGGCATGTCTCTTCAGCATACCGGAACAGAAGCTGTGAATGGTGGAGATGGAGGCCTTGTCAATGTTGGTCAGGGCATTTCTGAGGATGATCCTGGCCGTGCTGTTGCGGCGTTTTAAAACATCAGGTTCTATCTGCTCATCCGGCAGCTCCGGATCGTGAAACATCCTCACAAAGTCCCAAAGATACCTGTTATCAGGGTATGAAATCAGCTTTTTTTTATCCTTGTTCCGCTCCTGTACAGAGGATCCGGCATCGTCATAATCCTGGAAGATGGAGAGAACCTCCATAAGCCGCTCTCTTATCTTTCTTTTAAGATCCCGGGCGGCACTGCGGGTAAAAGTCATTACCAGCATCTTGTCCAGTGGAAGGGGATTGTATTTCTCACTTCCCAGAAGCAGTCTGGTAATAAGGCAGGTAATGGTGAAAGTTTTTCCGGTTCCGGCGGAGGCCTCAATAAATCCGGGACCGTTAAGGGCAAAGGAAGCCGTCAAGGGAATTTCGGCATTGCTCTGATTTCTGTTGTTATCCGCTGTCATATGTTTATGAACCTCTGTAAGTGTCAGGAAAAGACTCCAAAGGAATTTTCCCGTTAAATCCGCTGTCTCCGCCAGGACCGGCCGAAATACGAATCCCGTATCCGACGGACCGGAAGCCTCCGGTTTCTGTTACGGCTGCTTCCATTCAAGTGCCATATCAGTGCTCAGCCTTTTTGCCTTTTTGGGTAATCATATTATTAAAAGCACTGCCGATCCCGCTGAAGTTTCGCGGAGCGTCGTTATCCAGGCCGTAAAAAAGCGTTTTCTCCGCATTACGGAAATCTCTTCCGGTGCCGCTGTCTTTGCTTTCATTCCAGCCATTACCGGAATCGAGGGACAAAGGAGCAATCTGGCCAAGAAGGTAAAGAACAGCGGTCCATCTCATAATACGTGATGCCTGTTCCCTGTCCATGTTAAGCTTTTGGGGCTCCTTCTTTTTTCCCGAAGCGTCGGACTCCAGAAACGTTTTATCTATGGCATAAAAAGCCGGGGCGGCATCAGGTTGCGAACTCAGTGTGTACAGAGCGGCGCAGATTTTCATCATGGCTTTGAATTTGAAACCGTCTTTATTCCAGGGATCAAACATAAAATTCCGTCTGAGAAGCCCGCTTACTTCGGAAATCCCGGTAATTCTGATTTTTACAGATGGAACGCTGTCGCCGCAGCTATTCCGGTACTCTGTCAGAAGATCCCGCCACGGAAGACGTTCCTGATCCTCAGGTAAGGGCTTCCCCATTTCGGCAGCCAGTTCCGGAATATCCCAGTATTGCCAGTCCTCTCCGGACGGTACAAAGGGTTTTCCTTCCTGCTTTTTGTCAACCTCGATGCATACCGCGGCATAGTCCGGGATCCCCTCGTCGAGAGTAATTTCATCCATAGCGGGAAGCGGTTGCGCTACCCCCGTCACAGCCTCATTCAGAACAGCAATTTTTTGGGAAATCCCGTTCCAGGCATAATCCCCCGCCATTCCGGCAGGGAAAGCCCCTTTACGGATCTGAAGCTCCCGGAATCCCTCCCGTTCCGCGTCATTCATCCGGACCACCTCCAGAAGAAGATTTCCTTCCTGCAAAAATCCGAAACCGAAGCTTTCATGAGCCGGCGCATCCTTGCTGTAATCCTCGGAAATGCCGAGCTTTCTGGTCAGAAAATACTTTTCGGGATCCTTGATGAACTTTAAGAGATCCTTTGCCGGAATCTCCAGCCGTCCACCTGCGGGCTCCAGCCTTCCTGCAGGATAGATGCCCTCTCCTATGGCATGCTTTTCCGACATGGCGGTTCCCGTATTTTCCATAAACCACTGCTCCTGATAGGACCAGAAACGGTTAATGCCTGAACTTTTGCCACAACTGTCTCCGGCTCCCTCACGGGATTCGGCAGAGCTCCTGTTCCTGATGTAGTTTGCCCTGTCGGAGGGGTTCAGGGTGGCCCTGAAGAAAATATTCTTCCTGAAAAGATCCGCGGGATTAATCTCCCTGCCCGGGTTCCCGTTCCTTTTCATCTCCGCTGCCATATCCTCATCAGAGGGTTTCATGGAGGCCATGACATAGTCCGTAAGCTCGGATACCACCACGGAGGGATTCTTTTCGGAACCGTCGCCGGGAGAGATGCCCAGATACGAAATGTGGAGACTCTTTCTGGCTGCCAGCACGGCCTCCAGGAACATGTAGCGGTCATCGTCCGGACGGTTGCGGTCCCCGGCCTTGGGGATTTCGTTCATGAGGTCAAAGCCGGGCACCGCCGGATTTGCCGGAAAATCTCCGTCATTCATTCCCAGCATGAACACGTGCTTAAAGGGAATGGAACGCATGGGGACAAAGGTGCAGAAGTTGATGGCGTTTCTCAGGAACGGGGAACGTCTGTCATCGGAACCTCCCAGGACATCATCAAAAAACCGGAGCGTGAGGCTCAGGGTAAGCCTCGGCTTCCGTTCCAGGGCGGCAATGCCGGCGGCCGCATCGGAAAATGCCTTTCTGAGGTAGCTTATGATGCCTGCCCCCTGATCCCCCAGCCGGAAGAACACGTCCAGAATGCGGGTTCTGATGAAGGAATACCAGTCATCCATGGTAAGGGGCTCCCCGCTTCCGGGGTCTTCTGCCCGGCGGCTCATGTCGGAAAGCGCCTTTTTCAGATCCGTGAGTCTGGTCAGGAACTCCGCAAAGGATCCGATAATCCGCACCCGGTCGCCCTCGCTCTCGGCATTCCAGGGCTTGTTGTCACTCCCGTCGCAGGGCATCATACTGCCCATGACGAGCCGGTCGGCCCCCTGCTTCAGGGTAAAATCCCAAAGCTGCCCCAGGGGGGTGTTCCCGTCAGCGGTTTCCGGAATGCTGAACTTCCTTGTGTCCCCGGCGTCAAGTCCCAAAACGCCGTAGTTGTCGTGGAGGAGATTCCCGATTTCCCGGACATCGTCTTCCGAAAATCCGAATTTCTGCCGCACCTCCTCGATATTAAACAGGGAGACCACGTCATGAGCGCTCCAGATGCGGCCGGGATCCGAAATCGAGAGCAGTGTCCGCACTCCGGTCAGCACCGGATTCTGGTCATTCATGCTGCGATCGCAGATGGCAATGGGAAGGGCCACCGATCTTCCCTCCCTGCCGTTACTTCCGGTACTGCTGCCGTCAGCGGCATACTTCGCCTTCAGACTTTCGTTGCCGCCCCGGAAGACGCCCTCAATGAACGGGGCGTATACTGAAATGTTCGGAGCCATGACAATAATGTCTCTGGGCAGGAGGGGATCATCATCCGCATCCGGGTTTTGGCCAGGTTCGCTCCCGTTGCCGTTTTCCCTGTCAAACAGCGAGAGGATCTGATCGTAAAGCACCTGCACTTCCCGAAGCCGGGTGGGGCAGGAAGTCACGGTCAGGGACGGCTTTTCCGTATTCACCGGGGTTCGTTTGCCGGCATGGATGTCATCGGGAATGGCGGAATTATCAAGTCTGAAAATGTCTCTCCTGATCTTTTCGAGAATGCTGTCCGGTTCCGCCTTCCCGTTTTCGTCCCGGTAGTCCTGCTCATAGGCAAAGACTTCGCGAATCAGAGATCTCCCGTGCCGGTCCGTTGCGCCCTGCTCCGCAAATCCGGCGGTCTTGTCCGTAATAAGAGCCATGGTGTCGCGACCGCGTCTCCCGAAAGACAGGAGGAGCGGATTTCCGGCATTCTGGAGGCTGTTCTCCATGTCCCGGAGTTCCTCGTCGGCCTTCCGGAGCTCCTCCGGAGTCTTGGCACTATCATAATCAAATTCAAAAATCTCCCGGGTTTTGTCAAAACGGATGTTCCGTTCTTTGGGAGTTGTTTCCCGGATGGGCAGGTTTTCCCCCGACGGGATGCCGGACTCTTCCCCTGCGGCCGCCAGGAGCTCTCTTTTGAGGTTTCCGCTGCGGGCTTTGAGCTGATAGGAGGTGATACGGTTTATCCTCTCCCGGATTTCCTTTTTGCTGATCGGTCTGATATCGCCCCAGTACTCGCGGCAGGGATTCAGAAACATGAAATGCACGTCGACAAAGCGGCCGAGAGCTATGAGGATGTCCAGGATCTCCGGAGGCACCGAGGAAATACCGTAAATAAACACTCTTCCGGGAATGATTTCGGAAAAGACTTCGGAAATCCGCTTTCCCTCTGCCGAAGCAGGATCGGTTTTGCGGAGAAGATCTCCCAGCTCCCTGATAATCCGGGAACGGGAAATCCGGGGCTGTTCCCCGGCGGCACCCTTCACGTTATTTTCCAGTATTCTCCAAAGGTCGGCTTCCCATCTGAAGGTATCGCGGTTCCTTTCAGAGAGAGAAGCCTCACATTTCCTGAGCTCCTGAGCGGCTTCGGGGCTGCTTTCAGTCCACCAGCTGATCCAGTCACTCCGGTAAATCTGGTACTTGTCGTAGACATCGGCCAGGGAATCCGCAAGATCATAAACCCGAAGCTCCCGCTCGGCTTCGGATATATCCGGACGATTCAGGTACTCCCTGAGGTATTTAATCTTGTCATCATCCCGGGAATTCTGTCCGGAAAGAACGCCCGCAAGGTTCCATTTGAGAGCGTCCCGGCTGTAGACGTCAAAATCATCTGTCTCCTCCGCCTCCTTCGGGAAGTCAGTGAGGACAGCCCGGGCCAGCTCCCAGACAAAGTTCCAGAGTCTGACATTGCGGGTCTGGGCGAATATCCCGTTCTCGGAGGTCATAACCTGCTTCACATAGGTGAACATGCCGCTGTTCTGAGTGACAATGACCTCGTTCAGAAAAAGATCATCTCCTCCCTTCTGTCCCTTCATAATTCTCCCGCCGATAAGGGCAAGTATTTCCAGACTGTCTGAATAGTAGGTCGTAAACATAAAATATCCTTAGTTTGCATGCGGCGGACGGAAAAAAGGGAACCTGAGGAAAACGGCATAATCCGGCCCGAAATGCCCCGAAAAAAAACGAAATCCGCGAACTTCGGGAGCGGATCGGACCTCCTGAGGCCCCGGCCCGGGACTCCGGATAATGCGGAAATTTTTCCAATAAACAAGTTTTAAACCATTCTACAAATAATAATTCAAGGGATTCAAGGTTATTTCTGACAATAACTGAAAAATGCCCGCGGGATCATATAATCTCAGGGATCATTCATCGTACACGACAGCCGAAATCTGTCATGAAGACTCTCCCGAAACGTCTGTAAATATCCAGAACCCGGGCCCGGATACTGCGGCAGAGTCTCCGGGGAACCCGGCGGCCGGTACTGAAAATCAGGGCCGGAGGAACCCGGTGTGTCTGCGTTTCTCGGCGGGACTTTCGACATTATGTCCTGTGCCAGCTCACAAAATCTTATTTTATAAGGATTGGTGAGATATCGTTCGGCAGTGGAGATTTTGAGGCGGGGCTCCTGCTCCGTATATCCGTACATATGCACACTCCGGAATGCAGTAACAGTGAAGGAGCCATGGTTATGAAACTGTTCCGGACGGAATTGCCTGCGGGCGTTTATGGGCATTAAAAATGTCGTCGGGGTGCGGGTTGTACAGCCTCACTGAAAGCTTTCGGTCCGGAAGGATCTTTTACGTTCGGGATTCAGCGGAAAGCTTTTAAACCGGCAATCGGTGATCAGTTCCGAAGTTTTGAATGAGTTTGAAGAATTGTCCTGGGAACCGGAGAAAATCATCGCCTACAATTATCGGGGCATGCGGCAGGAACCGGAAAATGCCAATGTCGGAAATACCACCTGGAGGACTCCCGAAGAAAACGGCTATTCAGTGATTTTCTTACTTCAGAACCCAAACTGTCAGAAGCAGCCCGCGAAGAACGGGAAAAGCTTATATGACAGGCAT
>CACYPY010000073.1 GCA_902776415.1 uncultured Ruminobacter sp.
CACAAAAAAGTTAAGATTATAGACAAATTGGTTAATTTTTGATCATGCGTAGGCCCTGCCGGCAATGTGAGGCAGCTCCGGGAATTCTTCGGCACCCGTTATATCCAGGACAGGATTGGTCCGGAAAGCAGCGGGGATCTTAAAGCCATGAAGGATGTTCTTGACAGTTTTCACGAATTCTTCTGCTGTATCAGCATTAACGATGTCGGCAGAATCGACGAATGCAAAAGGGCTATCGAAAACAACATGGAGAATTTCAGAAATATCGGAGATTCTCCTGACATGTACGTCTCAATGTTCTCCCGGCTGTTCGGCCTCATCAGAAGAGAGTTCTTTCTGGACGGTTCCGGCACCATTCCCTACCGGGACATGATCAGGTGGTGTCTGAACCATGACTTTGTGAATCAGGCCCTGACACTTTACGTGGACAAGCTTCCGGAGGAATATTTCGAATCGGCCTGCCTGAAATCCATATACAATCCGGAAACCGACTCATTTGCAGGCAGCAATACCAAGGGAAAAAACAGATATTCCGACGGCTTTTACACCGGAGTATTCGACAATGTTCTTCTGAAGCTTCCCCTGCGGAAATGCCCGGAGGAACTCGAGATGGCCATCATGAAAGAGGTGGTGTTCTCCTTTAACGCGGAGGTAAAGGACCATGTTTTCGGAAAGGAGAACAGGAAAATATTACAGGCTGAGATAACGGCAACGAGCTTTAAGTCCCGCACCACGGAGATTCTGAGAGAACGTTTTCCGGGAAAGAGAACCGACCGGATTTCACGCGCGCTCGCGGAAATGGGAGATCTCATAAGGAACATCTTTGAAGGGAAAGTGCCTGATAATGCAGAACTTGACTGTTACGGGGAACCGGTAAAGGCAAATGACATCCCACGGAAAATTTTGACGGCTGCTCCCCGGATTATTCACTTTTTTCTCTACAGATCTCCCGATGATTACCAAAGACTTGAGGAAATCAGCTCCGGGAACCGTACCTACACCAAAAAGCTGAACATAATCCGGGCTCTTATGACCTGTGCCGAAATTAATGACAGTGTTAAAAGACTGGCCGCTCTCATGAAGATGTATGTTTACGCCAAAATCATGCGAAACCGCATCAACCATGCCCAGGACGAAAATCAGATCAGAAAGGATGATATTGCGGATCAGGAATATGCCCTGAGCTTACTTGCCGGAAATGATTTCGGACTGGCCCCCCTGGATACGACATTCCATCCGGAGCATATCAGGGACATGCTGCGGAAGGGGACAGAACTTCCATTGCCGTAACCGGGAACCGGCGAAAGAAGGTTCCCGTTATGACATTTCCCGCAAATGATACTAATCGGATCTGTGCCGGATTCTGACTGACTTGTTTTTCGGGAAATTTCAAACAGTTCATGTACCGGACAGTACTTTCAGTCTGTATCAGCATAAGCCTGAAAATACTATATGATACATTAATGGTTGTATTTTTAATTCTGACTATTCCGCCATTCCGGAAAAGCCGGGGTTTCTGCCGTATTTTTTCCTGAAGAAGTTCTTCCGGAAAATCTCTGTCTTATGAAACAGGACTTTTTCGTTTTTGGAACATCACAGATATTGTTAAGCTATTGTCATTTATATCGCAGATGCCCGGAAAAACATTTCAGAAAAAGTTAAAACCGTCCGGGTTCCCCCGAACGGTCTCTCTCTTTTTTCAGGAACCCTTCACCTTCCTAAAACTCATACCTCATGTAATCAAACAGTCCCGGACAGTAGCCGAATTTATGAAGCACGGTCTCCGCATCCTGTTCGTCAGGACCGTCATCATCTGATTCCTCATCGGACAGATACTCGGATTCCAGATATTCCGGAGTGATGTGGCTGTCCAGGAATTCTCCCAGAGCGTCGAACCCGATTACCGTGACCGGGAATCCTGCGGAAACCCGGGTCAGGGATTCCGGAGTGCTGTCAAGACAGACCAGTACCGCATCCCGGGGATCAATGTCCATGTATTCGACAAGCATTGCGAGTTCGCCGGCGGCGCCTTCGGCATTGGAGGTGGCAAACACAAACAGCATCACCCGGTTCATGGTTCTGATAACCAGATCTGCCGCTATCCGGTAGTTGTCCAGAAGGATATCTGCATTTCGGGCAAAGAGACAGAAGCATTCCGGATGCCGGACCGACAAATCCATAAGCCGGTTCTGCACTATGGCCGCTCCGGCATTGCGGAACCAGCCGCCGGTTATGAAATCTCTGAGAGCCCGCGGTTTCAGCACGGTGATGCGGGATTCCCGGGAATCCCTGATGAAGACGTTCTTATAGACAAGGGCTATCTCCACCATGTCGTTCAGAAGCTTCTGATAGCGGGACAGCGTCTCTTCCGGAAAATCCATGTCCAGGGCAAAGGACGAGAGCTCCCGGGAGAGTCCCTCAAGAAGCATGTTGAAGACCGTGGCATATTCCTGGTTCCGGCAGAAATCCGCCAGAATGCCAAGGGACAGTCTGTCCGTATCCTGAGCCTTTCCGTTGTAGGTCAGAACGTCCATCACTCTGATGTTTTCGTCATCAAGGAAATCGGCGCATTCTTCGGGCTTCATAAGGTGGCTTTCCAGGAAGTCGTCCCTGAGCGCCTGATCCCCCGCTTCGTCCATCAGCATCCGGTAGTAGGAGGCTATGATACTGTCCGACACCGGGGAAGAAGGGGCAGGGCCTTCCTTAATTCCGGGATCCTGACGGGGTTCGGACGGAGATGCATCCGGAGACATCCCGGACTGACCGCTTCCCGTTTTACCGGTACCGGCAGCGTCAGAAACCGGAGTTTTCCGGTCTCTGTCAGATATGACTGGCGGTTCGGGGATTCCGGGAGCGGACTCCGGGACAGGGGTTTCAGGAATACGGCCTTCAGGAATCTCTGAAAGAGAGGCCGCGTTCGTTCTCCCGTTTTCCTTCACCTTCTCCGGCTCATGCCTTTCCTGTCCGGTCTCCCTGTTTGGCTCCTTTGCGGTCTCTTCTTCCTTTTCGCTGTTTTCCTCCGTCACCTCGGTGATAATTTCACGGAGAACCTCGGGGAGAGGGAAGTCCTTTACCGCTTCATCCATGAACTCGCTGTCAGAATCTCCGGCCCCGCTGTCCTGATGGTCAGTATCACCGGCAGCCCTGTCCAGCTCATCTTCCGGCTGTTCGCTGTTTTCGGGGAAGGCGGCAGAGGCACCTTCCCGGGTTTCCTGAGCATCATCGGAAGAAGCTGCCGACGCATTCTCCTTTGCGATCCGGGCCAGAAGCTCCTCAAAATCTGGCCCCGAAGCCCCGACAAGAGTTTCGGTAAGGATCTCCTCCAGAACAGAAACAAAACCGGAAACCGGGATAATTCTCATGGCTTCCCGGACCTGAGCGGGGGCGACAAGAGTCTCGGCTTCGCTCGGGAACACCAGAATCTGCCTTTCCTTCGGGATCTCCAGGAGATCTCCTGCCGTGGCCAGATACTCCGCCATGGCGATGCAGTTCTGAGCCGTGCAGGTTCTTATGGCAGTCCAGACTCCGCCATGACAGATCAGCACGTCAAGTGAAATTTCATCCCCCTCGGGAAGCTCCAGGGAGACATTTCTGATAAACCGGACAGCTTTGGGATTTCTGACGTGCTGCCCCAGATACTTCTGAGTCTTGCTGCCTGCATAATACCGGAGCCAGCCGCCGCTGAAAAAGCTGTGGAGTTCGGGGTTGTCGGTAAGATCGATGACAAATTTTCGGGCGGTTTTATTGTACTCAAAGTCTCTGATAAGGTCGGTTTTATACAGATTGGTGCAGAGGTTGCTGACTGATGAGGTCTTTTCGCCGTTAAGATTCTCCACATTCAAGACAAAACGCTGCCTCGGAATGTGGTTTTCATGAAGACGCAGCACCTCCTTCAGAAGCGGCTGGAAGATCTCCTCGTTCCGGTAAAACTCGCTGGCGCTGCCGTCGAGGGCAGAAAGGGCGGCACTGATAAGTTCCGCCTCCGTGACATTGACTCCGAAACGGGAAAACCAGGCATAAAGCTGCTCCGGGGTAAACTGGAGTTCCGGAATGGTAATCCGATCCGCACCGGCGCCATCCGGAAACTCCGGAACCTTCATCAGCTGCCGTGCCAACCTGTCAAATTCGTCATGACTGAGAACATTTACCGAGGTCTTTTTCGACAGGATTGCATATTCCGGGCTTTCTTTCCTGAGATTATGGACAATAAGGCGATTCCGGGCCGGAATGTCCAGCCATTTTCCGACGAGCTCCAGAGCGGCAGATGCCTTTTCGGGATCGGACGGCCCCGCAATAACCGCGGTGACGATCTCCCGGAATCGCACGAGATAATCGAGATCAATACGGACCTCTCCCTTGCAGAGCCGAACATTGCGGGAAATTCCGAACACGTTCCCGTCAGTATTCTGAAAAGCAGTGTCAATAACATTGCCCACGGCATGGAAGAACCTGGTGTCCTCCAGCACATACTGACTGAATATGCTGCTGGCAATCAGATCGAATCTGACGGTCTTCTCCTTGCTGTAGTACTCAAAATCACGAATGACCTTCATGGTATCCGCCATATGCCGGCACATCTGGATGGTGGTTCCCACCTGTACCGGCTCACAGCCGTTCAGAGACTGGACCACGGAGAGATCTCCTGTTTTAAGGGCCCGGGCAATTCGTTTGAAGAGTACCGGAGCCAGTACGTACCTTCCTGACTTCATGCGGGACAGCACATCCAGGCTGATGTCAGTGCGGGAAACAGGAGTGTTGCAGACGCACTGTACCCCCAGGGTGTTCATGCGCTCTGACATGGCTTCATTCATGAAGGGATGGTCCACCACGGTATAAAGAGCGGCAGCTATCGTCGGAACAGGCTCAGAGAGGGTTTTGGGCTGCTCCGGACGATCCAGGCTTTTAACGGGTCGCGTGCTGCTTATCAGAGCCATCATCCGGTCATAGGAGCTGCGGTTCCGGGATTCGGCCCCCGGGGAGGTTCTCCGGCCCCCGGTTTCCTGACGGAGTTCATTTCCGGCAGAAGCAGCCCCCGCCGCGGGAACATCTCCTTCAGAGATCGGAGCGGTCATTCCGGAAGAAATCCGGGGGGGAACGGAGGACGGTTCGGAAACATCCGAAGCAGCCGTTCCGGATTCCGCACTTCCCGAAGTTACCGAAACAGAGTCCGTGCTCCCGCATTCGGCATTGTCAGAAGCTTCGGATACCGGCCCCGGTTTTTCCTCCGGGGATTCGGGAGAATCTTTTCTGCCGGCGGCCAGACAGAGCCCGGCCATGGCCTGAGAAAACACCGTACGGAAATTATCCAGGTTAATCACGTTATAACGGTGGATATCGGTAATATTCCGGGCCTGTTCCGCCGACACTCCGGCCAGCACCAGGAATGAATGCTCCGGAGCAATGGAGGTTCGCTTCCCGAACTTCTTGTACTTCACAATGGACTGCTGGAACTCCCCGGTCTTGCATTCCACCCATACCGGGGTCCCGTTTACGAAGCTGAGCACATCCAGTTCGAAGGTTTCCTTCTGGGTCATCAGGAACTGAATGTTGCTGTAGGTTTCCACCTCAATGCTGTAAAGCCGGGCGTAATTACTCAGGATCTCTCTTACGATGCCATAAACATAAATCTCCATCCAGTGTCCGGTGATGAAGTTAATGATGGCCCCGTCCTTCTGCACCCGCATGGTCAGGGTCGGCACCACACCGGAAGTATAACGGTATTCCACCAGAAGGGCATTCCGGTACAGCACCGAGGCCAGATTGGTACAGGCATTGCGGGTCCTGATGTCATAGCGGGAGAGGTTGATGACCATGCGGTTCCCCCGGCTCTGTGATATCTTGAGTGCATTGATAATCGGAAGGACCGCGTGATAGTCGCTGCCGATAATCCGTGCCATCTGATTCCAGACCGGCGATTCGTTAATGATATTGTCAATTCTGGTAATCAGAAAAACGTTGTCCTTCATGAATTTCTGAAGAGCTTCTCCGCAACGGGTCTCGCTGGCATCCGGGGTCGGAAGGGGCACCGGGGCGGAAACCGGAGCCGGGATATCGGGAGCTGCCGGAGATGTCTCCGGGAACCTGGTACGAGAGGTGTTTTCCGGTATGGCATCAGCGGAGCCTGTGAAGCTCCCGGTTTTACTGTCCACGGGTTCTCCGTCCCCCGGGGGCGGGTTCCGAACTCCGGATTCGGAACCGGGAACATAAGCACCCTGAAGACTCTGAGCCAGCGCAAAAAATGAATCCGCCAGCCTGTTAATGGCGCCGGCAATCACGGCGGCGCTTTTCTTTCCGATAAGTTTTTTTCCCATAAAAATCTCCGTTCTGAGTCTGATACCTGTCAGATCGCCATCGGCGATCCGGAAAGAGCGCTCAGAAATTAACCATGATAAAAATTGCCTCGTTTAAAATCACTCCTGTAATTCGCAAATCGCTTGCAATATACCTCCTGTCTTAAAAATATATTCTCTAATCAGGAAACAGAACTTTTAACCATCTCGAAATTCAGAAAATACGAAATTTTCTGAACATAAGGCTACCCATGTTATGGAAAGAATTTCAGGAAATATGCGGGGGCGTTGTTCTGGCGAGACTTTCGACATTATGTCTTACAGCATCTGACAGATTATTATTTTATAAGGCTTTGTCAGATATTCCTCCGCAATGCCGATTATGGTCATGAGCTCCTGTGCGATCTTATGGCAAAGCTCCCTCTGCCACAAAAAGGCCAACCCTTTGCGGTATTGCAACACCCGGGCGAACCGTCGCATAAGGTGAAGGGGATTTCAAACGGAACTCCCCTTCGCGGTGTTGAAACTCGCAGTCTTCTTCAATTTGCGAATTGGAAATTTCCTCATCAGCAGGCACTGAGGAGCAACCTGCAGCCACCCGCCCCCGGAAGGCAGGAGTGATATTTGCGGACGCCAATCACACCATGGAGAAGGCGTTGTTAATACAACAACCACCTCCGCATTTCCGGTGAACATCACTGATATGAACAGCCCATACTGGACAATTCCTGAGCGGTAAAATTTACCGGTACCCGCATTTTTATTCTGACCGATCCTGTGTCCCGGATGTGGTAATAACCGGAAGATGAAACATCAGATCCCGGGACAAAGCTGATACAGCAGACAATTTTTGAGTATAATGCCGATGTCAGGACAATCAACGAGTCCCCTCACCTCACGCAAGGGATTCTCCGTTCCGGACAACAAATCTTTCGGCATTCATCCGTGTTTGGACGGAATAAGTTTTGCTGACCTTGTGTATCCGCTCTCATTATGTGTGGCGGATGTTAAAACGTCACAGGAGAGTCGGCATTGCCCCAGACCCTGTACCCCGCACCTCAGAAGGAGAGACTGTCATGAGTGACAGCAACCAGAACGACAATCAGAATAACCAGGGGATCCCGGAAGCTGGTTCTGAAAATCACGATGCTGCCGGCCGAATGAAGAATGTTGTCTGTATCAAACCGGGGGCTTTGCTGTTTTCAGTCCTTAAACTGTTTTTACTGCGATATGCGGCCTTTTGTCTGGCATGCCAGCTTTACAGCGGTAACACGCATATTGCCGAAATATGGCTGATACCTCTGTTCTGGGCAATTCCCGCCGCGGTATCCCTGTACATCCCTGCAAAACGGACCTGTTCGTCTTACCGCGATGGCAAAGTTCCCTCCGCCAGTAAGGATTCTTTTTTGCTGCTGATGCTGACACCGGTGATTGCCGGTATTTGCTATGTACTGTACTATTTTCATTTCAGGCTCGGTCTCAACTTCCTTGTGGTGCTGTTAATCTTCATGGCAATCAGATTTATCAGTTCCAAAATCCTGGCTTACCTGGCCAGACGGGAACAGGAAAAACTGGCCGAATCGGCAGGAAGGATTTTCTGATTTGAGTGTTAAGGCACCAATCCCCGACACCATGCTGATTGCCGGATTTCCGTTTATCGCGGGATACTCCGGTGCCGAGCCCAAATCCTGTTTCCGAAATCCCGGTTCCTGCTCAGAATACCCAAATCCCAAACATGTATCCCTGATATTCCTGTTTCCGGCGGGACAGATTTTTATCACATATTTTGTATTCGGATCGTGGTTTTATTGCAGATATCGGGTTAATCCAGTATACTTTTCTGAAAATCGGCATCAGAATGTCTTTTAACGTTCTGAAATTCAGGGTTTGCTGTCATGATATCCCCATGACAAAAACCGAAAACAAGCATTGAAATTTCACACAGTTCTGCCAGTTTAACGCCTTCCGGAGTTCGTCATGACCGAAACCAGAATCAGTACCATGCTTAAAAAGTTCAAAAAAACCATGATTAACAGCAGTGCCATTGAGGTACCTGATGCCACCGGACTCATTCTGGGGGGCTATCATGTGGAACGACGGCTGAACCTCCAGTCCGGCGAGGCGGATATCTATCTCTGCACCCTGACGGATACCGGTAACAGATCCGAAACCAGCAGCAAAAACACCTCCGAAAAGAGCGGTTCCAAAGATCCCGGTTTTATCCTGAAGCTTTACCGCCGGGAAAACGCCATAAAGCCTGAAATCGTGGAAAAACTCCGGAAGGTGCACAGTCCGTGCGTGGCTCCGGTTCTTTGTTACGGAATGCTGGAAAATCACCAGTACGTGATCATGCCCCGGTATCATTATCCGGCGTTTTCCGAGGTCCTGGCCGCCGGGGAACGCTTCACCGCGGAGGACCTCCGGGATTTAATCATCCCTTCGGTTAACGAGGGCCTCCGGGCCATCCACGAGGCCGGCATTCTTCACAAGGACGTCAAGCCTGCCAACATGATTCCCGACGACACCGGCGAGCATGTGGTTCTTATTGACTTCGGAATCAGCTCGGAAGCCGGCAGCGGCACCTTTGTGGTCGCCTCCACCGGCATGACGCCTTTTTATGCCGCCCCGGAGGCCATGCAGGGCATCTGGCACCGGGAGACGGACTATTATGCTCTCGGTATCTCGGTATTCGAGCTTTTCACCGGATATACGCCATTTCAGAACGAGGCCCTGTCTCCGGAAGAAAACGCCCGGCTGGCCTCGATAAGCAAAATCGAATTCCCGGAGGATTTTCCGGAAGACCTCCGGAAACTGGTGCTGGGTCTCACCTACAAGGATCTCTCCCGCAGAAACGAACCTGATAATCCAAATCGCCGCTGGGGCTATAACGAGGTTGTCAGGTGGCTTAAAGGGGAGGACCTGCCCGTTCCGGGAGAGGAGTCCGGTTCCGGAATTTTCCGAAAGCCTTACATACTGGGAGAGAGCTCCTTCAGCACCATTCCGGACCTTGTCCGGGCATTGCTCCGGGATCCCGCCGCCGGAGTCAGGGAGCTGGGCCGCGGCCGTCTGACCATGTATTTCGGGATGACCGGAAATTCTCTCGAAAAGCTCTGCCAGAATGCCGAGAGGGAGCTTGCGAAATGCAGCGAACCTGCAGGACAGATCGACATCACGGTACGACTTATGTACGGTCTCTGTCCGGAGATCCGGGAATTTTATATAAACAGGCATGAAATCACGGGATTTTCAGATCTGGGAAAAGCAGTGCTGAACGCCGCCGCGGACAAAGACACGAAATTTGCCGCGGCGTTTGAACTCCTGTACCGGGGCGGGGCCCTCCGGTTCTGGGCCGAAAGCGTTCTTAAAAGCCGGGCGGCCAGCACCATTCTTGATCGAAGCGACAAACTACTTCACGGGGAAGCGGCAACCCCGGAACAGCTTCTCTGGATCCTGGGATACCTTTTTGGAAAAAACCGGACCCTGAGAATCGGCGGGCATGTTTACAAAAATCCTCAGGAATTCATCTCCGAAATGAAGAAGCGTGAAATCCGTAATTTTGCATCCTACGCCGATTCGCTGGATTCCTGCCGGGACGAAATCCGGTTCTTTTCGAAATGGATTCCGGAGGAGGATTCCCGGGCCGAACTCGCAAGGATATACCGGGACTCGGAAAGGGCAATCTTCGGGGATCGTGAGCTGGAGATCCGGGACGCTTCCGCCTTCCTCGAATACCTGGACAGCCTCCGGAACTCCGGAAATGCCGTTGCCATCGCATATCTGGCGGAAAGATACGATCTGGCGCTGGGAGCAGTGTCCCGGGAAGTCTGGAAAGAGGGAGATCCCCGGGCTTGTCTCCGGAAGGCCGCTTCCGAACTGGTCTGGTTTGATGACCGGCTCTTTGTTTCAGACGAGGCTCTGCGGGATTTTCTGGAAAACACTGCTGCGGCCCCCGAGGGATCCCCGGTGGAAACCGGAAGATTCCTGGACAGCCACCTGCAATCCCTGCGAAGTCTTTCGGAAAACAAAATCTGCGCCGAAACTGCAGACCGGCTTATAAAGATGGCTGAATCCCGAAGCTTCGTCAGCCATAATGACAATGATTTCTTCTGGTTCGGAGAATACCGGTTCGAAACTCTGAAGGCTTTAAAAAACTGGCTTGAAAAGCTTCTTTCTGAAAACGCCTGGTATCCCCCGTTCTTCCGAAATTTCTCCTGGTTCCACAGGGATGATCTGGAGGATATTTCCGGAATCCGCGGCTTCAAAAGCCTGGCAGGCCGGATCCGGGATGCGGGCACCCGACGTGTCAGCCCCGGCGTAATCACCATAAACGGCAAGCGCTACCCGACTCTGCCGTTCCGGAAAGAAAACGGGTATCTCATTTTCGGACACTACTGGCAGGACGCCGATCCGAACACCGGCAAAACCCCGATAGAATGGCGTATCCTGGATCAGAATGACCATGAGATGCTCCTGACAAGTCGTTATGCCCTGGACACCAGGCCCTTTGATATCCGGGATGGCGACCATTGTGGCTACTGGAACAGAAGCACGGACTGGAACGAATGCACGCTTCGCAAGTGGCTGAACGATGAGTTCCTGAAGGAAGCCTTTACTCCCGAAGAACAGGAATGGATAACGGTTTCGCATTTTGAAAGTCATTGCGGTGATTCCTGTGATGACCGGGTATTTCTTCTCAGCACCAACGAGGCGCAGACATATTTTCGGAACGGCGAGGATCGCAAATGCTGTCCGACGCCCTATGCCAAAGCCAAAAAACCCAAAACCCACCTGGGAATCAGTCCCTGGTTTCTGAGATCGCCGCATCCATACGGAGTAACCATTGTCAGCAAGGGCGGCGTGCTTCACCTGGGAACCTGGTGCGGCAGCAGAGAAGTCACCGTGCGCCCGGCGCTCAGGATTCTTAAAGGTCCGAAAACTTCGGAATAAAACGCTTCTCCTGCGAGATTATCTCTTCACTCCGAAAGGGCCGGACGTCCCCTGCCGCACTCCGGGCAGAATTTTCCGGAAAGACCGGACTTTCCGCAGGGACAGGTCCAGGTTCCGTCCGCGGCAAAGAAAGGGGCTGCTTCCGGCCCGGCGGATTCATTATCTGCCGGTGACACTGCAGTTTTGGATGCCTCAGGCTTTTGGCCCATCTGAAAAAACGCCTGATTGATACCGAGAGATATTTCCTCATGACAGATCAGAGCCCCAGGTATGGCAGCTCCGTCAAAAAGATCGCGCACCGCCGAAATAAAGTCCGTTTTCCCCGCAATGGCAATCCTTTCATTATTGATATCAAAACGGCAGGGCTTCCTGCTTTCCGGAGACTCCCGATACCAGACATCAAGGCTGTATCCGGAGGAATAATCAAAAACCTGCGGAGAAAACCGGGCATCCCTGGGAATTGTCAGGGCGGCTTCCTGAAATCCGGATTCAATAATGAGATTTCGCATCTCCTCCGGCAGGCCTGCGGGCACCCGGTAAATATCCTTCGTCTTTACGGAAGCAAAGGCCTTCTTCTCGGAAATGACCACCGTCCAGCAGCCTCTTTCGGAATCGAATTCCAGAGTTTGGGAATGACTGGAATCGCTGTTGTACATCATTCCGGAGGAGTGCCCCGACAGCGAAACCGAGACCAGAACGCCGGAGGGACTCAGGACAGGGGCACGGCCCGGTTTCTTTCCGGAGTCATTCTGGAGAAGAGGATACCCGCAGCGGAGACAGTATTTTCCGACATTCTCGGCAAAGCCGCATTCAGCGCAGACAATCATATGAATCTCTCCCGTTTTTTCATTTTCAATCCAACCCTTATTCCTGCAAGAATCTCCCTGACCCGGCATTTCCCGATAACCGAGGATGTCTCACGGCAACAGAACATTCACAGAAAACTGTATTTTCCTTTCCGTGCCCGATACCGGTTTGATAATTCTCCGTTCCAGGAGGTATTTCAACAATTCCGAGGCCCGGGTCCGTTTAATGTTAAGAAGTTCCATAACATCTGAAAACCGACAGCCGTTTCCAGGTATAACCTTTATCTATCGCGCTTATTCGGTTCGGATTCTCTCATATATTCTATAAAAGGTTCCGTATTCATAATATTGCATTTGCCATCATTCAAATGAGAACATCCAACGACCCAATCAGAAAAAACACACAACCCGGATAACCGTGCATGGCCTGCGTTACAAAAAGCGGCCCGAATGTCCTACCGATTGTAAATCAGAATCCGCTGTATGTCAGCACAGGGCTGATAATTCTGAACAGGCTTTCATAAACAGGCATTACCATCATCATATAATCAGGGAAAAATCAGAGGATACTGATGCCCCGGGTCAGGGGTACGAAAGGTCAGAACTCGGTATTACTCCAAAAACTCTGCCGAATATTCCCGAATACCAAGTGCATTTTACAATTTTTGCCTTAAAATAACTGTCAATTACCGCCCCTGAATTCCGGGGCCGTTACCGAATCAGAGAACAGGAGAATCACCATGAGCGCTATCCGAAATCCCAATCCCCGCCGCGGCAGCAATAATAACGGCCGGAGTTTCGGCATCAACCCCGTGGGATGCGTCCTCTCCTTCATCATAGTGATATTTCTGATTATTATGGTGAACTGGATAGCGGTTATCATACTCAGTAAAGGTCATTCCGGGGACTCAGCACAGCCCGCCGCCGTCGCTTCCCCGAATAATTCCCGAACTCCTTCGGACAGCCCCGCAAGATCTTCCCGTGATTCCCGGAGAACCGCTTCTGCCCCGGACTCCTCCCGCAGGACTGCTTCAGACGAACACTGTACCCTGCAATGTCACGGCCCTGACGAATGCTACCTCGAAGCGGTTCGTCAGGCACAGCACAAACGGTACGGCAGAGCTGCTCCCTGCTATCAGGAAGCCTGCGATATGGGGCACGTCCGTTCCTGCGCGGAGCTGGGTGATCTGTATCTGAACGAAAGCGCCGTGCCTGACTCTCACGAAGATGCCCTCAGCATACTGAAGAGATCCTGCGATCTTAACGAGGGGGCCGGGTGCTACCTGCAGGCGAAATACCTGACAAAATTCTTCCCCGATACTCCGAACCTGAATGAGACCACCCGGGAACTCATGCAGCGCGGCTGCGACCTTGAAACCGTTGCCGCCTGCAGCGACGTTTCGGAAATCCTGATGAACGCCGGGGAATACGATCGCGGCTACCGCTATGCCAACAAAGGCTGCTCATACGGGGATACCATGAGCTGCATCTACAGAGTCATTCTTTCCATAAAGCGGGGTTCTCCGATCCATCCTGTCGAAGCACGACTTAAGTATCTTAAACCGGGCTGCGAGGATCTCAAAATTGCCGAGGCCTGCTACCTGTATGCTATGGATCTTCCCGAAAGCAGCCCTGATGATAAACAGACCTGGCTGGACAGGGCCTGCGAACTGGAAAAGAACGGCAGGTTCTGTTCCGTGGCCGCCACCTTCCGGGAACGTCAGAACGGGTCCGCGTCGAACCGGGATGCCACAGTCATGGACCTCGAGGATTCCTGCAGCCGCGACGACAATCAGGCATGTCTCAGGCTCGGACAGTATTATGAGAATCATCCGACGCTTTCCCGTCCCGCAAGATATAAAAGAGCCATGAAAGTGGATGAGGACCTTTGCAAAAAGCGCGACGCCAAAGGGTGCCAGGAGTTTCACAGATTCA
>CACYPY010000074.1 GCA_902776415.1 uncultured Ruminobacter sp.
AATTGACATAGAACGTCTGACGGAAATGAAGGATTGGAACTACATTATCAGGGGATTTCAAAAGGGATGAATCGATCAGGTTATTTCTTTAAGATTCCTAATTCCGGGAAATCAGTACAGGACGTACGGCACCTGCCCGGAGTTCCGGAAACAGCACCGAGAAGCCTGACTCCGAATCTGCTCCGGCAGTATTCCGGTTTGTAACTTCGGAACCCGGGTTAATGACAGAGATCCTTTCTCGCATTTCCTTCTGCGGGATTTCGGAATCCGGGAGAAAGCCACGGGCCAGTGCTTCGCTTCCCCAAAACACCGTCCCCGCGGCCCATCCCGCAAAAAGAACCGCCCTGAAAATCTTCATTTCTGTTTTCTCCGTGTTTTCGGCCAGGGTATTCTGTTAATCCGGCCACCAGGGCACGTTAAGTCTCCGAAGCTCCAGGCAGCCATCGCTATCTCCTCTCAGGCAGAGCTCCTCATAGATCTGGGCGGCTTTCCAGGTTCTTATTTCCGGAGCAAGATTGCCGTTGTTTTCGAATTCAAGCCCCCGTTTAAGACAGGATGCGACAGAATTCATCATGCATTCCTGTTCCGTGGCTTTCTTTTTGTCGTAGATTCTGTCATAGCGGGAACGGAATTTCATGGCCTTGTTGCAGGTGGCGGCATCCCCGAGGAGATGACAGGCCTTGTCAAGATAAAGCTGCTTTCGTGACAAGAGTCTTTTGTAGTTGATATTTTTGGTGTCGTCTTCCCGGAATTTTTCCGCATAGAGCCGGCAGCCCCGTCCGATATTGAATTTTGTGCACGAATCTTCGAGAATCCGCCATTCGTGCATTCCGAAAGGGATTCTTTTTTTGTTTTCAACGGCATCGGCCACCACCTCGAAGCAGCTTTCAAATACCAGTTCTCCGCAGCCGTAGATATCCGAAGCGTCTGTGGATGAATAGTGGCGAACAATATGCACATTTGTACTGCCATCATGGTTTCGGGAAGAATTCCGGGAATTCACACCGGATGAAGTTCCCTTTCCGGAGGATGATTCCCTGCAGGCCTTTACGGTGCCCCGGTTACAGGCCTCGTTCCGGAGCTTCCTGGCATTCTGCTTCATTTCTGCATTGTCCGGAAACCGCTTTGATACCAGATCCTCCAGGGAGAGACAGGATTCTCCGTGATTCAGGCGGCAGCCTTTTATCAGAAATTCCGCAGCTTCCTCATAGGTGATATGTCCGGCATAGCCGATAAGTCCGGCGAGATAGCAGCTTTCGCGGTGATTAAGCCGGCATCCGGCAGTGAGATAGGGAAGCGCATCCCGGGTATTTCCTGATTTATAAAGATCCTGCCCCGTTCTGTAGCAGCTGTCCCGGGAATCGCAGACCAGAGGTTCGGAGGGAGCTTCAGGCGCTGCTGCCGGTTCGGGAGGTGCCGGCTGTTCCGAAGGCTCCGGAGCTACGTTTTCCGGGGAATCAGTATGGTCAGGATCCGCCGGAGCTTCTGTTTCCGGAAGTCCGAGGGCTTCGTTTTTCTGAGATTTTCGCACCGGATCCGGGGCTGTTTTTCCTGCATTCATATTTCCGGAGACTTCCCGGGTGGCGGATTTCGTTTCCGGTGCTCCGGGCTCCGGAAGGAGTTCCTTCCCTTCGTTCTCCAGGGTGGCCCAGACCAGGGCCAGAGCAACAATGATCCCGGCCAGGATCAGGAGCGCTGCAATGATCCTGGTGGCACTTTCATCCTGCCGGCGGTTTCTGTTGCGGGGATTCCGGCTGTTATTGCTGCTGTTCATCTGTTTTGCCGTCCTTATGAATGTTTTCGGGACTCTGTGACATGGGGGTTCAGGGGGTTCCTGTCCGATTAAGCGCAGGGGGCCGGAACGTCATTTCTCTGTCCACCAGTCCGGATTAAGCTTTCGGAGCATCTGACAGCCCGGGGGATAGCCGTTATCGCAGAGGTTTTCATATATCTTTGCAGCCCGCCAGCTTCTGCCCCGCGGTGTCAGCTTCCGGTCGTCTTCAAAAGATTCGGCCAGTGCCATGCATTTGTTGGCAGTGGCACCGGAAATATTCCGGCAGGGAACCAGATTCCTGGCGAAATCCATGTCATATGAAAAAGGGCCGTAGCGGTTGCTGTCCCGAAACCTGACAGCCTTTCGGCATACCTCGGCGTCGTCCATAAGATGACAGGCCTTGTCCAGGTACAGCTTTTTCAGTCCCATGAGTTTTCGGTAATTGGCTTTGTTCGTGTCATCCTCATCAAAAAACATGTCGGCATAGAGGAGACATGCCCTGCCGATATCGTAATCATTGCAGGCCACCTCATAAACCTTGATTTTGTCCGTGCCCTGAGGAACCGGCTTCTGATCCGCGATCGCCTCCGTAACCTCGCGGTAGCAGGTTATAAAGTCCCGGTCCCCGCAGCCGGTGTAATGCGGAGGTTTTCTGTCAGGGAATTTTCCCATATCGGGTTCCGGCTGTAATTCCTTCGGTTTTTCCCCGGTGTGTTTTTCGAGGAGCGCTCCCGCCTCCTGAATGCCGTTTTCGTAAGCATGTCTCCAGGCCGTTATGGCCTTGTTCTTCATGGCACTGTCATTTTTAAAGTGTTTCGAGATCATCAGATCCAAATATCTGCAGGCGTCCCGGTGACTGTAGCTGCAGGCTTTTACAAGCATCTCCGCGCCTTCCTGGAAAGAAGAAGCTGAGACATGCCCCTCATAGCTGATAAGTCCGGCAAGGAAGCAGCCGTCATGTTCTCCAAAATCGCAGGTCATGGTGAGGGGCCGGAGAGCATCCCGGTATCTTCCGGAGCTGTACAGATCATGCCCCATCTTAAGACAGCTGTCCCGGGAATTGCATCTCAGTATGGTTGCAGGCTCATGTGCCGCTGAAGATGATTTTTTCGGGGGCTCGGGAACGCAGAAAAAAATGAGGCCGATACCGATTACGGGTACGGCCAGGGCCAAAAGAGGCAGCAGAGTCATGGCAACCCCGGAATCAAGCCATGAGTTTCCGTTCGATGAATTCCGGTTGTTTCTGCGGTTACTGCGGGTACTGCCCATGAATCATTCTTCCTCCTTCAGTGTTTTTCTGCGGGGAAACTGCTGCTCCCCGTGCCGGGGAAAATTTTTTGAGGCCCGGAAACTTTTTGCGCCACAAAGGATCCTGATGACGTCCGGGACAGGTCCGGAAACGTTCCATGCTGCGAAGGCTCCGGATTACGGACATCCCGTCCGCAGTTTTTATAAAACCTGCCGGGATTTCGGGAGGGGCATGTCAGGATGTCTCTCCCGGGGAACTTACGGTCCTTCATCAGAATCGGATTCGGACAGTCCCGGCCCTGTCATTCCGGGTTCTCTCTTCCTCAGAAGTTCTCTGCGGCAACCTCAAAGAAGCTTCTCGGATGGTTGCATACCGGACAGACCTCGGGAGCCGCGGTGCCGACCACGATATGGCCGCAGTTCCGGCATTCCCAGATGTGAACCCCGGATTTTTCGAATACCTCTTTGTTTTCGATATTCCTGAGAAGCTTGCGGTAGCGTTCCTCGTGGTGCTTTTCAATGGCTGCCACGCCGCGGAACTGAGCGGCCAGCTCCGGGAAACCGTCTTCCTCGGCTTCCCTGGCCATGCGCTCGTACATGTCGGTCCACTCATGGTTTTCGCCTGCGGCGGCCGCCAGCAGGTTTTCCTCCACGGTGCCCAGCTCTCCCAGGGCCTTGAACCACAGCTTGGCATGCTCCTTCTCGTTTTCGGCGGTCTTGAGGAAAAGGGCGGCGATTTGTTCGTAGCCGGACTTCTTGGCCACGGAGGCGAAGTAGGTGTACTTGTTCCGGGCCATGGATTCCCCGGCAAAGGCCTCGAGAAGATTCTTTTCGGTTCTGGTTCCGGCGTATTTGCTCTTCACCGGCTCAAAAACATGCTCCTTGCCGCATTTGGGGCATACTGCCGGGGCTTCGTCCCCTTCGTGAACATAGTTACAGACTTTGCATTTGAATTTCATGGCGTTATCTCCCTGCTGTGATAGTGCGGATCTCCGGCCGGAAAGTGCCCGGCAGAGTTTTGTTGCCGGCCGTGAGGGGGCCGGCTGTTATATTGTAGAGGGATGCGGGGCGTTTTCAAATGTTTCGGACAGTTTTTGCAATTTTCCTCCGATATTTCCCGGGGGAATCCCGTTTTTCAGAAAAATGCGGGGCATTCGGGAAGAGGAATTTCTCCGGCAAAACTCCTGTCCCCATTCTTTCCCGAAGGTGCGCAAAAGGGCGAACCGGGTTCTGTGAGAGATGCCGTGCACGTTTCCAGGGTGCTTCGAACGTAATCCGGGAAATGCTGACCCGAAGCTTCCGTAACCGGGACACCGTCAATGACACAACATATGGCAGGTTCTCAAAAATGAAGCAAGTCTGACTCTTTTAATAATGAGGGCGGTTTAAAGTCTGTTACAATTCTGCGGCTTTTTCCTGAGTGCATTCATTCTTTTGGCTCTTCATGACGGGGTGTTTTAAAAAATGAGCGAATCCAAGGGCGTCCTTAAATTTTCCACCAGGCTCGGCGGCATTCTGGCGGTGGCCGGTTCCGCTGTCGGCATGGGCAATATCTGGCGGTTTCCGACCCAGACCGGCGAGAACGGCGGTTCGGCGTTTCTGCTCTTCTATCTCATAGTGATTTTTGTCTTCGGAATCCCGCTCCTGATGAGCGAGTTTGTTATCGGCAGACGTTCCCGGGCCAATGTGGGCAATGCCTATTCCGTGCTGGCTCCGCATTCGGGGTGGAGAATTGTGGGATGGGCCTCCGCCATTGTGGCCTTTGTAATCTTCTGCTATTACAACGTGGTGGTGGCCTGGGTACTCTACTACCTCTGGGAGGCCGTCTCCGGATCCTTTCAGGATATCGGACAGGCGGTGGCCTCCGGCACGGTGTCCGGAGAGATCTACGCTCAGAAGTTTACGGAGTTTATCGGCGATCCCTGGAAGCCTCTTCTGGTTCTGGGCATCACCATGCTCGTGATTCACGGCATCATTGTGGCAGGCGTCAAAAAGGGAATTGAACTGGCATCCCGTCTTTTGATGCCCACACTGTTCTTCATGATGATCCTCATGGTGATTTTTGCCTTCACCATGCCCGGAGCCGGCAAGGCCTGCTTATTCCTGTTCAGCTTCAATCCCGAGTACCTTACCGCCGGAGTGTTCCTGTCCGCCATCGGCCAGTGCTTCTATTCTTTCTCCATCGGTATGGGACTCGTGACCTACGCCTCGTATTTTCCGGAAAGCGTCAGGCTGAACCGCACCGCGTTTTCGGTAGGACTCATGGATACCGCAGTGGCCGTGATGGCCGGGCTTATCATTTTTCCGGCCGTGTTTTCCGTGGCAAATGCCTCTCCCGCCTCGGGGGCCGGACTGGTGTTCATCTCTCTTCCGAACGTGTTCAACACCTCCCTTCATGACTATGCCTTCCTGAACTGGCTGATTCCGGTGGTGTTTTATTTCATCCTCTTTGTGGCCGCGGTAACCTCCGCCATGTTCCTTCACGAGGTGGCCACGGCGTTCCTGGCCGACAAGTCCGGTATGAGCCGGGCCCGGGCGGCTGCGGTGATCACGGTGCTGGGAACGGCTTTGGGTGTCGTTTCCTCCCTGTCCATGGGGATCTGGTCAGATTACCATATCTTCGGGATGAACTTTTTCGATTTTCTGGATTACACCACCTCCAGAATTGTGCTGCCCCTGACCGGACTTGGAGCTTCGCTTTTCGTGGGCTGGAAGATGTCCCGGAGCGACGTTCTGGACGAGCTTACCTCCGGGGGAACCGTCCGTTTTGTCTGGTTCCCGATATTTCTGTTCCTGGTACGCTTTGTGATTCCGGTGCTGATTCTGACGGTGATGATTACCCAGCTTTTCAATATCAGCCTGTCATAGTGTTCGGGACAGAGCTTAATGCCTGAACCGGAGCCCGGAACAGGTGCAGAACAGGCGGCCCGGACTTCTTCCCGGAACGGGGGAAGTCCGGGCTTCTTTTTCCGGCCGTTTTTTTGTATGGTCTTCCAATCAGTCAGTCAGCAGGGGTTACCCGCGTCCCGGTGCGGTTCCGTACCGGATAAAATCAAAATCGTTGCCTTATTCGTGTCCGGAACGGACAGTGGCACCGGTTTTGTCCGTGGCAGACCCGAAATATCATGGACGGAAGCATTCTGCATGCCATTGAAGGCCCCGGCGTTTGCAGCCCGGAATGTGAAATTCGGGAGAGCGGTATGTGGCTTAAGCAGGAACTGGACAAAAAGCCGCTTTCCGAAGTTGAACTGTTACGGCTGATCACTGACGAAATAACAGGGAGGACTCCTGAGTTTGCTGGCCGGAGATCGATTGAAGGCCTGATCCCCGCCGCAGATTCATCAGCAGCCGGGATCCTGTTCGTGATTTCGGAATGAACGGGGTCCTTATCGTTTCGGGCCTTCCAAAGTTCGCTTTTCTTTCGTCCGGTTCAGTTCCTGCCACCTTTTTCAGCCCCGCATTCTCCCCAAAACTCTGACCGGGCGGTCATTATTTTGTCCCGTACATGCCATAAATCCCCGGGGTGTGCTATATTGCCCCTGACCTTAACAGAACCTGAGGCGGCGGAAGCTTCGACCGGTCCCTGTCCTCAGGGGTATTACCGGATCCTGCCTTCCGGATCCGTGTTTTTCATGAGAGAATTTTAAAGTGACATCATCCGACTACGGGGAAACGGCAGCGGAGAATATCGGATTCCGTCCTCCCGCGGGATATCCGAAAAGATGGGAAAAGCCGGAATCGGAGCCCGAGTACGAGGTGCTCCATTTTCTGAGACAGCAGGGCTATGATGCCGATTCCCAGGTCCGGGATGAGTCCGGGAGATATCGCATCGACATTGCGGTTAAGAATCCTGCCACGGGGCATTATGTCCTGGCCGTGGAATATGACGGTCAGCTGTATCATACAAAGATCGAGGACGTGGATCACGATAATGACAGACAGGAGTTTCTGGAGTCCGAGGGCTGGCGGTTTTGCAGGATCGATCGCAGATGGAACCGGGAGCCGGATGCCCAGAGAAAGGAACTTCTGGAAATGGCGGAACAGGCTGTCAGAGATGACAATGCCAGATTTGGCCTGGATACACAGTTTCAGTCCTGCCGGGGTGCCGGCAGCGAGTCCGGGAGAGACAGAGAGATGGACGAGAATTTACCAAACCCCCCTGAAAACATGAGAACCTCCGGGAATGTTCCGGAAAGCGCGGTCCGGGAAGACCTTCCGGCTCCGGAGCCTCGGGAGGAGATATCATCCTCCCGTGTTACCGAGAAGAAGAATATTGACATTGATATCATCATGAGCCCCTTCCTCAACCTGTCGCTTTATCAGGCCGGCTACCCCCTGATATCCGATATCAGGTTTTTAAGCGAGGAACGGGACTACGAGGATGTCACCATCAGGATATCCTGTGAATACGGCGTGTTCGAGCCCCTGGTGCTCAGAACCGATGTTCTCCAGAAGGGGAGCCGGATCTCCGTTTCCGGCTATCTGGATCGCGTTGTCCTTAAGGCTGCCATGTTTGCCGAGCTTACCGAAACCGTTAAAACTTCGGTGGAGGTGACGGTGCTGGATGGCTCCGGAGCGGTAATCGCAAAGGAAAGCCGCCCCCTGGAAATTACCGCCTATAACCAGTGGCTCGGGCAGCCGGAGCTTCTGGCCTCCTTTGTGACTCCGAATTTTCCGGGAGTGCCGGCCATTATAAAGAGGGCAGAAACCATTCTCCGGGACATTGCTGCCCGGAACCCCGGCTATGCCGCCCGGGCTGACTCCTGCTCCTTTGACGGCTATCAGACCGAGGACCCGCAGTACGTGGCGCTGGAGGCTGAGGCTCTCTATGCTGCCGCGCAGGAGCTTGGACTTTCCTACCGGATGCCCCCGGCCTCATTTGTCGGGCAGCGGATCCGCACCTTTAACGAGATTATCAATGATAAGACCGGTACCTGTCTGGATACCTCCTGCCTGTATGCCACCCTGCTGGAGGCGGCAGGACTCCGGGCCCTCCTGTTTCTGGTGGATGGGCATGCCTTTGCCGGTGTGGAGCTTTCTCAGGAGCCGGTATTCCATGCTCCGGCCACAACTGACCGGGAGGAAGTCTACCGGGCCCGGGAGCTTCAGAATATTCTGATGGTGGAGACTACCAGTTTTTCCAAAGACATGCCATTCAAAGAGGCGGTATCCGAAGCCGGGACCCGGTTTGCCGGAAAGAAGTTCGAGGCCTGCGTTTCCGTTCAGGTCTGCCGGGATCGTCTCATAAAGCCGTTGCCGCTTCTGAACCGTGATGATGACGGAAGCCTCATTCTTACCGAGGATCCCCGGTTTGTCCGGAAACGCTCCGGGGAATCGGGCAGCGTTACCATAAAGCGGCGGACAACCGAAATCCGGGGCGGCGGGGAAATTACCCGGGAGATTCTGTGGGAGAACAAGCTTCTGGACCTCACCACCAGAAACCGCCTTCTCAATATGAAAACCTCCAACGGGGCGGTAATCCGGCTTTATTACGCGGACCCCAACAGCCTGGAGGACGAGTTCCGAAAGCATGATCAGAAGTTCTTCAAGATCAGAGCCGTAACCGACGAGACTGCCGAGATCTTCCGGACGGGTATGAATCCCGAGACCCTGGAGCTTTCGGCAACGCTGGACGAGATAACCAGAAAGGCCCTCTCCGAACAGGGATTGCTTTTTGTAAAGAACGAAACCCGGAAATCCCTGGATCAGGTACTCCGGAAGCTGGCTTTGGAGGCCAAATCCTCCTACGACGAGAACGGAGCGAACTCGCTCTTTCTGTCTCTCTTCAGCGTGCTCTGGATCGATGACACTCCGGCCAGGAAGAGTCATGAGGCTCCCCTGATGCTGCTTCCGGTGGAAATCAAAAAGGAAGCCCGGAGCGACAATTATTCCATAAAGGTGCGGGACGAGGAGCTTATTCTCAACTATTCCCTGGTGGAACTCATGCGGCAGTGCTACGGCACGGATCTCCGAAGCTTTATCTTCAATCTTCCCGAGGATGAGTACGGAGTGGCCGTGGACAGTATCAGGGACGTCATTCTGGAACGGCTTCCCCCGGGCTGGAAGATCCTGAAGACGGTCTGTCTCGGAAACTTTTCCTTCCGGAAATTCGTGATGTGGCAGGATCTCAGCAATAACAGCGAGACGCTTCGGGCCGAAAGTCCGGTATATGCGGCGCTGGCATCCGGCAAATTCGGTGCTGTTTCCGGTTTTAATTCCGATGAGGTTCCCGAAACCATTGACGAAAGAATCCCCTTCGGGATGCTCTGCCAGCCGATTCAGGCGGATTCCAGCCAGCTGGATGCCGTGGCGGCCGCGGCTTCCGGAAAGAGCTTTGTGCTTCAGGGGCCTCCCGGCACCGGAAAATCCCAGACCATCACCAATATTATCGCCTCGGCCCTGGAAAGCGGGAAGAAGGTACTGTTCGTGGCAGCCAAGATGGCAGCCCTGGAGGTGGTTCAGGAACGACTGGACCGGCTGGGGCTTTCGCCGTACTGTCTTGAGCTCCATTCCAACAATCTTACAAAGTCCCGGTTCCTGGAGCGGGTGGATCTTCTGGCTCCGGCCCCCGGAACTGCTGCCGCCGCCGATTACGAGATGGTAAGGAAACGCATAAATGAAGAGAGAGACGGACTTAACGCCGTAACCAGGGCACTTCATAGTCCGGTGGCGGCGGGCATGAGCGTCTACGGGGCCATGTGCCGGCTCCTCAGAACGGGGCAGGAGCCGGAGATTGTCATGTCACCGGAAACACTGCCGGATATTGATGCCTCCATGATTGCCGCGGCGGACACGGCACTCCGGGAGCTTAAGATTCTGACCCGGGGCAATCCGCTGACCTCCTATACCTTCTTTGAGAGCCGGCTTCTCAGAAATCCGGAGGGGACTCACGGTGTGGATTCTCAGAAGTTTTCTGAAAGTGTTGCCGCGGTCCGGGAATGCTCGGGCACTCTCTCCGGGCTTTTGGGATATCCGGATGAAGCGCTGACTCCGGAACGGATTTCCGAAATTCTCTCGGGGATTGGTACCGCCCTGAAACGGGAGGATATGGATTTTGCTCTCCTGACGCTTCCGGACATTCCGGGATTTGTAAAGGAGGCCGAGGCCGGGATAACCACCGCTCTCGGGATCAGGGACGGCATGGCCAGGCTGGGACCAAATGCCGAGGATGTCTTCAAGCTGGATATCAGGGAGGAGCTCAAGATCTGGAAGCTGGACAGCGAACGGTTCTTCATTATGAGGATCCTGGCGCACGGCAAATCCGTGGGGCGGCTCCAGCGGGCTCTCGGGGTTGAAGTTAAGGTAACCAGTGACAACTATCAGGAACTTATGGAGGGGGCTCTCAGGGTACAGGAGCTCCGGGCTTCCCTTAAGGAGACCTCTGACCGTCTGGCCGGCATGAGCTCCGGATTTGCAGGGCTCCTGTCCCGGGATCCCGATGAGGCCCGGGGGATGCTGGATACTCTGAAGGTTCTGACTGCGGCGCTGGGAGCGGGACTGTCTCCTGATGAAAAGACCTCCGTAAAGGAGGCACTGTCCCAAAATGCGGTTTCTCAGGATTTCCGGAATCGGCTGGAAAAGCTGGTGTCCTTCGAAACTTCCCTGGCAGATTTCTCGGCTTCTCTGGAAAAGCTGTGTTCCTTTTACAGCATGGATCGGGATCTTTTGCCGGCCGATGCGGCAAAGCTGGCGGAGCGGGCTTCGGGCTGGGTGTCCCGGCCGGGGGATTTCGGAATCTGGCTTGAAGTAAGCAGACGGCTGGGCTCTCTCCGGGCTTCCGGATTCAAGGAACTTGCGGATGCTCTTCTCCGGAACCGGGCTCCGGTGTCTGCCGGTGAGGGGTATGCCATGGCGCTTTTTGCCAGGTCTCTTATCGAGTGGCAGTTCAGCGTCAGTCAGGAGCTTTCCGGGTTTAATCCGGAGATCTTCGAGGATCGGATTGCCAGGTTCAATGATGATGCGGCAGCATTCCGCAAGCTTTCAGGGCAGCTTCTGGCGGAACATCTTGCCGAAAGGAAAAATGCCCTTAAAAACAGCGCTGACGAAACTCTCCGGGAGGAAATCACCTTCTTCGAGAAGATTAAGAAGAGTCGGGGCCGCGGCTGCTCCATCCGGCAGATCTTTAACCGGATTCCGCATCTGATGCCTCTCATGGCCCCCTGCATGCTGATGAGTCCGATTTCCGTGGCGCAGTATCTGGCTCCGGACAGGTACAGCTTTGACCTCATCATTTTTGACGAGGCTTCGCAGCTTCCCACCTCCGAAGCTGCCGGGGCTATCGGACGCGGCCGGCAGGTGATTGTGGTGGGAGATCCGAAGCAGATGCCCCCCACGGACTTCTTTGATGCGCGGCAGACCGAGGAATCTGACATTGCGGATCTGGAGAGTGTTCTTGATGACTGCATGTCCCTGGGCATGCCGGTACGCACTCTGAGCTGGCATTACCGGTCCCGGCACGAGAGTCTCATTTCCTTCAGTAATACCATGTATTATGACAGCCGGCTCTATACCTTTCCGTCCCCGGATGACATGAATTCCCGGGTGCGCTACCACTATGTGAACGGCGTGTATGACCGGGGCGGCAAATCCACCAATCCTGACGAAAGCAGGGCGGTTACCGCCTATGTCCGGGATTTCCTGAAGGATCCCGCAAACCGGGACACTTCCGTCGGCATTGTGACCTTCAACACGAAGCAGCAGTCCCAGATTGAGGATGACCTGGCGGCCATGTTCAAGGAAAATCCGGATCTGGAGGCACTGGCCATGAATGCCCGGGAGCCTCTCTTTATCAAGAATCTTGAAAACGTGCAGGGCGATGAAAGAGATGTTATCGTGTTTTCGGTAGGGTTTGGCAGGGACAGGGACGGCAAAGTATCCATGAATTTCGGCCCCCTGAACCGCGACGGCGGCGAGCGCCGGCTTAACGTGGCGGTAACCCGGGCCAGGAAGGAAATGGTGGTGTTCACCTCCCTGGAGCCCGAGGATGCCAGGATTACCGCTTCCACCTCCCGCGGGGTTACCGGACTCTTTGAATTCCTGAAGTATGCCAGAAACGGGGCTTCCTCCATTGCGAGACAGCTGGATACCACCCGGAAGGATCGGGACTATCTGGTGGAACGGCTGGCGGAGGATCTCCGGAAGGCGGGCTTTGACAGCCGGGCCGGGGTAGGTACCTCCTCCTTCCGGGTGGATCTGGCCGTAAGGGATCCGGGAAATCCGGATCGTTATCTGGCAGGGATCATGGCTGATGGCATTGTCTTCCGGGATACCCCCTGTGCCGTGGATCGCTTTTCAGGGCAGCCTGGAGTGCTTCGGGGTCTGGGGTGGCAGATTCTCAGGTTCTGGACTCCGGAGTGGTGGCGGAACCGGGAGGGGGTGATTGCCAGACTTACGGAGAAGCTCAGATCTCTGGAGGCGGAAGCCCGGGCTGCTGAAGGTGCTGTCAGTGCGGAAAAAACTGAAAACTGATGAAGCCTCATGCCAGCGGATGAAAGGGAGAACTGTTTAAAAAATTACTTTGTTCTCCTTTCCTTTCAAATTACCGACATTTCCTGTATAATGCCAGTGTGTCTTTTGACTTGCCCTGTAAATCCAGGGCTTTTTTTATTTCGGGGGCAGCTGAGATTGTTTCCGGAGGTATTTTCCTGAATTCCGGTTTCGGATGCGTTTTTCTGCCGGATTTCCGGCATATCCGTCCTGACTTTTGATGTTTCAGAAGCGATCAGATGTTCAGAGGGGCGGTTTTCAGGTCCTGAATAAGCGAAAGATCCGCAGGAAGCCAGTTTACCGTCATAAGCTCGTCCTGAGAAAGCCATTTTGCGGCCTCGTGCTCCAGCAGGGTGAGTTTTTCGCTGTCCAGCCTTGAAAGATAGCATTCCATGCTCAGATGAAATTCCGGATAGTCATATTCCACGGTGGCGAAGTGTTTCACGGGAGTTACCTCCGCAGCCAGTTCCTCTCTGATTTCCCTTCTGATGGTGTCCCGGGGATCTTCGCCGGCTTCGATTTTGCCGCCGGGGAACTCCCAGTAGTCCCGGAATTCGCCGTAGCCGCGCTGCGTGGCGAATATTCTGCCGTCCCGAACAATGATGGCGGCTGCTACTCTGATGGTCTTCATTGTGATATCCTCATGTTTATGTCCGGATATTCCTCCCGTGGGTAGGCGCCGGTTTTCGGGAGTTTTTCGGATGCGGTTCCCGAGAAGAAACTGCCAGGGCAGATTTTACAGGTTTTCGGGGATGATGCAACTCTGCTTCCGGAAAATCTCCGGAAACTTTTTTCATGATCGGAGCTGCCGTTTTGAAACTTTTCGGTATGGAAAATCGCTTTCTCACGCAGATTCCCGGAAAAGTTCTTGAGTATCCGGGAATCCGGTGTAAAAATCAGCAGAACTGCTGTTTCCGGAGGCTTTATGAAAAAATTTCGCGATCCCAGACTGAACAGAATTGTCGGCTATGTGATTCTTTTTTCCGGATTCGGAATTCTGGCCTTCGGCTCGTCATTTCGTACCGAGGCTGATCCTTATAACTGGAAGTTCGTGCTGCTGTTTCTGGTTTCCATGACCTTTGTCGTTTATTCCGTGATTTGGATGGTTAAAACGGTGCGCTGTCCTCATTGCAAGCGTCTTTTGCATCTTAAACTTTACAATATTGACTACTGTCCCTGGTGCAAATATCCCACGGATCCCGACGATCCCGTATATCGGTGAATGATCGGATGAGGTAAGTCTCCGGGAGACTTTTCAGGAGTTCCGGTGCCTCTTTTTTTTTTCGGGACCATTCATGGGACTCATGGGATTTTTAAGGAGACTTTTCGGGGGCGGGGACACCATTTCCGCCGCACCGGAGTTTCCGTCGGTTTCGGATCTTAACGCCGAAATCGCCGCACTTCTTTCCGGATCCCTGGATGAGCGTACCATTATCGGAGAAATCACCAGCATCAAAAAGAAGCCCGGTATCTGGTATCTTACCCTGTCAGATGATAACGGGATGATTTCCTGCGTGGTTCCCAAAAGGGTATTCAGCGCTTTGGAACCCCCGAAATCCCGTTTTCCGGATGCGGGATTTCCGGGGACATCCGGGGACAGGAGGGAGACTCTCCCGGAGCCCCCGGATGATGAGGAATCCTCCGGGGATGCTCCCGAATCTCTCGGGGACAGCGAATCCGGTGAGCCGGGAGAAAAAGGCGGCATCACCTCCGGGATCATGGTTCGGGCTACCGGGAGAGTGTCATTTTATGCTCCGTCGGGATCTCTGCAGCTTGAAATCACGAACCTCAGGCCCGAGGGGCCCGGAGAGCGGCATCTCCGGTTTCAGGCCCTCCGGGAGAAGCTCCGGGAAAAGGGATATTTTGATGCCGCCTCAAAGCGACCACTTCCGGAACAGCTGGAAACCATCGGGGTTGTCACGGCAGCGGATGGCGCCGTCATTCATGACATTGAGGTTACTGTCCGGAACAGCGGCATCCCATTCGCTCTCCGGCTTTATCCCGCCCGGGTGCAGGGACGCGGTGCTGCCGCTTCCATTGTACGGAGTCTGGAGTATATCACCCGGGAGGGGGTGTGCGACGCGGTGATTCTGGCCCGGGGCGGCGGCAGCAATGAGTCCCTTGCGGTATTCAGCAGCGAGGAGGTCACGGAGGCGGTGTTTTCTTCCGGGATCCCGGTTATTGCGGCCATCGGACACGAGATCAACAGATCTCTGGCCGACGAAGCGGCGGATTTTTCGGTAGCGACTCCCACTGCCGCTGCCGAGCTTCTCATAAGAACCGTGCGGGAGAGACAGGCCCGCAGGGAAGCCCGGGAACGGAGAATGTTTTTCATCAGAATGCTTCTGGTTCTGGCGGGAATTATTGCCATGGCGGCTTTGTTTTTGTTTTTAAGATCCCGGTAGCAGTTTTTCAGCCGGCAATCTGTAACTATGTCGGGTACCGGACGTTATCCGTGAAAATACGGACACACACCGGAAATTGAACCAGGGAGAAACGCCATGACCGCCAACATAACACAGCTTCAGAACAGACCTTTGGATACAAATGCCATTGAGGGGCCTGAGTCCGCCCCCAAAATCAATAACGCTCCCGGCGGCAACGTTCAGAATCCTGAGGCCGTAAAAGCTCTCCAGGAAACCCGGGAGCTTCTTCAGGATATCTATTACAATTATGCTCAGATTCCCAATCCTTCTGATGACGTTAAGGCCAGAATGGAAACAGTAAGCCAGCGTCTGGCAGGCCTTAACGGGGAAATTCAGGTGCTTTCCGAGAAGGAACTGGATTCGCTTTGCAATGTGGGGGCGTATGTTAATAACCCGCTGGAGACGATCCTGTCCCACATTGACGAATGTCAGGATTACGACAGCGTTGACGAACAGGTGAAAAATGCCCGGGAGGAGCTCACCCGTACTTATGACAACGGTAATATTGACGGAAAAAGACTGACAGAGGGACTGGATGCGGTAACCCAAAAGGGCGATTATGTCCGGGCCCGCATCGAGAAGGAAGCCATTCAGGAGAACGAACGGGGGATTAATCTGGATACCGCCACTCCGGAGGAGATAGTCTCTCACATGGAAAACCTGAGAACGGTGATTGCCGATGCCAGATTCATTGATTTCCATACCAAATGCGAGATGATGGAAAATATTAATAGCTTCATCAGTGCTTCTGAACTGAAAGAGAAGCCCAGTGAGTCAACTTCGAAATTCCTGAAAAAAATGCAGGAACGCCGTCAGGAGCAGGAGCGGCTTCTGAATGAGGTGGCTGAGGCCCGTAATAAGGATGCTCTGAAGGACAATCATGGGGTTCAGGAAAAGAAGCAGGATCCCGTTAACGGCGCAGATGCTACGGGTGATAAAAAGAACGATCCTGAAAATCTGATTCAGGTGTAAGTCCCGCGGCACGGCACTGCCTGAATTCCCGGAAACCGAGGCGACTGCTGCGTGTCGCCTGAAAAAACGGCCGAAGTCCTGCCTGTCAGGCTTCGGTTTTATTTTTCAGCCTCAGATGGCGTGTTCATCATGGTGTCATGCCGGCGGACAAAATTTCCGGAATTATTAATCCCGAAAATACCATGGGCATAAGCTTTTGATATTCCTGTCTTTGTCTTCACAGGAATTAACTCGGGGCTGCTTTCTCAGACTGAAAAGCCCTGATTCAGAGGCATAAATAACAAGATAAGGCCCCGGAGGTGATGAGGTGAGTCATTTTCCTCATCCTTTCAGGAAAATTCTGCTATCATGATCCTGATTCCGAGAAGTTTTCCTGACGGAATCCGGGGCGTGTGTTACTGAACCGGAGAGGCCGGTTAAATGGAAGGGGCCTTTGCGGTTTTGAAGGCAGATTGGAAAGGGCTTTTGAAGTTTAAGGAGTGCCTGCTATGAAATGCTCACAGTGCGGAAGCGATATTCCGAACGGGTATGATGTCTGTCCGACGTGTCGGGCCAGGGCTGCAAGATTCTGTGTGAAGTGCGGAAATCTGCTGGATGACCGGGAGAATTTCTGTTCCCGTTGCGGAGCCTCCCGAAATGGTTCTTTCGGGGCAGTGCAGCCATCGCTGTCGCCGGAGGAAATCCGGCATACCCGGGAGCTTCTCCAGGGGTTTTATGATCTGGAGAAGCCGATGCAGGAGCAGCGGAAGCAGATATTCTGGGGTATCGGTCTCCAGTTCGTTCCGCTGGTGAATATAGTGGCAGGACTTCCCATGATTTTCTATATCATGTATAACTCAAAGCCGCTGATTGACAGAACTGCCGCTCTTTTCGGGGAAGCCGGGGCCCGCTGCCTGCAGGAAAAGGTAACCGGAGTCAGAACACTCATTATCTGGCTCTGGGTGCTTGCCGGTATTTTTATTGTCAGTATTCCTGTTGTTATCGGGATTGTGATATATGCTGCCATGAATGTTGCCGGGCAGGGAGATGTTCAGTTATGGGTGAACGTTTTTGAACTGATTTGCAGGGGACTGATCGCGCTTTGGACAGCTGCTTTTGCGATTATCAGCTTTGTGGCAGTTGTCAGGTTCTTCAAGGCTTACAGTGCCGTTATTGAACATATTGCCAGATACCGCCATATTCTGAAGAGTCAGGGGGCCTGACTGAGTCCTGTTTCGGAAGTTCATGAGTGATGCCTCTGGAAGCCTGGCATTGACCGTGTGAGAGTGACAATTGATGAAGTCCTTCTTCCGATACACCTGAAAGAATCCGGATCTGATTCGTAAATCCCGTAAGAACTGTCTTCTCGGAAACGAAACATTGCCGGCCATGACAGATACAAGGATGCATTACCTGATATTTACGGAGTCTTGTGATGAACCGCAAGGGATAATTAACAGTCTGAGGGAGCAGCTGAATTATAAGGATTCAGAAAGCAAGGAGTTTCGGCAGCAGCAGAAGACAGTGCGCCCCCTGTATAATCCGGAGAGCCTGATTTGGACGCCCGGACACGGTATTCTTCCGAAAATCACCGCGCGGACATCCGGCAAAAATCAGTAAAAATGCCGGAATCATTCCGGGGCTCTGCGGTCAGGACAGCACCTCCCTGATAATAAAACAGCACCTCCCTGATAATAAACCTGCCATAAACATACATGATGACATAGCGGTGCAGATCCGGAACCCCGGAAAGACGGTCGTCCGTAACGTAGAAGTTAAGCTGTTTTACCGCTCTCTCGTACAGGGTTCTGGTAACCCGCATTTTGGTGGCATCCCGGGCTTTGGTGT
>CACYPY010000075.1 GCA_902776415.1 uncultured Ruminobacter sp.
TCAGCTTATTTCTTTCGGGAGAAAAGTCATGATTTCAGGAATTCTCAGATTCGTGCTCCTGGCTGTACTGATCCTCCTGACCGGATCCGCCCGGGCTGCCATCTGCCGGGACCAAGAGGAATGTCTGACTCGGGGAAAGGAACTCTGCCCCATTGCCGGTAACCCTGGCAGCAGGTATTTCAAAATCTGCGATGAGGACAACTTTGAGAAGGCCGCAGAATATTTTCTGAAAGCATGCGTCCTCTCCTCCGCCGAAGCCTGCCTTGTCATGGGACGTTATTACGGCGGAGCGGAAGTCAGCGGAGACACGGACGGCGATGTACCTGACTTTGACAAAGCCATCGCCTTTTACCGGAGGGCCTGTACTCTCAAAACCGACGCCGGCTGCGATCTTGCCATCAGCCTTTACTCCCGCTCCGGAGAATTCTGCGAATATGTGGCCGAAAACGGGGGATATCACCCTGCTGACGGTTGTCTTGACAACGCAAGGAGGTTTCTTGAAGGCTTCTGCAACAGCGGCAGAATGTCAGCCTGCGAATCCCTGGGACTCATTTATGAAAGTCGCTACCGCCCCCGGGACCCGGAATTCGAACAGGTTTATGCCTGGCTGAAAAAAGCCTGCGACGGCAATTCCGCTTCGGCGTGCACGGAACTGGCCAGGATATACCGCAAACAGGACAGCGGGAACACTGACCGGTATCTTCCCCTCCTCCGGAAATCCTGCGGGCTTGATAACTCCCGGGCCTGCGGACAGCTGGGAGAGCTTTTTCTGAAAGGAAAATCTGTTCCCCGGGATCCCAAAGTCGCTCTGTCTTTTCTGGAAAAGGCCTGCTCTCTGTCGGACACCGAATCCTGCAGTCTTCTGGCCGGCATCTATGAAAACGGAGACGAAAAATCCGGAATCAAAGCCGATACCGGACTTTCCCAAAAATACCGCACCCGGGCCGAGGATCCGGAACGGTAACTGTTCCGGGAAGCATCCCTCAGAAAAAGGAGATCGGAAATACGGCTAATCCGCAAAGTTTCGGAAAAGCAGTTCCGCCTCCGTTTCCGCTGCATTCCCTCCCCAAAACGACAGTTCCCGGGGAATTCTGATCAGCGGCTGGCACCGCCACCCCGAAAACCGCCGCCGCCCCCGCGATGACTGCTGCCCGAGGAACTGCTCCGGCTGCTGTGTCCGGATGATCTCCGGGTGTTTCTGTACCCGGTTCCGGAACTGTAATCGCTCCCTGAATAACTGCTGCCGCCGGAAAACAGATTCCTGAAATAACGGTATACAAGATAAAAAGGGAGGAACAGTATCAAAAGCCCCAGAAAAGCGCAGAAACCGTTAAGAAGCCGCGTCGGAAAATCCTCATCCGCAGTAACGGGCCGGCCTTCCGGAAGCCTGAGGTCGCCAAAGGTGGCCCCCTGCTGTCCCTCGGGAACCTCCCTGACAAAATGCAGCGATTCCGGAGCCTTCCTGCCGCTTTCCTGATAAACAGCCTCGGCAGCGGCCGTGAAAGTGTTCATGGCAGCCTCGTTCCAGCGGCGGTTATTCTTGGCATCCACGGCATAGTCATCCAGCATGCGTCCCGCCCTGGCATCAGGAATGGCTCCCTCCAGCCCCTTGCCCACCTCCATGCGAACATGGGGTAAATCGGTGGTAAACAGGATCAGAATGCCGTTGTCCTTCTCCTTTGAACCGATGCCCAGCGTATTGGCAGTCCTGAGGCTGTAGGATTCCAGAGTATCCGATCCGGTTCCGGGAACGCTCATGACCACAATCTGGGCCGTGGTGGCCTTATTAAGCTTTACCGCCTCGTCAAATATGTATTTCTCGGCAGCTTCGGACCATACCCCGCTGTAGTCCTGAACGTAAAAGTACTTAGAAGCCCCTGCTTCAGGATAAACGGTCTCGGTCATACCCTCCCGTATTCCCATGCTGACCAGGGTGCCGATACCCGTGACCAGGGCGGCTATAATAATCCGGCGCCGCCAGGGAGAGTCGGAAGAAACTGCCGCTGCAGGAGATCCTGCGGACGCCGCGGGAGACGAAGCTGCGCCAGGAAGCGGCCGTCCGCCCTGATTATGATTGCTGTTATCGGACATCGGAAGCCTCCCGGAAATAATAAAAGCGATTCTGCATGGTCAGTTTTTCTCCAAAATTGCGTTCCTGCCACGGAAATGGCCGGCACCGCCAACATCGCCCGAGTTTGCGGGCCATGCGTATTGTACCGTTATTCGGAAGCTCAGAATACCATTACGGAATCCCGAACAGAAGAAAATCCGACCACCTCTTCTTCTCCGGCCCCGGGACTGCCAGACGATCCGTTTCATCAGCCATAAACAGCGGAATATTCGGCACATCGTCATCAGGTATCAGATTGCCGGGGCCGGGAGAAAAACACAGCCGAATCTTAACAGGAGCCGGAAAAAGTTCTCTGATTTCTGAGACTTTTCCCGGCAGCATCAGCGTCATTCTTCACAAGCCGCATGAGAATACGCATGAGAACCGGTACGGAGTCTCTTCCGGACGGGGGATTCCAGAGTTACCGGAGCAGTCACTGCCAGCGCGACAACGTCTGCTGACACCGGAGAATAGGTACGCTTCAGCCCCTTCGCCCTTTCCATGACAAACAGAATGTCATTGCAGTCAAGCACTCCTTCAGTCAGAATTACCGATCTGCCGTTTATCCCGGGATGAAAAGCCTCGGGAATATACCGGCTGAGACATTCGTCAATCACCAGCTTCATTTGTTCATCAGGAATCTTTGTCCTTATGTAAGGCGAATCTTCAGGCTCTCCGTCCCCGGTATACATGGACTCCATGTATTCAAAAAATCTGTCCAGGATCTCATTCAGGTTATTCCGGTAACAGATCCGGAACGGCGAATCCGTTTCCATGACAGCATTAAAAACCTCGCCGGAAAAGACCTGTCTTGCAGAATCTTCAAGCATCAGGCTTCCGGCAAGATTTCTGTGTACCGTATCTGCCATCTGACTTCTCAGAACATCGTACTGTTCGAGAACGACAAACGTTCCGTCCATGTAATAATCATCCATCATCCGGGACAGCCGTCCCACCTGATTAAGTATCTGCCGCCAGTCATTTTCCGATCTGTACATTCCGCCCCTCTTCGGCCTGAAAACATCCGCTAACCGAAACCGTTTTTTTTGCCGGAATACCGCGGCAGTCTGAACAGCGACCACACTCTTATCCCCCTTAAAAACCGCTCGTTCATCTCCGGGCACAATTCCGGAAATTGACGGGATTCACAGTCGCAGACTTCACCCGGGGGCGGCCGGCTCCCGTACGCTATGGTTCTCATCCTTAAATCGATATGAAGCCCTTCTCCGCAGAATGCCGCTCCGTTCATTTTAACCCCCTTCCGTGTCTCACGAATTTCCGGATTCCGCCTGAAATTTTCCCGGTGGTGTCCTGCCATGCCATCCGGGATTAACGTTCCGCCACTCTTTCCGGCAAACCGAAAACTCACTTTCCCGTCATTTTTAAAAATGTCCCTGTTTCCGTCTCCTGATTCCGTAATCGCCTCTCCTGACCGAAATTCTTCCTTTTCGGCGCCACACAAGCTCCCGGAGAATTTCCGGTTCCGGAGAATCCACTCTCTGACAGTACCCGCTTTCGGGAAGCAGCATGATTCTCAGGGCCGGCCGAACTGTGGCATCCTTAAGCCAGATCCGGAACCCCAGAAAATAAAGAGAACCGTCAGCCCTGACACAGGCGGCGTAGTGCGGGTTATCCCCGGGAGCCCGGAGCCACCAGAAACAGTTCCCTACCCTGTCCGTGAAGGATCCATGACTGACTGCATACGGCGTGGGACGGCAGGACCTCATGCTGTCGCCGGCAAAATAGCGTTCCGCCTCTTCCGGACTGAGACAGAACACCCGATCCCAGGTATCCCTTTCCGGAGGAGCCATCCAGATCGGCTGCGGCTCGGGATTGCCTTCATTTTTAAGCCGGGACCGGAAAATGAGCTGCCGCTCCCTGCCGGAAAACGTCATTCTGACAAAGTTCCGGTTCAGCCATTTTCTGAGATGGGAAAATTCCCAGGTAATTGTTCCGTCACATCCGCACACATGATAGACATGCTGAAAGAGGCCGTACCTGCTTATCAGAAGCGCCACGGGGACCCGACGTTTTCCGAAAGTTTCCTCCGTAATATCCAAAACCAGCCATTCAACAGGAGTCCGATCCTTTTCTCCCCAATAAGGAAACCGGCCGAACGTAACTATATCGCCTTTTTGAACCGGAATGCCGGCAGTATCCGGCGTAACGGACAATTCTGCATCTGACATCTCCATATCCTCCTGTGTCCGAAATTTATGAGGGAAGGGAAACGAATCAGAGCCCGTAATAACACCAACCCGGACTCTGCCCCCGAATAGAACCGTTACTGAAATCATTTCCCCGCAGGCCGAACGGAAAATGTCCTGCCGGGGTTAACCTCATCAGTCAGTTCAGGATTACCCTTATGGCCGGCCTCACGGAAATCCTTCTTTGGCTTACCCTGAAACCGTCATAATCAATATTGCCATCGGGATCCACAACGGCGGCATGGCAGGGTTCGGGAACCTTTGAGGAAGCATCCCGTCCTCCGTTCCTAAGCCACCACCAGCAGTACCTGCTTTCCTTGTCATATTGCGAGCCACAGCCATCCCGCATGGCAAAGGCAGTCGGAAGGCACCTTCTTCCGTCAGCACTCCCGAAATACAGCTCCGTCTCCGCGGCGCTGAGACAGAAAACCGGGTCGGAAACATCATTCACGGATTCCCCTGCCCCGGGAAAGCCCTCATTTTCGGATCCGGGCCGGAAAATCCGTTTCCGTTCCCGCCCCGTAAAAGCCCGCCTCTGAAAATCTCCGTTAAGCAATCTGCGGAGAGTGGAATGCTCCCATCCGGCAGCGCTGATTTTTGACCCGTTCGGCTTACATAACATATGATACTATTTTATATACTGTTTGTCAAGATAAAATAGAAACGCAGTAATCTTTTTTATTTTAGAAAATCACCATTCGTACGAGAACAAAAATACTGCAAGGTTTACTGTCAGGCGTGACGGCGGCGACTTCATGACATCTCGAAAAGGCCATGACAAAGCATCTTCAGGACGTTGCCGGCAAGGAAATCAGAAGAAATGGTTTCCGAAACACCGGAAATTCCACTACCTTCTGAAAAACTGATGAGAAAACAGCAGGAAGCCGGAAACAGGAAAAACGGACAGGATAAGCACCGGTGCAGCGCGGATGCGAAAAAACGGGAAAATTCCCGGCGAATCACCGTGATCTTCGGGAGCGACACCGGGATTCATCTGAATCTGTCCCGAAGGGATCCGATAATGCGGCTTTTCTAATCATCAGGAATGAACCTGAGCATCCCCTGCCTGCTTCGCCGGGCTCCCGGGGGCAGTGTCCGGCACGGCCCCGGAGGCGCTTATTCCGGAACGCCGGGTCAGAAGATCGTCAAACACGGCGGCAACATTCAAAGAGCTGTAATCGGTGGCGGGATCATTCAGAAAATGCGATACGAAATATTCAAGGATCTGCTGTTGATTTCTGAGGCGGCCCATCTCCTTCGTATGGGCAATAACCACCCACACCCTTGCACGTTTCCTTCTGGTATCCTTCCGGTACTCAATATTCATGCATTCCCTGTCGTTACAGACATATCCTTTGGCAAACATAATCTTCATAACAGACATCTCAGCAGGACCAGGCGGGTACAAAGCGGGTGGTACAGGGCGACGATAATCAGAACACAGAACTAGCGGCTCCGGGACTTCATAAAATCGTCGTATGCCGCGGCGGTTTTGTCCAGTTCCGACCTGATGCCGGGCAAAGTCTCACCAAGATAGGTTTTCAGATGCTGATCCGCACTGCCGGTATCCCATTCATGACCTGCGGAAAGGCTGACAGAGCGGTAATCGCCGACAGGATGGCCGTTAAGGGTCAGAACCGTGACCTCCGGGAAGGCATCCGGATTTCGGAGCGCCTCCTGACATTCCGGAGAACAGGTAACCGTTTCAGTTCTTTCATCACCGGGATTGAGCTCCCGGGAAAAACCGTGAACGAGTCTGCCGCCTGCAAAAAGCGGCTCCTCACGTCCTTTGGCCATTATCCTTACCTGAAGCGTCACCTCCCGAACCGCGATGTTTCCGGTATTGTTGGCAAAGGTCAGCCCGAGAGCCCCGGGTTTCCCGGTGGTTTCTGCCGCTGCAACCCTGAAGGAGTCAAGCTTGCTCCGGACATATTTCCTGAGAATCACATCCTCAGGAAGCTCCCTGGCAGTCAGGGATGCCGCATGCTGAATCATTTCGGAAAGCTTTCTGCTCTCGTCTATGGTTTTACGGACGTCCTCCGCAGCGGCAATCTTTTTGTCAAGAGCCGGACGGTACCGGTTCGCCCTTTCGGTGTGAGCCTGTTTGAAGGCCGCCATCAGGCTCGGGGCTGTAGTGTGCCGGAGCGCCTCATGGAACCCCGCGGCCGCACAGGTCAGCGATTTATAGTAGTGCTTCTGAAGCGCGAGGTTTCCGGACAGCGCCACCGCCACCAGTCTGAGGACATAATAGCCCTCGAATTTGCTGAGACGGGCTTCGGGAAGCGTGGCATAAATCGCCGATTCCAGCCGGACGGCATCATCGATGTCGTCCACATCCCCGAAGGAAAAATCCCCGAAAGCCGCGGCCGGAGAAAACGCGGTACACCCGAATAGCGCCAAAGCGCAGGAGAATCTTTTAAGGGGCGGAGTTTTCATTTTGCGCTGTCCTCCTGTTCTGCGGGATATGCGACGGTAAACGCCTTTACGGCCTCACCGGTTCTGGCTCTGACATTCCGGCTCATGTCGCAGAGTTCCCGGATTGCCTCAGACCGATTGTAGCTGCCGTTGATTTCCGCCAGCGCAGTCCTGCGGAATTCCTCATAATCATCCAGCTCCTCGGGGCCTGCCGCATTTCCCGGAGCGTAGTAGTCAAGATGGAAATTCTTGCGGTTCTCCTGATCAAGAAATTCCATGTACACGGGAACGCACTCATTTCCGGCAGAAACACTCCTGACCAGGGCGGCATTCCGGAAAAAAAGCTCGGAATACTTTCCCTGAGGAATTCCCCCGGGAACCGAAAACTCCACAAAAGCATCCCCGGATCTGATCGCTCCTCTGCTGAACGGCATTTCCGAATTATTGCCAAGAGAAAGAAGAACCTCGTTCTTCCCGTTTCCAGAAAGACGGCACGTCACCTGAAAATTCCGGTAAAGTCGTTTTCCGGTTTCGATCCGGACTCTGTTCCGATCATGGGAATCGGTGGTTTCTGACGGAGGAATTCCGTTATCGCACAGATCCTGAAACTCCTTCATTCCGAAAACGGGAACCTTGTCAGATTCTGCCCAGCGGTATATCTCCCGGGCATTGACAATTTCTCCGGAGTAGAGTTTTTTCCATTCCCCGTCGACAATTTGCAGAACCTCGGAAGCCTTTTTGCCGTTGATTTTTTCCAGGGCGCGAGTCGTGTCGGCGGCAATCCAGCCCATAACAAGAACCCGATCCGGCTCCGGGTAGTGTTTCAGGAATTCAGCCAGTCTTACGGCATTCTCCTGATCCGAACCGGAAAGATCCAGCACGGGATCCCCGCAACCGGAAAGAAAAAGAACCCCGGCTGCTGCCGCAGACAGAAATAATCTTTTGAACACGTCTGACGCCATGAGTATTCCTCCGAGCCTGCAGAAAAAAATAACGAACGCCACCCTTCTGACAGAAAAGCACGGCAGAACCTTAGCCGCCGGATAACGAACGGAACCTGATTCAGGAAAACCGACCGCTTCCGGGACACAGATTACTCTTTTTCGTTTTCTTCGTTTTCTTCGTTTTCTTCATCTTCGTCATCATCGTAGTCGGGATATGCCTGATATTCACCGACGGACTTAAGCTCTATAATGCCACTCTCCGCATCGATAACCCCCTTATAGGGGTTTTTCATAATGGTTATCACAAACGCCCGGTCTACAATGTAGTCGTAATGAAACAGGAATGACTTCGGAAGAACTACACTGCCGATAGTCCGCTTCATGTCTCTGCCGTTCCTCTCGATTTCAGGAGATCGTTGGCCATAGAGCTTTCTCCCAAAAACAAAGCGGTACATGTGGAACATGTAATCATACAAATCAAAAGTGTACAGCAGGTAATAGCACAAATCCTCAAATGTCGCTTTTTTGGGATTAACAGCGATAACCCGGTAAATCTGTCTGCCCTGGCCGGCAGGATAAATCTTAATCTGAATTCCTGACATAATAACTCCGGTTAAATCAAAGTCTGTTCCGGGGAACACCTTAAGAACCCAAAAGCAAAAAACTGTCATTTCCTGACAGACAAAAGCTATGATAGCCGACTTTTTGATGTCGGGGGACAATCATCTCCAAATATTGCAGAGTTGGCAACATTTGGTAAACAGAGTGCCTTAATGCGCCGGTTCTCCACCCATTTTGACACTCAAGCCAATTCAATGATTCTGTTGGTCTCTGCCGGAGTCATCCCGAACGTACCAAGAAATTCCTGAATTTCAGCATCGGTATTGAGAACGAAAGCTTCATAACAACTTTCAGATAACTTTATCAGAATAAACAAAGCTCCAATAAATTCAGGACTCATGTATGGAAAACCGCTATCGCAATTCCACAACCTCAATTCATTGGTTTTGCTATCCCGCTTAACGCGACAGGTAGCTGTTATCTCATTTTGACATCGCACCTGAATCTCTTTATCGAGAATATGATTATGAAAATCCTCCCCTGTAAAAAACAAATCGAGGACACATCGAGCGAGAAGAATTCCCGTTTCATAAACTCCGTTCTCACCGCAGTCATCAGCCGAAAGAAATTTGCAATAGGAATGTTTACCGCTCATTACCTTGTCAATGGCAACCAGCACCAGATCATTTTCCATAGTGAAATTTCACCCTTAACTTCTCATGAGCCTCTGACTAAAAAATAAGGCTCACTACATCTGTATGAAAAAAGGCCGGACAATACCGACCTTCTTTCATTTAAAATCCCTGCTGCGGCAGGAAAGAAAACGCCCTTACAGCAGAATACGGGCCTTCAGGGTTCCCGGAATCTTCTTGAATTCCTGGAGAATCTCCTCGGCATCGTCGGTAACCACATCCATTACCACATAGCCGATATCCGGCAGGGTCTGGAGGTACTGGGAAGCCACACCGATATTTCTCTCGGCCATGATCTGGTTGATCTGCTTGAGAATTCCCGGAACATTCTTGTGAATGTGCAGAAGACGGCTGACATTTCCCTGAACCGGCAGCGAAACCTGCGGGAAATTAACGGCAGAAAGAGTGGAACCGTTATCGGAATAGGTAGCCAGCTTGTTGGCCACCTCAATACCGATATTGGTCTGTGCTTCCTTGGTGGAACCGCCGATATGCGGGGTCAGAATCACATTGTCAAACTGCGTCAGCGGAGATTCAAAAGGATCCCCGTTCTTTGCCGGCTCCTTCGGATACACGTCAATGGCAGCGCCGCCGACCTTTCCGCTCCTGAGGGCATCCACCAGGGCATCAATATCAACAACGGCCCCTCTGGCGGCATTGATAAAGATTACCCCGTCCTTCATCTTGCTGAAGGATTCGGCATTAATCATGTTTCTGGTGGTAGGATTGTCCGGAACGTGGAGAGTAATGATATCGGCATGAGCATACAGCTCATCCAGAGTCTCAACCTGGCGAACATTTCCGAAATCAAGCTTGTTCTCAATATCGTAGAACTCAACCTTGAGCCCCAGAGCTTCGGCAATGATGCCCACCTGGGTACCGATATGACCATAGCCGATAATGCCCAGAGTCTTGCCGCGAACCTCATAGGAACCCTTGGCGCTCTTGTCCCAGCCCCCTCTGTGAAGAATGGCATTCTTCTCCGGGATGGTACGCATCAGGGTCAGATACTCGCCGGTAACCATCTCGGCAACGGAACGGGTATTGGAGAACGGAGCGTTGAAAACCGGAATGCCGTGAGCCCGGGCGGCGTCCAGGTCCACCTGGTTGGTGCCGATGCAGAAGCATCCTACGGCACAGAGCTTGTGAGCAGCCTCAAACACATCCTCGGTAAGATGGGTCCGGGAACGGATTCCTATAAAGTGAACGTCTTTGATTTTCTCTATAAGCTCGTCATGCCCCAATGCTCCCTTCTGGTACTCCACATTGGTGTATCCGGCCTTTTCAAATACTTCCAAAGCGCTTTCGGAAACTCCCTCAAGAAGAAGAATCTTAATCTTGTTTTTATCAAGTGAATATCGAGCCATTTTTACTCTCCTGATGACCAGCGTAGGCTTCACATGAACAAGGGGAACAGTCTCGGCTCCCCTTCCGGGTAATCAAAATTATCTGGCATTGGCAGCACGGCGTGCTTCAACAGCCTTTGAAAGCTGCTCAAGAGCCACGGCAGTATCATCCCAGCCAATGCAGGCATCGGTAATGCTCTGACCGTAAACCAGCTGATCGGAGCAGCCTTCCTTGAGGTCCTGACGGCCTTCCACCAGGTGGCTTTCAATCATGACACCGAAAATGCCGTTCTGACCGCCGGCCAGCTGATTGCAGATATCGGTACAGACTTCCATCTGACGCTTGAACTCCTTATGGCTGTTGGCATGACTGAAGTCAACCATTACCTTGGCAGGGAGACCGGCCTTGGCAAGACCGTCCACAGCGCTCTGCACGCTGGCTGCATCATAGTTGGGACCTCTGCTGCCGCCGCGGAGAATGATATGGCAGTCCTCATTGCCGAGAGTCTTTACAATGGCACTGTGGCCGAACTTGGTAACGGACAGGAAGGTATGCTGTGAAGCTGCCGACTTGAGAGCGTCAACAGCCACCTTTACAGTGCCGTCAGTGCCGTTCTTGAAGCCTACGGGAGCGGAAACCCCGGATGCCAGCTCGCGATGCACCTGGGATTCGGTGGTACGGGCTCCTATGGCCACCCAGGAGATAAGCTCGTCCAGGTACTGCGGTGTGAGAACGTCCAGGTACTCGGTGGCACAGGGCATGCCCATCTCGTTGATGTCCAAAAGCAGCTTTCTGCCGATCTTGAGCCCCATGTTGATGTCAAAGCTGTTATCCATGTACGGGTCGTTGATAAGCCCCTTCCAGCCTACAGTGGTACGCGGTTTTTCGAAGTAAACCCGCATGAGAACTTCCAGATTGTCCTTGTACTTGTCGCGAAGAACGGAAAGCTTCTCCGCATACTCGAGAGCAGCCTTGGTATCATGAATGGAGCAGGGACCGGTAATGACAACCAGGCGGTCATCTTTTCCCGTCATAATGTCGTGAATGGCGGATCTGGCATTCAGAACGGTATTTGCAGACTTCTCGGTGCAGGGATACTTTTCAATGAGAGCCACAGGAGGGATAAGATCTGTAATTTCCTTGATTCTGGTGTCGTAAATTTTGTTAGTCATGATATCGAAAATCTTTTATCTGGCGGTGGTGTTACCGCATTTAAACCGTACGGATTGCTGTTATTCCTGTCACGAAGACGAATGTCTGAAGAGTTTCCTGTAACCAGTCCTCCGAAACAACTATCCGCCTTCCCGAAAACGGTACACATTGTATAAGTCACCACGGTTTAAGTCAAATTCACCCCGGTTCTTCCGCAGGTATTTATCGGCTTTGCGGGGGATTTTGCGGAATTTTTGCAATTTTTTCCCATTTTCGGTACGTCATATTTGTCCGGGTTCCCAAAACTTCGCGGAAAGAATGATTCGGATTTCCGAATTCCCGTTTCAGGGAGGATTGGCACTGCTTAGAAGCACCTTTGTTTTATAGCAATGTAAACGTTTTCCTTGTTTTTGAGAATAGAAAATATATATCTTGATGCGACGTCAAATTTAAAACATTCCGTCTGGGTGGCAGGCAATCGGAATGAGAAAATATGAACAGATACGGAATGTTCTTTGGAACACTGACAAAAGGGAACGCCACTGAATACGGCAACAGATGCGGGAGGCACTCCATGAAAAGGCAAAACACCGGTTTTACACTGATTGAGCTCGTGGTCGTAATTGTCATTCTCGGGATTCTGGCAGCTTCCGCGGCTCCGAAATTCATGAATCTTCAGAGCGATGCCCGCGCGGCCAAGGTTATGGCACTGAAAGGCGCCCTCAAAAGCGCCCTGCAGCTGGTGCACACCAAGGCCATCATCAACGGCATGGAACACTCTTCCGGAAACCTCTGTCTCAGCGGCGGCGACGCCACAACCTGCAGCAGCGACAATCTTCTCAGGATTGAAAACGGCTTTCCCGCCATCTGCTGCGGCAACTACACCGGCATGTCCAAAATCATTCAGGACTTTGACGAGAACTTCGAAATCTCATCTCCGGGCCCCGGGGAATGGAGCTACATCAGAATCAAGGGAGATACCGTACCCTCGGATTTCACCTTCGTTAGCAGCCGGGCGAAGTACATTCACTCCCCCAATGCCTGCGGGGTATTCTACCGGTACTATGTCCCGAAAACCGAGTCCTTCCCGATTGTCTATGAAGTGACGGACGGGTGCTGATTCCGGCAATGGCAGGGAGAAAACGGACAGAGGCGTAAGAGTCAGCCAAAACCTGACAGAGTCCTTAGACATTAAAGACCTCCAGTTTTTTTGAACCGATAAACGGGCATGGCCCAAAAAAACAAACGAATACCTTTGACGACCGTGATTCTGTTACGGTCGTCATTTTTCCCGCCAATCCGTTCTCCTTCTTTCATAATAAATGAATGACATCTCCTCATCCGGCTTTCCGCCCCTTTTCCGTTTTGCGGAAAAGATACAGCAGCAACTCTGATTTTTAAAATAATGATGATGAACCGAAGTTAACATCGATGTGGAAAATACTGCGAATCATGTTCGCATCTTTTTTTCCGGGATTGAAAATCCTTGTTTTGTATAATGATTAATCGAAGCGGCGTAATTGTCAGCTTAAGTTTTTGACTTTTTAAGCATTTATTGTCTGGTGTTAACAAGGAAGTTCATCATGCTTGAATTCAGTGAAAAATACAAGGCGTATGCCGAAGAATTTCCCGATGCTATCGTTTGCTGGAAACATCCCGGAGAATGCCACACCGAGGAAGGTCAAAAAGTCATCGAAACGTATAATCAGCATTATGGGGCTGTAGCCTTTGAAATACTGTATGAAGTCAGGGCAATGCTTTCGGATTCAACTCTCGGAAAAATTTACAGCTTGGTTGACGAAGATGAGGACATGGCTTTTAACAAGCTTCGTGAACTTCTTGGAAAACCAATCATTTACCCTGAAGATGAACTATTTTATTACTACGAACCCCCATATAAGAATATTAAATACATAGAAATGGGCTATGAGGACAATTTCACAAAAATAACGGCCCTGTCCGCATGCAATTCTAACAATTTCGGCATAACCCGCTGGTGATTTCATTTCACTATTTAAATGGTTCTTCGGAAATTTCTGTAGGTGGTTGTTTTTTAACCAGTGCGACGTATCCGGTATCAAGCAGAGGTTTGGATAAGTTTGAAGAATCGAAAGTTATTGATTAAGGAGGGAAGCTGCCTGCGGCGACTTCCTGTTAATGATTGAAGGGGATTCTCCCCTTCACCCCTTATACTGCCCCGTGCAGAAATAGTATGAGGAGTTGGAACCTCCAAAAGGATTAAAGCCATATCCGAGGTACCATGATGTGGAGTATTTCTTCCTGAAGATTATGGACGCTTCCCGTCATGGCATGCTCAA
>CACYPY010000076.1 GCA_902776415.1 uncultured Ruminobacter sp.
CTTGCGGAAGCCATTTCTGACGGGACTCCGAAAGACAGCGATATACCTGTATTCTCTCAGACAAACGGCGTTGATAAGACCGATGCGGATTCAGCGGCCGGCACTGATTACACGATCTCCCTCATGGACGCTCGCTACTAACCCAATCTTTTCGCAGATTTCTCATACGCATTATTTAGGACAATTATTCAAAATTTAATACTGAACAAGACTGAATATTTCAGTGTTTTATGGGATAAAATTACGGAAAATCTGATCAAATTTGCAAAATTATGTGAATTTATTCAAAAATCATAAATATTCTTATCTATACAAACAACTATTAAATATGTGATAAAAGTAGCAAATGCTTGTGTATGCTTGTAGTATGATAATAAAGCAAACAATATAAGTTTTGTAAGATATTTAGTAAGGCTCATGTATGTTTTTTAAAAAACTCGGAAGTATGTTTTCCAGTAAATCTGCCAATACTACGGTTCAATCACAGGGAAACAGTGATTTTGAGAACAGATATTATAATCAGTCTATGGTTATAGAATCTGTCAAAGAATGCCATATAGTCGTGGCAGCGATTATAAGAAATGATTATCTGGTTTATAACAATATCTATAACTCAGATGATTACGACTGCGATAAGGACGGAGATATCAAATTCAGGGGGCCCGTATTCAAGATAGAGCTTTCTCTGAGGAATTGCGACCAGTTTTCGATTTTTTACGGGATCGTTACAAACGACAGACAGCTGGTGATGATGGACATAGAGGCCTACCCCGGAATTTTGGATGAATACGCAGTGAATATTCTTAAGGAAATTCAGTTCAAATGCAAGGATCTGTACAATCTGATGCTGTTTGCACAGGCTCCCACACGTTACACATACCATCTTTATAAAGGTACTTCATATTATTACCTTACCAATAACAGGGGTGATGACAGCTATTTTATTGATTGTGCAAATGGCACTTACAAACGCGGTAGCCGGGGATACATTGTTGAGGTAATGAACTCTGCAAAAACAGTTTGATACTTATCTTTTAATCAAGATGGTTAAAGACAAATCTTTAAGAGATTAGATAAAATATGAAATATAAAATTTTAAATCATCCTGGATGGCTGAGAGTTGCCTGTTCTCCTGTTGATTGGGATAATGATTTCGGGGCTTTGTTTAATTATAACGATGGCGAAAGAATGGTTTGTCTTTATGAAAAATCATTCAAATCATTGGAATCTAGACTGCCGGTATCCATGAAACGTCAGGCCTCAAATTATAAAGATTTTAGTTGTCAGACTCCCGAAGAATTTTTGGCTAACTGCGTCTTGCTCCATAATCTGGAAGAAAAGGAAAATATTGTTCCTGATGACATCCGTAAAATTAACAAATGCATAATGAGGGATTTCTTTCATTTTGATGTAGCTTTATGGCATTCCGGAATTCCTCCCAAACGTCTTACACCTTCGTTGCAAGGGCTGGTAGGCCTGTACAATTATGATGAAATGAAGGGGATCAATCATGACACCAGCATTCTGATCCTGCTCAGCAGCAAACAAATTCAGAGGGCACATTCCGAAAACATACCTCCCAAGTGTTTTATTATGATTGTTCGTAATCTGAATCTTGATGAGTCATTCTCATTCTTTCAGACAGTCTTTAAACCGGAATACGAGAAATGGGTGCCACCTTCAGAACGTCAGGATGAGACGCATGCCGCCGCTAAAAGCACAGGATGTGCCTTGTTTCTTGCTGTACCGGCATTGCTAGCCATTACTACAATACTTGCTTTTGTCCCACACTCCTGAACTAAGACCGGAAGCATCCTATGAAAACCGATTTAACGCAGACTGAAGTCCTTTACAAATTTAATACAGATTTCGATGACAGCGATAATAGCTACTGTTTCGTTCTCATGACGTCTCATGAAAAGTACATGTTTCAGATTTTGCTGAGCTATTCAATATCACGCATTACCATTCTTGTTATGAAACCTCATATGAGCGGTATGTCCGTTGATCACAGTGTAAAGCCATTATCCATTAATTTATCCGGCTCTGAGATATCCGGCAGCTATGAGATTAAAAAAGCTATATCAGAACTTATTAACGGACTTGGCTGTTCCATGTCAGAGCTTCATCCTTACATGAAAGACAATCTCGACATGTTTTTGTCTGATCTGCTGAATGATGCCGGGAGACGTGGACTTATTCGGTTCGGAAGTGCTGGTAAGGTTTCGAAAGAGTATTCCAAAGGGGGTGGCTGCTTTGCAATTTTAACGATGTTTTTCTCCTGTATGATTTTACTCACGAAGTATGGCCTTTTTTTCATATAGAATTTTTATCTTTAGATGTATATTATTCTGATTTTTTGACAGATTTCTATGTAGAAATGGTCAAACCCAGTAAAAATGTGATAACTCTGTAGAAAATACGCAAAATATATGCAAATTACCTTGCAAAACGAACCATTGTTAGATATAATATATGTAAATCATTTTTGCGAGGTTAAGTATATGGCAGGACGCAGGGAAGATCCGAATACCAGATACCGGGTGTACATCCATACGGACAAGAAGTACCGGTATGCTGCAGTGCAAATCAAATGGGTTGATGAGTCCGGGAAAAGCAGGTATAAGGTTCATCATATTGGAACGGTTGATGAAGCGCTTGTCTTTACACCCAACCCGGTGTTCAGGCTGAAGCCTGTGGAAGAGATCCGCAAGTATATATTCCCGGCAGGCTGGAACCTCTCCAGACTATCACCGCTGCTGGGAGCTCAGGATCAGAGCAGCGCGCTGCAGGAAAGTAAGGATAATGCTTCTCCGGCCAATGAATCAGAGAGTTCAGAGACGGCCATGAACAGCGTAAATCATCAGGATAATTCCCAGAATGAGGAAGCAGCTGCAATACCCAATACAAAGCCCTGCAACACAATTTTGGATCAGTACAACAAGCTGTACGGAAGCTTTTGGCTCCTTGAGCAAATCGCCAGAAAGGAAGGTGTCTATGATGATCTGCTGACGGTCTTCGGCGGTAATGTATTCACGGTGAATGAAGTACTGTCACTGGCCCTGTTTCCGTACATTTCCGGGAAAAATTACAGCAGATTCGCAAAATGGCAGAACACCCATCAGACACTTCTGGATTACCAGTTAACATCTCCCGGAATTACCAGACTTACCCAGAGCATTCATGACAGCGAGAGGATGAATTTTATCAGGGCAAGGCTCAGCAGACTTCCTAAGGGAAGTTTTGTAGATTGCGATTCCACTACGCGTTCCGCTTGGGGAAAATGTCTCGCGGATATACACTGGGGACACAACAAGGACAATCCCAGGCTCCAGAACACGATTGAGGTTGTGGTTTATGCGCTGTCGACACATCAGCCGATATATTACAGGTCGTTTCCCGGGAATATCTCTGACATGTCGACCATTCGTACGCTGATAGCCGATTTGAAAGCGCTGGGCATTCCGGATGTAACCTTCATCGCGGACAGAGGATATGCCTCCGAAGAAAACATTGCAGCTTTCATTGCTGCGGAGATACCGTTCCTTATCTGCGCAAAAACCTGTTCGTCTCCCGTTTTGCCGCTTCTTGGGGATATTGCATTTGACAGGAACGGACTGCCATCGAACATGGAATACAATTCCGGAAGCAAGCTTTTCTCCAGGCAGGTGTCCGTACCGGCATATACCGGCAAACTGTCCGACGGCACTGAAGTGGAAATAGCAAACCTTAAGGCCAATATCTTCATAAATCCTATGAGGAGAAGCGAAGAGCTGGCTGAACTTACCCAGAGAATTCTTGAAGAGAAGTCCAGTCTGGACGAGGACATAAAATCAGGGCTGATTCCCGACAATATCAGGAAATACAACGCTCTCCACGAGTATTTCAAAGTGACTGCCGTTACGGACAGCGAGGGAAAAGTGACAGGAATTGCCTATGAAGAGAACACTGCCAAAATTGCAAGGGAAACATCTCTGTGCGGCGCATTCTCTTCGCTGATGTCAAAACTGGACATTTCAGCCATCGAAGCTCTGGAGCAATACAAGAGCAGAGACGAGCATGAAAAAAACTTCGATCAGATGAAGAACGGCATGGGGCTGTACTGCCAGTGGAATTCCTCCGAGGATGGCAAATGCGGCCGTTCGTTTGTGTCATTTGCGGGGCTTATACCGATTTCTCAGTTAAGGAATGTCTGGCGGGAATCCATGAGGGAGAAATACCAGTCCACTCTCGACATGCTGGATGAAATGGAATCAATCCGTTTCAGTGAGTACACCGATGGTTCCAGTCATATGACATCCTTTACGACAAAACAGGTTGAAATCAGCCGGGCTTGCGGTATAGAGCCTCCGTACGAATGTTTGCCTCTTGCTTTAAGACAGGAGCTAGATCGTAAAAATAATCCGAAGAAAAGAGGACGGAAGCCAAAGGCGCCTCAGCATTGATGGGGGTGTCAGGCAGAAATACCACCGCTGCTCACTGTATCAGGCAGTGATGTTTCTACATAGAAATTTGATGATTTTCGGATTGTCCAGCCATGAGGAATTGACCCGGGTTTCGGACGACACAACAAGCTCCTTCTGGAAATTGAGAGAGATGGAAAGGCATACAGAACAGCCAGAGTTAAGGACTTCTGCGCGCAATTTCGAAAAATGTCTCATGCCGAAGATCAAAAATATTTGACAGATGGATAAAATCTGACAAAAACTGACATAACGCCCCTCGCAAACAGAACTCGGATGGTATTTGACTGCATCAGCATGCAGGAACGACAGAGTGCAGAAAGTTACCGGAGGTACCTGTTTTGATGCCGGACAATCCTCGCGCTCCCCCAAAAAAGCGGCAACGGGATTTTAACCTGCCTCATTTCGGTGCTTAAGTCCCAAAACAGGACCTCCGAAACCGAAACAATTGTGACAGGTTCCGAAAAAACGCAATTTTTCAGATACCCGGATTCCTTCCATTTTCCAAAATGAAACCCCGATCACTATCCCCGTAATGCATTCATGTAAAATCATGACGGTTTTGCCGCATTATGCCCTAAGGGTTCCTGCGGCAGCAATGAATAACAAATTTGCGGACTCTGCCAGACTATGGAATTGCCGGATACTGACTCCCTGCTGACTCTCCTTCCCGACGGAGATGTCGGGGAAAACCTCGAATACGATTCCCTGTATCTCCAGATGGAGGAGCTGGCCCTCAGCGTGCCTCCTTCCGAAATGGGGGACTCGGTAAGCGAAGGGAAGGAGCCTGACTACCGGGCCCTTATCAAAAACACCATTTCGCTGTGGTCAAAAACCAGGGATCTCAGAGTTGCCGTCTACCATACCCTGAGTGCCTTCTGCCTTAACGGACTTTCCGGAATGAAGCAGGGGCTTCAGATGATCGACTACCTTTGTTCGGAGCTCTGGGATCGGTGCTACCCCCTTCTGGATCCGGACGATGACAATGATCCTACGGAACGGCTGAACATCCTCAGCATTCTCTCACCCAAGCCCGGCAGCTACAACGACCCCATAGACTTTGTCGGCAGATTCCGGAAACACCGCATTCTGGACGAGCTTTCCTATTCTCTCCGGGACGTGCTTTTAGCCCAGGGGATTATTCAGGCCGGCGAGGACACTCAGAAACCGGATCCGACTCAGATGACCGGAGATTTCCGGGCCCTGCCCCGCAGCATTCTGGAAAAGCAGTACGGGCTTCTTTCGGAGGTCCGGGATCTGCTGACGAAAATCAAGAACACCGTAAACGAAAAGATCGGCATGACAGCATCGCTGAGCTTTGAGACGCTGGAAAAGGAAATCGGCTACCTGGACAAGTTCCTGACTTCCCAGATGCCCGAAGCCGGCACGGAGGACGCTGCGGAAGCATCAGACAGCACTCCGGCAGCTGCCGGCAGACCCGCGGCGCAGCCGGCTTCCAAAGCTCCGGCCGAATTCCGGGATCTGGCATCTGTCATCATTACCAGCCGGCAGGACGCCCTTCTCATGATCAGGAAAAGCGCCGAATATTTTAAAAAAGCCGAACCGTCCAGTCCGCTTCCGTATCTTCTGGAAAGAGCCATCCGGATGTCAGACATGAACTTTATAGAAATCCTCACGGAAATTGACAAGAATTCGCTGGAGAAGGCCCGGGAACAGCTCGGCGTTCCGGAACCCACCCCCGAATACTGATTTTTAAGGCATCTGTAACTGATCCTGCAAATGTGCGTTATGAATACAGATGCTTGAAAAGCTGTTAAATTTTTTGAAAACAGACACTTAAGGAGATAATCCCCATGGCAAGTAGCAATTCACAGAAATTTGTGGGCAAAAACCGCGCCCCGAGAGTTCAGGTTGAATACGATGTCGAACTGTACGGCTCCGAAAAAAAGGTCAATCTGCCCTTTGTTATGGGAGTGATGTCGGATCTTTCCGGAAAGCCCTCCGAGCCTCTTCCCAATGTCGAGGAGCGTAATTTCCAGGAATTCAATGCCGAGAACTTCGACGACAGAATGAAAAGCATCAAGCCGAGAGTGGCCTTCTCTGTTCCGAACACCCTTACCGGAGAAGGCAATCTGGCAGTGGACATCACCTTCGAAAGCATGGACGACTTTTCACCGGACAAGGTTGCCGAAAAGGTTGACGGGCTCAAGCAGCTTCTGGAGGCCCGCAAGCAGCTTTCCAACCTTCTGAGCTACATGGACGGCAAAACCGGCGCCGAAGAGCTGATTGCCAAAATTCTCAAGGATCCCGCCCTGCTGAAGGCTCTCTCAAAGGAGGCCAATCCCGAAAAGGCTGAAGGCGATGCCGCAAAGACTGAAGACAAGGAGTAATTAAAGATGAGCGAACTCGAACAAACCGCTGCCCAGGGGCAGGAAGCCGCCGCCGGCTTTGAAGTTTCCGATTTCGACCGGCTTCTGGAGCAGGAGTTCAAGCCAAAGTCCGACGAAGCCAAGTCCGCCGTGCAGAGTGCCGTGCAGACTCTGGTGGGTCAGGCTCTGGAAAATGCGAACATCGTCAGCGATGACGCCATCAAGACCATTGAAGGAATTATTGCCGAGCTGGACAAAAAGCTGAGCACCCAGGTTAACGAAATCATTCACAACAAGGATTTCACCAGTCTGGAGAGCGCCTGGAGAGGCGTATCCTATCTGGTGAACAACACCAACAGCAACGAATCCATGAAGATCCGCGTTATGAACGTCAGCAAGAAGGATCTTCTGAAGACCTTCAAGAAGTTCAAGGGCACCTCCTGGGATCAGAGCCCGATCTTCAAGAAGGTCTATGAGGACGAGTACGGTACCGCCGGCGGCGAGCCTTTCGGAGCGCTGGTGGGCGATTACTACTTCAATCAGACCGGCCCGGATGTGGAGCTTCTCCGGGGCATTTCCCAGGTAGCCGCAGCAGCCCATGCCCCGTTTATCAGTGCCGCCGATCCTTCAATCATGAATCTGGACAGCTGGCAGGATCTCTCCAAGCCCCGGGATCTCAGCAAGCTGTTCTCCACCCCGGAATATGCCGCCTGGAGATCCTTCAGAGAATCCGATGACAGCCGCTACGTGGTGCTCACGCTCCCGAGAGTGCTCTCGAGAGCTCCTTACGGCGAGGATACCAACCCGGTTGAGGGCTTCAACTACACCGAAGACACCAACCTGGGCGATTCCCGCAACTACAACTGGATGAATGCCGCCTATGCCATGGGCGTCAACATTAACCGCTCCTTCACCGACTACGGCTGGTGTGCCCATATCCGCGGCGTGGAATCCGGCGGCGTGGTGGAGTCTCTCCCGACTCATACCTTCCCTACCGATGACGGCGGCACCATCATGAAGTGCCCCACCGAAATCGCCATCACCGACCGGCGCGAGGCAGAGCTGTCCAAGAACGGCTTCCTCCCTCTCTGCTACTGGAAGAACACCGACTATGCGGTATTCCTGGGCGGGCAGACCGTTAACAAGCCGCAGGAATATGACAATCCTGACGCCACCGCCAATGCCAATCTGTCGGCCAGACTGCCGTACATTTTTGCCACCTCCCGCTTTGCCCACTACCTCAAGTGCATCGTGAGAGACAAGATCGGCTCCTTCAAGGAACGCAGCGATATGGAGCAGTGGCTTTCCAACTGGATCTCCAACTACGTTACCTCGGATCCGAATGCCTCCGAGGAAGTCAAGGCCAAGTATCCTCTGGCCGAGGCCAAGGTGGTGGTAGAGGACGTGGAAGGGAACCCCGGCTACTACAATGCCAAGTTCTATCTTCGCCCGCACTACCAGCTGGAAGGACTGACCACCTCTCTGAGACTCACCACCAAGATTCCCAGCGCAGGCAAGTAACGGTCATTAAAACGGCATCCCCGTCCGGGGGTGTCCCATGGAATTTCAGGACAGTCCGGTCCGATACCGGGGCTGTCCCGGAAATGCGGTTCCGGAAACCGGGGTCGCCTGAGAGAAATTAAAAACTCTCTCAGAATTTTTATTAACACAGGAGAACTATATTATGGCTTCCGATTTTTTCATCAAGCTTGACGGCATTGACGGCGAATCAGCTGACAAGTCCCATGCCAAGTGGATCGAGGTTGTCAACTTCAAACACGGCGCCCAGCAGAATGTTACCGCCGGCCGCACCACTGACGTTTCCGGAAGAGGCTCTTTCACCCCTTTTACCTTCGTGCATCTTCTTGACAAGGCTTCTCCGAAGATCCAGCAGTTCTGCATGAACGGCCAGAAGATCGCCAAGGTAACCTTCAATGTCTGCCGTGCCATTGCCGGTGTTCAGGTTCCCGTTTACGAAGTAACCATGGAAAACTGCAAGATTGTCAGAGCCGAAGTTGCATCCGTGGTTGCCGGCGCTGATGCCGACATCGTTCTTCCCACTGCCGAAAACGCCTCCGCTCCGGTGGAGACCGTGGACATCGTTGCCGGCAAGATCACCTGGAAGTACACCGCCATCAAGGCCGACAACACCAAGGACGGCGCCGTTGAAGCCTCCTTCAACCAGGTAGAAAACGCCTAATTGCCGTTTCTGACACACGAAAGACAGATTATATGCGCAATCTGTCTTTTTTATTCTGTCCGGAACCGGTTCCGGCTTCCTGCAGTTCAGGAACCGGCCGCGGGTTTTCCGGAATCCCCGGAACAACCAATCAGGAGATTTCCAAAACATGATAAAGCTAAAGAAAAAACAGCTCTTTGCCAAGCTTTCCGGCACCGCCTACCGGTCCCTGGAGAGCGCCACCGCCCTCTGCAAGACCAGGGGCAACCCGTACGTGGATATTATTCACTGCCTGAATCAGATTCTCCTGGGAGATCCCTGCGATTTCCATGAAATTATCAAATATTTCGGTATTGACGAAGCCCGGCTTTCCAGCGATTTTGTAAAAGCTCTGGATGTCCTGCCCCGGGGCGCCAGTGCCATTTCGGGGTTTTCCCCGCTTCTGGAAACTGCCATTCAGGAAGCCTGGATGGCCGCCTCCATTGTTTATCAGAGCCCGCTTATCCGCACCGGGCATCTGCTTCTGGCCATAAAGCTCAATCCGGATCTCAGCCGCAGACTTCATGAAATCAGCTCCGAGCTCGTAAAGATCAACGGAGATCTTCTTCAGGAAAAGTTTAACGAGATTACCGGAAACTCACCGGAAAACGTGGCTGCCGCAGCCACCGGGGATACCGGCACCGGCCAGGTTTCCGGACTCATGAATGACTCCGCTCTCCGGAAGGGAGAGGCCCTGGACCTTTATACCACCGACCTTACCGCTCTGGCCCGGGAAGGCAAAATTGACGCCATTGTGGGACGAGACGAGGAGATCCGCAAGATGCTGGACGTGCTCCTGCGCCGCCGGCAGAACAATCCGATTCTCACCGGCGAGGCCGGCGTCGGCAAAACCGCTGTCGTGGAGGGCTTTGCCGTAAGACTTGCCAAAGGGGATGTGCCGGACTGCCTCAAAGGGACTGTGCTCCGCTCCCTGGATCTGGGACTCCTGCAGGCCGGCGCCTCCATGAAGGGCGAATTTGAAAACCGTCTCAAGCAGGTAATCGAAGAGGTCAAATCCTCCGATGTGCCCATTATTCTCTTCATCGACGAAGCCCACACCCTGATCGGGGCCGGCGGCACGGCAGGACAGAACGATGCCGCCAATCTGATAAAGCCGGCTCTGGCCCGCGGCGAGCTCCGCTGCATTGCCGCCACCACCTACCGGGAATATGTGAAGTACTTTGAAAAGGACCCGGCACTCACCAGACGTTTTGAAAACATCCTGGTACAGGAGCCGGACGACGAAAAGGCCTTCCGGATGCTGCGCGCCATGACCGGCTTTCTGGAAAAGTATCACAAGGTACGCATTCTCGACGAGGCGGTCAGGGCCACGGTTACCCTGTCCCGGCGCTACATCCCCACAAGACAGCTGCCGGACAAGGGCGTCAGCGTTCTGGACACCGCCTGTGCCAAGGTGGCCCTGAGTCAGAGCACCCTGCCCTCGGAAATCGAATTCCTTGAGAGAAAGCTGGAAGCCCTCCGCCTGGAAAACGAAATTCTTTCCAGAGAAGAGCAGGAAGGCTTTTCCAGAACCGAGGAAATCGCCGGCGTCAAAAAGAGCATCGAAAACGCCGAAGCCGAGCTTGCAAAACTCCGGGAACGTTATGACGGCATTAAGGAGCTTTCCGGAAAATATCTGGATCTCCGGAGCCGGCTGAGTGCAAAGGACAATGCCGAAGCACCTTCCCCCGAGGATCGGGAACTGCTGCAAAAAACCCGCGACGAACTCAACGAGCTTCAGGGAGACAACCCCATGGTGCTTCCCGAAGTGGACGAGCAGGCCGTGAGTGCCGTGATTTCGGAATGGACCGGAATTCCTCTGGGGCGCATGGTCAAAAATGAAATCAGCTCGGTGCTCAATCTCGGGAATCACATGCAGGAGCGGGTAATCGGTCAGGATCAGGGCGTTTCCCTGATTGCCAAAAGAATTCTTACGGCCCGGGCCGCCCTTTCGGATCCGGACAAGCCCATTGCGGTAATCATGCTGGCCGGGCCCTCCGGCGTCGGCAAAACCGAGACCGCCCTGGCTCTGGCCGAACAGCTTTACGGCACCGAGAGCAACCTCATCACCATCAACATGAGCGAATTCCAGGAGGCGCACACCGTTTCCACCCTCAAGGGAGCTCCTCCGGGATACGTGGGCTACGGCGAAGGCGGCGTTCTTACCGAAGCGGTCAGACGCCGTCCCTACAGCGTGGTTCTCCTGGACGAGATCGAAAAGGCGCATCGCGACGTCCATGAGATTTTCTTCCAGGTGTTTGACAAGGGACAGATGGAGGACGGATCCGGACGTCTTATCAACTTCAGAAACTGCGTGATTATCCTCACCACCAATGTGGGCGATGAAAAGATCATGGATCTCTGCGCCGATGAAAACAGTCTCCCGTCTCCGGAAACTCTGGCCGAGGCCATAAGACCGGATCTCATGCGGGTGTTCCCGGCTGCGCTTCTGGGCAGAATTTCCGTGGTTCCCTACTATCCTCTGGGAACAAAGGTCATCAACCGAATCATCGACCTCAAGCTCCGGAAGGTTGAAAAGAGAGTCCGCACCAAATACCGCGCTGATTTTGCCTGCACCCAGGGCCTTCGTGACGAGATCATCCGGCGCTGCGACAATATCGCCTCCGGAGCCCGTCTTATCGACGCCATTATCAGCAATGATCTGCTTCCGGATATCAGCGCCAGATTCCTGGAATACACCATGGAAGGAAAGGAGCTGGCCGCCGTTACCTGCGATGCCAGTGACGGAAAGTTCGTTTTTGAGTTTTCCGAGAAGGAGCATTCCTGACAGTCCCCGCAGCTTCCGGCGGCTTTGTTCCTGAAGACCGCCGGAATTTCCGGAGTGTCAGGTAACATTCAGGCCCGGGTCTCAGTATTCCGGGCTTTTTTTGATTTTCAGAATCCCCGGGGCTTTCAGCGTGATATCATGACGTCTGAAATTCGCCCCTTAACCGTGGAGGAAACACCGTGAATCCGACATCAGCAGTTTTTAATGACAGGACTTCTCAGGACGATCCCGCCGCATGGTTCCGGGGCCTCCCCGGGGATCTTCAGAAGGCGGTTCTGCTCCTGGCGGACATGACCGCCGAGCTTCCCTCTGCTCTTTCCGGGAACCCCGTATATGCGGCAGAGGCGGTGCTGGCCGAAACTGATCAGAGAATATGCGCCGAGCTTAATGCCATAATTCACCATCCGGAATTTATCGCTCTAGAAAGCGCCTGGCGAGGACTTTATTATCTGGTAAAAAACACCCCTCCCTCCGAAAACATCAAAATCCGGGTATTCAATATCTCCAAAAAGCTGCTGTTCCGCACCCTTAAAAAGTTCCGGGGCAGCTCCTGGGATCAGAGTCCCATATTCCGGAAGCTTTACGAAGACGAATACGGCACTGCCGGCGGCGAACCCCTGGGAGTGATCATCGGAGATTATTACTTCAACCACCTGGCTCCGGACATGGAGCTTCTCCGGGGGATCGCCCAGATCGCCGCCGCAACCCACAGTCCCTTTATAAGCGGCGCCGATCCCTCCATCATGAATCTGGAATCCTGGAGACAGCTGGCAAATCCCCGGGACATTGCCAGCATTTTCATGACCCCGCAGTATACTCTGTGGCGTTCCTTCAGGGATTCCGAAGACAGTCGCTACGTGGCGCTTACCCTGCCCCGGATTCTGGCACGGGTGCCGTACGGACCGGATTCCAACCAGGTTCGGGGCTTCGCATTTTCCGAGGAAACCGAAAAAGAAGATCAGGACACGCAGGTATGGATTAACGCCGCCTATGCCATGGGCATCAATATTAACAGAGCTTTCGACCGCTATGGCTGGTGCGCCCGAATCCGCGGCGTCAGGTCCGGAGGGATCGTGAACAATCTTCCGGTTTATGCCAATGATACCGGAGACAGCCGCACCAGCATGCGGCTCCCCGTGGAAATTGCCATCCCGGAGCATCGGGAGGAGGATCTCTCGTGCAACGGTTTCCTGACCCTGTGCTTCTGCAAAAACAGCAGCTATGCGGTTTTCCCCGGAGGACAGACCGTAAACAAGCCCCGGGTTTATGACAACCCGGCCGCCAGTGCCAACGCCCAGCTGTCGGCCCGCCTGCCCTACATTTTTGCGGTATCCCGTTTCGCCCACTACATCAAGTGCATCGTCCGGGACAAGCTGGGTTCCTTTAAGTCCCGGGAGGATATGATCAAGTGGCTTTCAGACTGGAGCAGCGAATATGTAACCTCCGACCCCAACGCCGATGAGGAGGTAAAGGCCCGATATCCCCTGGCGGAGGCCCGAGTGGTCATAGAAGAAAGAGAGGATCGCATTGGCTATTATGACGTCAAATTCTATCTGCACCCGCACTACCAGCTGGAAGGACTTACCACCACTCTGTGCCTGAGCACCCGGGTGCCGTGCGTCAATGTCTGACCCCGGGTACCTGCCTGGGATGAGATTGTTTTCGGGGGAACTGCCGTATCATCTTCTGAAAAAATCTGTAACCTCCTTCACATTCCTGCGTTGTCTGTACAAAGGACGAAGGTTCCGCCCGAAACGGACGGCACCCGGGATACAGAAAAGCTCTCCGGGCACCAGGCGCGCTCCCAGGGCATTCATTCAGAGGAGATACTGTTATGGCTTCCGATTTCTTCATTAAACTCGACGGC
>CACYPY010000077.1:0-7796 GCA_902776415.1 uncultured Ruminobacter sp.
TTTGTTGGCGAAAACAGGGGGATTTGAAGAAAAAGAAGCTACAAGCCTTATGAAATATAGCTCGATACTATAGTCCCAGGATTTGTGAAACTTTTAATGCACAAGAGCACCTATTATCAGGCATGCAACTGCTATTTTTGTCATCATTTTCAGGGAACCGATAACTGAATTGAATTCCTCCGGAGTCGGCCGATCCTGATTGGTCCGGTTTTTGAGAGAGGAACCGTCAGGAGTATCAGAGCCAGAGCGTGTCTGATCTGCGGGGCAAGTTCCGTTGTTCTGAGAGGGCATACTGAATTTCCTTTTGATTGATTTTTTGAAAGTGCCGGAATGAATTTCTTTTCAGTCCTGAAAAGCTTGTCCGAAATATTGTGCGCCGTCTTCATGAATTCTGAAAGAGGAAAGACGGAGCCCCGGTGATTTCTGTCATCGTGGTGTGGATGGCATTATATTTAAATCGTCTGCGGTGTCAATTGTTCAGCGGGGGCCGGCGTCCGATTTGTTTGGATTCCGGAAATGTCAGGTATCCCGGGAAAATACAACACGAGGTCTAAAGAGAGGGGGCGCCGGGATTCCCGAATTTCCGTAACAACCCGTCACTTCCTTATAAAAATTCCATTTTTCGGAAGAAAATTATGCGGGGATAATGTGCCAGGGCTAGTGAGAACACCTGAAGATCGAAGGACGAATTCTCCGGAACAGAACCGATCACCGGTGGTCTGCATGTCAGTAACTTGATAAAAAAGGCGCCGTGGTAACTGACGCCTTTTATCGGAAGGTAAACTTATGTGAAATCCCCTTTAGCAGAGATCATGCTTTTTGCAGGTGGATTCCCGGCTTACCTGCCACTCCAGGTTCTTCCCGCGGGGCACGGGCACATAGATTATATTGGCTCCCCTGAGTCCGTTCCCCTGAATTGCAGAAGCGGTAATCACGCCTTTTTTAACCTCAATACGGGCCAGATATTTGGTGCGGTAGTCTTCCGGACGCTCCGCCAGTCTCCAGCCGTTCCCCTGCTTATTCGTGCCGGTGCTGCAGGCATCAAGACTGCCGGTGTCCTGATAGCAGGGCTCCACTGCAATCCGGACGCCATCTGCAGCAGCAGTTATCTCGGAATAACGGGCCGTGGCCATATATCTGGCGTATGACGGGAGGGCAATGGCAGCGATGATGCCGACTACGGCAATGCCCACCAAAAGGATTACGCCGACAATGGCTGCGATGATGATACCGCCTCCGGCAGGCTTTTCGGGGATATCCATGCCCATGGAAAGCTGTGTTACCGCGTTCTTGACGGTAAACAGGCGGACGAAGCAGTAAATTTCAAGGACCAGTGCCACCAAACTGCAGATCAATAATACGGCCACCAGTGCAATGATACCTGTATAGTCCCCTGAACCGGGTGTCAGCACGAATGCCGAACAAAAACCTCCAACGAACAGCATAATCTGAGCTACCAGAATAATCACGCACTTTGTTTTTACGCCGGCAACAATTTTTGAATATACCGGGTAGTCAGTCAGGTCAAAAATCCTTTTGGTCCTTCCTGTGAGATACAGGGACATAACCAGAATAACCAGGAGAAGCAGGTAGCCGATGATATTCAGGTAGGGGATGAATGAAAGCACCAGCGCCGCGATTACCAGAATGGTCATGGTGTTCAGGCTTTTCAGAACGGACTGGAATTCCATCTGGGAAGGACCGGTTCTCCGGTTCTGATACGGGGTATCCTGAACCGGAGAATTTGTTGTGTTGCCAGCATAGGGATTGCTGTTGTAGGGATTGCCGTTGTCCGGCTGCGAGGATTGCAGGGATTTTCCGCAATACGGACAGAACGCGGAGTTCTGGACCGGAAGTTCGGCGTTACAGTGGGGGCAGTACATATTTTTGTTTGTCCTTGGGAAGAGATGTTATTAAATCAGCATAATGACCAGGAGGCACTTTCATTCATATCCGGTACCGGAAGATCCTGGTCTGCAATATATTTTAGCAGAGATCGTGCTCTTTGCAGGTGGATTCCCGGCTTATCTGCCAATCCAGGGTCTTTCCGCTGGGGGCGGGGACGTAGATTATAGTGGCGCCCATAAGCCCGCTGCCATAAGTTGCGGTAGCGGTAACCACGCCTTTTTTAACCTCAATACGGTCCACATATTTGGTGCGGTAGTCCTCCGGATGCGCTGCCAGCCTCCAGCCGTTACCCTGCTTATTCATGCCGGTGCTGCAGGTATCAAGACTTCCGGTTTCTTGGTAGCAAAGCTCCACTGACCGCCGGACGCCGTCTGCGGCAGTGGTTATTTCAATAAAATGGGCCCTGGCCATGTATTTGGCGTATGCCGGAAGGGCAATGGCAGCAATGATTCCGACCATGGCAATCCCCACAAGCAGGATCACGCCGATGATGGACCAGACTACGGCGGTGTTTCCCGGATTTTGGGGGATAGTCATTCCCATGGAAAGCTGCGCTACCGCATTCTTGACGGTAAACAGTCTGACGAAGCAGTAAATCTGAAGAAAGAGAGACATCAGCGCTGTACCGAGAATCAAGGCTCCGGTTGCAACAGTAAGTACCGCGACTTCATTCCCGCCCTGAGGCATGGAGGTCGTAACAAATCCTGAAATAAATCCCAAAATGAGGCAGGCTGCCTGAAATCCCAGCAGAATTTTGCATTTTGTTTTAACGCCGGCGACAATGTTCGAATATACAGGGTAGTCGGTTTTGTCAAAGATGCTTTTTGTTCTGTCCGTGAGAAACAGGGACATGATGAGAATTACCAGAATAAGGATCCCGCTGATAATGTTCAGGAGGGGCAGGAACATCATTACCAGCGTTATGATAACCAGAATGATCATGGTATTCAGGCTTTTCAGAACGGACTTATATTCCTCCGGGGAAGGGCCGGTTTTCCGGTTCTGATACGGGGTATCCTGAACCGGGGAATTTGTTGAGTTGCCGGCAGAGGGATTGCTGTTGTAGGGATTAATGCCGTCCTGCTGCGATGATGGCAGGGATTTTCCGCAATACGGACAGAATGCGGAGTTCTGAGCCGGAAGTTCGGCATTACAATAGGGGCAGTTCATATGTTTTGTCCTTGGGCAGATACGGATTATTTATCACAATCAGGATGATCGGGGCACCTTTCTGCAACCCCGGTTTGTTTCCGGATGCAGGGCCCGGTGTTTTTCCGGGAGAAATGCGGTTCATGTCAGTCCGGTAATCCTGCAATTCCGCAATTGTAGCCAAATCCCTGACCGTGTTTAATATTACGGATAATTTTCCGACTGTGAAAGCGGCAGGGATCACATATTGCATCTGTGAAGGAGCGTGGTTCTGAAGGGATTTTCGGGATGAGAAGTTAACCAGGGGAGTTATGTCAGATTCCGGAATATCGGATACGGATTTCACCCGGGAGGAGCCGGAACAGACTCTGCCATACCGGGCGGCGGCTTTTCATTTTGACAGGAGCGGCTGGTACGATCCGGCTTGTTGTCCCCATTGCGACAAGGCTCTCCCCGAGAGATGCCTTGAGGGCGGACTTTTCGGGAAATACCCCCGTTCCGTTTTTGCCCGCTGTCCGCACTGCATCCCGGATATTTCAGACCGAACTGTCAGGAACCGGCGCTGGCAGAAAAACACGGATCTCACCTGCATGAAATACGTGCCGTACTGAATGACGGGCATCGAAATCCTGCTTCTTCTGGTGATTATTCCGGGGTATCTCCCCTGGGGATTACTTGCGCTTTTTACCGGGCCGGCGGCAATGATTTCAGTATAGTTCACGTTTCCGAGCGAGACCGGAGCCACTGAAAATGAGGTGCGGGAGTCCCGCCGCCGTCTGAAAAATCCCGATTATGCTGCGGCCATGGCTTATTTTTCCTGTTTTTCACGGGAAGCCGCATAGCGTTCCTGCAGGGCTTTATTGATATCCGGGATGGCGGCAAGAGCATCCATGACATCCTGAATTCTTTTCAGGGCCTCCTGTGCCTTTTCGCCCCGGGATCTCAGGTGGAAGATGTCAACAATATCCTGGATTGTGATGTCATTGATAAGAAGATTTCCGGAGGTCTTGGCGACATAGTAGGCAGCGGCGATCTCGGCCCGGGAGATGTTTTCCGGACTCCGGAGATAGTCGGAAACCGTACTGTCCCCCCGGGAGTCTGCCAGATTGCGGGAGCGGGCATGGACAAAAATTTTACGCCGGTAGATAAAGCCCTCGCCGTCGGTGATATATCCGTTTTCGGTGATGACCTGGTTTATCAGATTCTGAATCTTAAGCTCCTCCTGCCCTTTTCTGAAAGGAGTCTTGTTGCGACGGGCAATAAGACGGAACCTGGCCAGGACGAATTCGTTTCGTACCGGAGCCTCGGTTTCGATAAGACTCAGTACGGAATCCCGGAGTTCGGCATCGGATATCTCCGACATGTTGTGGGTAATCTGCAGGGCCTGGCTTAAGGCATCGAGACTGGCCCGGCGATATGAAGGAATGCTCTTCTGGCCGGTAACGAAGGGAACCGGAAACATGGCGGCAAAACTGTTGTCCGGTTTTTTTTCGGCAGCTTCCGGTGTTTCCTTCCAGGAGCTCCCGATATCAAGAATGGCGGCTGAAACCGGGGTTGTTTCCGGGAGATCGCCGCCCCGAAACACTCTGTCCTCCGGTACGGTACCAGGCTCTTCCTCGTCAGACATAAAGTCGTTAAAGGTGTCATCGGTATTAATGAACTCCGGAAGATCGAATGCCTGATCATTTTCGGAGGTTCTGATGCTGAACACGTTGAGGAGCTCCGGATTGCCATCTCCCATGGTCTGGCTGTAATTGCGGTAATCCAGAAACGAGCACTCGCCGGGTGAGGAGCTCCAGGGATCGGCATCAGGGGCGGCTTTTTCTTCTTCGTTATGGCAGACACCGGCATTTCCGGGAGACGCTGCGGCATCTCCGCCGCTGCCGTCGTCATCCTGTTCTGCAGTCGTGAGGGCGGAATCCCGGTCAAAATCGTCAACGTTAAGGAAGTTGTCATCCTCGAGCCTGCCTGTGGATCCGGCAATGCAGGTGTTGGGATCCTCACAGTCGCTGATGATGTTTATGGACAGAAAGCGGTAAAGCGGAAGGGAGAGCTTTTCAAAACCCAGGGACGCACCCAGGATGATGGCGAAGCATTCCTTTTCCCGGTCATTGGACAGCCAGGTGGCGAGTCCGGTGATAAATTTCTGATCCCAGCGTTTCCCTTTTCCCCGTACCTGGCTGATGGCCTTGAGATAAAAGAAGGGAATCAGCGGCATGTTGTCGGAAAGGTTGCTGAACACATTAATGATGCGCTGACATGCGGGCAGCTTTTCCATGGCACTGATAAGATCCAGAATTCCCGTATCGGGACCGCTTTCCAGAAGGCCCCGGAGTTCGTTATGAATTTCCGTGCTGAACGACGGCTTGTCATGGGAGGGGGGAGTGGTGTCTCCGCGGTTTACCAGATAGTGGAAGATGTCCATGACGTCAAAGCAGAAGCCCGCATCGGTTTTCGGATAGGCGAACGAGGAATCCCTGACATAGGAAAGAACCAGAGACATCAGAGTTCGTTCATTGTATCCGGTGGTGTAGTAAGGGCGTTTCAGGGAATGCAGGCGGATTCCCATCATCACGGAATCGGAAATGTCCGGAGCCATGTCCAGAAGAGCCTGCTCGGTAATAATCTCGGGAGCGGGGGCGATGCCCAGAAGGATCAGAGCGGCTGCCGCTCCCATGCGGGCCTGGCGATCCAGAACCTGAAATTCGTAGTTCTGCCCCTTCAGAAAATTCCGCGGCAGTACCTCAAAATGGAATTCCGGCCAGATTTGGGAGAGCTTTTCCTGGGCGATTTCGTCCAGGGCTACCAGAAACTCCACCTCGCTGATGCTGACGTCCAGACTGGCGTCATAGCTGAAGGACCGGCTGATATTGATGATGAGAAAAACCTTTGTCCGGTAGCCCCGGCGGGGAATACAGCTGTCATTCAGGAGCTCCAGATAGTCCTCAGGTATCGGAAGGGTATCGGAAAATTCCAGGGCATTGCTCCAGGGAATGACAACAGAACCGAGAGTCACAAAACGGTACAGTTGGCTGGAATCCATGATTGCCAGAATACGGGACATCTGCAGAGCTCCTGTTGTTCAGATCCGCGGCTCTTACGCCGGTCGATCTCCGGCCTGCGTCCGCTGTCCGGGGGATACGTTTTCTCCGGGAGCTGCGGCCGCGGGGGTGTGCGACGTTCCCGGTGCATAGCGCGATTCCTGAATGCCTTCCTTGACCTTTTTAAGGCTTTCGATGAACTGCGGTCCCTTTCTGAGAATAAGTCCGGTGGCCAGCACGTCCACCATGGTAAGCTGGGCCAGCTGGGAGGCCATGGGAATATAAATGTCGGTATCCTCCGGGATGTTCATGGACAGCACCAGGGTGCATTCTTCCGCCAGGGGGGAGTTTTTGGCGGTCATGCCGATGACAGTGGCGTTGCGGCTTCGGGCCAGAGTGGCAACGTCCACCAGATCCTTGGTGCGTCCGGTGTGGGAGATCAGGATGAACACCTCTTCCAGGTTGGAATTGGCTGCGCTCATCAGCATCATTACCGGATCCTCGAAATAATTGCAGGGGATATTGAACCGGAAGAACTTGTTCATCATGTCGTGAGCCACCACGGCACTGGATCCCAGACCGCAGAAGGTTATTTTTTTGGCACAGCTCAGGATGTCAACGCATCTCTTGATGACATAGATGTCAAGACTCTTCTGGGCTTCGGTCAGTGCGGAAATCGAGGCTTCGAAGATCTTCTTGGTGTAATTCTCGGTAGTGTCGTTGGCCTCCACATGAATATTCACATAGGGGGTGCCCTTGGCGATGCTCTGGGCCAGTCTGAGCTTGAATTCCGGAAATCCCTTGAGGTTGAGATGCTGGCAGAATCTGTGCACGGAAGGTTCCGACACGTCAGCCAGCTTTGCCAGACTGGCAATGCTGGAGCTGATTACCGAGTGGGGATCCGCCTTCACCGCATCCGCGATTTTCTTTTCGGTACGGCTCAGGGAATCATATCTGTCAAATATGGAATCCAGGAAATTCATCAATCAGTCCTCTTAACTCTCATTCGTCAGGCAGTCTGTTTCATACATGAAAGCAGTGTCTGAAACAAAACTACAGCCTTTCTGCATTTTTATCAGCTTGATTACCTCGTGCCGGCAATGCGGACAGGGGACGCTGAAAATGTTATTCCGGCGTTCTGAAAAGGTTCTCCCGGCACATTTCTATTCTACCACGGTAATGGAAAACGGTTTCAGCTATTTGAAGAAAAAATGTCGTTTTCGGCACATCTTTGTAATTTTATGGGGAATGACTGGAAGTTTTTGTAAAAATGCTGAAAGTTTGATAACAATGTACTGTGAAATGATCCTGAAAAAAACATGCCTTTCTGAATTTTATTACATAACGCCCGGGGATTTCCGGAAATGTCCGGGACAGAGCGGAGCAGGAGGCAGGCCGTGCCGGAGCGGAAGCCCTCTCTCATGTCTGTTTTTGCTTCGGGGTATGAACAAAAGGTACTCCCCGAATCAGGCTGCAATCATTTACCCGCACTGAAAAACGGGCAGTTCTTGCCGATGCACTTTTTCGAGAATAAGTGCCGGATTGGCTGATGTTTTTCAGGCACAGGCCGATAATGGTGTCCATGTCCGCGGTATGACATTCATTGCGTACATAGTGCCCGGCAGAGCGGTGGGTTTTGCTGTTTTCCTTCTGCGGCAGACGGCGCATTCCTGAGGATCCTCAGCAGCAAGATACTCC
>CACYPY010000077.1:7832-20978 GCA_902776415.1 uncultured Ruminobacter sp.
GGGGGGGGGGTCTTTCCTGAGATGTCCCGTTGAATATCCGCTGCAAAGAATGAATACATACCCGTAATTTTGCAGAAGATGAACCGGAACTGTTTTTATCCGCGGAGTGATCCTCCGGGCATTCCCCGGAAGGACTGGCTGTTGCCATGAGGAATTTCAGTACCAATTCTTTGCATATGACGCCGAAAAGCTTACAGTCGTGATCTGCGCAGTGGATGACGGCATAATGAACGCCGGTGTTCACTGTCTTCCGGTTAACCGGGAATATCAGTGACGGACGGCAGGCGGACACCAGGTGACCTGGCAAAGGAAAAATACCGGAATTTCATGTGCATTGCGGTTATTGCCCGTAATGAAGAGCGGTATTCTTATAAGGTCTGCGGTTTCGTAAAAAAACGAAAACAGTTCGCCGATGTTTATCACTCTGCTGCGGACCTGAATCGTATCTGAGCCGTATCAGATGTCTGTACCGGTGGCCGGATGGCGGTTCTGATTGGAAAAGTACCGAAAGTCAGGTTTTTGCGGGCTTTCATGAAACTTTTTGATCTGAAAGTGTTTTCAGGATCCGGCATCTTTTGCAATCTCACAAAAATTTTAAAAAAATATCATAAAGTTCACTACTTTTTGCCGTTTCTGTAACATAATAGACCGAACGAATGCAGAGGTTTCCTGTGTCAACTGTGTCCGGCCGCGTGGCTTTTTCCTGCCGGTTCGGTTCCGGCAAAAATGTGGACACAGGTTAGGCTCTTTATGATTTTTGAGTCCGGTTTTATTAAGTTGAGAATTGGGAGTTTATAAAAATGGCAGATTTTGCTCTGGTTGGAGATGTTGGCGGTACCAATGCCCGCCTGGCATTTTGCAATCTTGAAAACGGTGAGATTAGCAATGTAGAGGTATTTTCCGCACTGGAAAACTCCAGCCTTGAGGACGTAATCAGGCTGTATTTCAGCAATCATGCCGAGATGAAGGTCAAGGATGCCTGTATTGCCATTGCCTGTCCTATTACCGGCGATCATGTGGTGATGACCAACAATCCGTGGGAATTCTACATATCCGAGATGAAGACCAATTTAAAGCTGGATCATCTGGAAATCATCAATGATTTCACCGGGCAGTCCATGGCCATTCCGGTACTCGGTGCCGGGGATCTGGTGCAAATCGGCGGCGGCGAGCCTATGAAGGACAAGCCGGTGGTGGTTTACGGTGCCGGTACCGGTCTCGGGGTGGCCCATCTCTTTAACTTCAGGGATACCTGGGTCAGTGTTCCGGGAGAGGGCGGACATGTGGATTTTGCTCCCAACAGCGAGGAGGAGGATTCTCTTCTGGCAGTTCTCCGCGAGGAAATCGGACACGTTTCCTTTGAAAGACTGCTTTCCGGAATGGGCCTTGTGAATATTTACCGGGCCATTGTCATTTCTGACAACAGACAGCCGGAAGCTCTGGAGCCGAAGGACGTGACCGAAAGGGCTCTTCGCGATGATCCGGATACCGACTGTCACCGCGCTCTCAGCCTGTTCTGCGTGATGATGGGACGCTTTGGCGGTAATCTGGCGCTTAACATGGGAGCCTTCGGCGGCGTTTACATTGCCGGCGGCATTGTGCCGCGCTTCCTGGAATTCTTTAAGAATTCCGGTTTCCGGGTAGCCTTCGAGGACAAAGGTCGTTTCAAGAAGTACCTCTCCCAGATTCCGGTATATGTGATCATCCAGAAGTACTGCGGTCTTATCGGTGCCGGTGCCTATCTGAGACAGGCCCTGGGCCATAAGCTCGGCTGATTCGGGCTTGACGCCCGGGGCGGGAAATGTCCCGGGCAGCTTTTTTCTCGGTGAAAAAGAGGAATTGCCGGCAGCAGTTCCTCTTCATTATTTTGGATGCCCTTAAGCGGTACGCATCTTCCGCATTCGCTGCCGTTCCGGAGTTTTTTTTCCGAACCCCAAAGAGTCCCGTTCCGGAATTACCCGCCCCATCTTACTTGAAGTACAAATACCGGTCTCCTTCAAGCTCACGGAAATCAGCCATGTGGTAACAGCTGTTCAGTTTTTTTCAGGTAATTTCCGATGTCGGTGGTGGCGGCCACCCCGCAAATAGTTTCATCGTATTCGAAGAACACATCCTGATCCCAGGTGATCAGGCTGTCAAACATATTGGAATGCGGAGGTTTCCTGGTCAGAACGCCCCGTAAGGCCTGCTGGAGTTCGTCAGGAATTCTGATAATCTCTTCGAAGGACAGGGCAGTGAAATTACCGTATCCGGAGTGATGATTTTGGTTCCTTTGCTGTAATTGGTACTGACAGGCATCCGGTAAATGCTCTGAGAAAGTGCCCACTGCCGAGTCTGGCAGCAAAGATTAGATGCCTGACTATGATCCGGAAAGGAGTGAAAACTCAGGGAAATTCGGAATGGCCGTGCCGGCCGGGTACCGGGAGGCAGAAATCATTTCCGGCGGGACAGGTGTAATTTCAGACTCTGATATGCTATATTGCAACGGGTTTCCCGGCAGTGATGAGATGTTGCCGGGAAACCCGGAGCTTTCACTCCCGGAAGCGGGATTCCGCCATTGTTTGTTACTTTTTTTGCCATATGTCCAAGATTATGTTTCTCAGATTTATCAGATATGTCGCAGCTCTGGCTCTGCCCCTGCTGTTCTGTTTTTCCGCCGTTCCCGATGTCTCACTGGCAGCCGGTAACAGAACGGAAAATCCGGCAAATGCAGTCAGGACGGCAAATAAGGCAAATAACGAAAAAGCAGGAAAGAGCAATGCTCTCGCTGTTGATTCCGATGACCGTGCGGGAGATATTCCCGCAGTCAAAAAGGATCGGAGTGCCGCACTTCTTGCCACTGAGGTGAATACTGCGGATCCTTCCGGAATCGGGGTCAGTGTTACTGAAATAGATAAGATAATCCGGAATTTTCAGGACAAGGAGAAGAGCGGGGGTATAACACCGGAAGAGCAGCAGTCTCTGGAGGATTATCAGGAAATCAGAAAGTGCAACCAGGAGATTCTCAGCGATGTCAAAACCATGGAATGGGTGTATACCTTTATTAACATGGATCCCGAAAATAATCGGTATATCCGGGAGTACCGGGAGTTTTTCAGGGAGCTTGAGGAGGATAGAAAGCTGGTTAAAAAGCTGTCTGATGCCGATTTGTCTCTTCTTATAGCCAAATATACCTCCAAGAAGGAAAAGGCTCAGACCTCATACAGCAGGGTGAAGAATTTTTATGATAACTCCAGCAGCTATATCGAAATATCCACGGCAAAAATCGGCGAGCTTAACAATCTGATTCAGGAAAACTCCGTAAAGCTCAGGGAGGTGGATCGCAGTGCCAATCCTTCCAGATTTCTCAGGATGAAGGCCGAGAATGCCAGCTACAGTTCCCGGATCAATGTAACACAGTTTATTCTCAACAACTATGAGATATCCTTTAAGAATCTTGCGGTGGGCGTCAACTACCGTCAGGAAATACTGGCTGCGGCAACGGAGTTTCTTGACAGTATCCGGGATCTTCACACGTCAATGAGAAGGAAGCAGCTCAGCACCACCATGGATCAGGCCAGCGAGGAGGTTTCGGGAGCCAAGGAGTATCCCGTGGTGGCCAGACTGGCGGAAATGAACCGCAAAATTCAGAGCGATATTGAACTGGTCAATCGCGAGAATGCTGTCTACGAGGCCGAAAACATCAGGATTTCCCAGATGCTCGCCGAGGCCAAGAGTTTTGATGAGGATTTGCAAAATCAGATTTCCTACTTCAGGGGAACGGTGCATCTGGCCAGGATTCTGCTGACCCAGAACAACTACTATCGGAGGATAGACTATCCGGAGAACTTTACCGACAACCTCTCAGAACGCCGGATGATGATTTATAACAACCGGCACGATCTTAACGGACTCGAGGCGCTCCGCAAAAAAATCTATGCCGAGAACAGACTTGAGTTTATCAAGAATCCCGAAATTGAAAATCTGGTAAAAAAGCACCTTGATATCAGATTCCGGTTGCTTTCGGAGCTTAATGTGCTTCTGAATGTCAATACCAGGAATGCCACCAATCTCCAGATTAATCACGACAGCTATGAAAAAATCCGTACCGGCCTTAATGATCAGGTTAAAAATGCGCTGTTCTGGAATCCCTCCAATGTACAGCTGGGCCGCAAATGGCTGCAGATTTTTATGGATAAGGTTGAAAACCGGGATTTTGTTCTGGCCCGGTATGCAAAGAGTCTCAGGTTTGCCATCCCCGCGGTATCGGAGTGCATAAACATTGCGCTTCTGGCACTGTTTTTGGGATTCCTGTTTTATGCGGGACGAAAGCTTGATGCCAAAAGGGAACAGATCATGGCTAATATGACAAAGCCCCGAAAGGCTCGCTACCGGGATGCGTTTATTGCAGTTATGGCGGATCTGATGCGGGCTGCAAGGTTCGGGTTTATGATCTTCCTTGCTGGTTACGTCTTTCTGTCAGCAACGGAATACCTGGATGATGTTACCCGGGAACTGATGCCGGAGGACAGTATTTTCGAAACCCTGCTGGGACTGTCCCTGCTGACGGGCGGCTCGCTGTTTTTTCTCAGGATCTACGGTCCGGAAGGCATTAATGACCGGATCTTCAATGTTTCCTTTGACCGGAGGTTCTATCGCGGCTACCGGAATATTTTTATCGGTATCCTGGTTATCTGGACCACCATCCAGTGGCGGGTAAATACCCAGAATATCTTCAGTTCCGATGTCACCGGACAGCTGATTCTTTTTCTGATGTCGGCATATCTGTCGTTTGAGTTTCTGAGACTCATGGCGATAAGCTTCAGAAGAAATGACGTGCTGTTTCGGAAGAAGTTCATCATTTTTGCAGCCCTGGCACTGTGTGTCACTCAGACAGTGATTACCTTCCTGGGCTACTACTATTCGGCGGTGCTGCTCTGCGAGAGGATTATTGTGTCGCTGTTCATCATTCTGTCCTACGATCTTTTAAGGAGTCTGGTAAAGAGGACCTTCCGGGTGTATACCATCAAGGATCGGCTGAAACAATGGCGGGAAGATCGGCTTAAAAAGAAGGAGAGCGGCGAAGAGTCCGGAGAAGATGATGACGATGATTCGCCTCTTATAGCGCAGAAGGACGAAATCAGCGCCTATCAGGTTAGCCAGCAGACCGTAACCATTGTGGATCAGATATTCCTGCTCCTTCTGGTGGTGATTCTGATCAGCTTCTGGAGCGACCTTATCACCGTGACCAATTATCTCAAAAACTTCACCGTGTACAGCATCGGGGCCGGCGAGGCTGAAAAGGCGGTTACCGCTTTTGATATTCTTCTGGTAACGTATGCCCTGGGGTTCGGTACGGTGGTTATCAAGAATCTTCCCGGTGTTATGGAGGTGCTGCTGTTTGACCACTGGGAGCTCCTTAAAAAGTATGACTATTCCATCATCACCGTTATTACCTATCTTCTGATTGCCGTGGTGGCCTCTTTTGTATGTACCAGGCTGGGACTGAGCTGGGACAAGGTGCAGTGGCTGGTGGCAGCCCTCTCTGTGGGGCTGGGGTTCGGGCTTCAGGAAATCTTTGCCAATTTTGTTTCCGGACTGATTCTGCTGTTTGAGAGACCGGTGCGTATCGGGGATATCATCACCATCAACGATCACAGCGGCACTGTCAGCAGGATCCGCATCAGAGCCACCACCATCCTGGATTTTGATCACAAGGAATACGTGGTGCCAAACCGTTCACTCATTACCAGCGCTCTGACCAACTGGACTCTCATGGACACTGTTACCAGGGTGGCCGTAAAAGTGGGAGTGGGGTACGATTCCGACATGGATCTGGTGCGGCGGCTTCTCATGGAAATTGCCGGGCGAAACCCCTATGTCATGAGGGACCCGGAACCCAAAATGTATTTCATGAACTTTGGCGACAGCAATCTGAACGTGGAATTTTATGTGTTCACCAGAAAAACCGCCGACCGGTATCCGTGCATCGATACCATGAACGGAGATATCCTGAAGACCTTCAGAGAGCACAATATCGAAATTGCCTTTAACCAGGTTGATGTCTATGTAAAGAACGTAAAGGACGGTCAGGAGATCCGGATTGACAGTGCGGAGCCCGGGAAGGGCGGAACCGTGATTTCCGGAAATGCCGGCTGATCCGGAAATGCGGAACGGAGCCGGAGCTTTTCCGGTTTCGTTCCCGGTTTTTTCCTGCGTCTTTTCATTTGCCATGTGCGGCGTGGCTTTTTTTATTTTCCCTCCCCGTCTGTCCGGTGCTTCGGAGACGGCCCTGCCGCCGGGCGGCAGATTTCGGAACCCCGGAAATCCGGAATCTGAAAGAAAAAGCTGAAAAATCAATTAAAAGCTGTCGTACGGATCTCATTTTGTGATATTTCTTGATAATTTTTGCCGATAGTATAGAATACTCAAAATTTAACTTTGATTTTGCGTTCTTTTTTGCATGCAAAATCATGCCTTGCAGTTTTCCGTAAAAATAGTAATTCTGGAGGTCATCTTGACTCATTCTGCATTACTGGTGTTAGAAGATGGCACAGTATTCAGAGGTGTTTCATTTGGCGCTAAGGGCTGTGCTGTCGGTGAGGTCGTTTTTAATACCGCTATGACCGGTTATCAGGAAATTCTCACTGATCCTTCCTATTCCAAGCAAATCGTAACACTTACATATCCTCATATTGGCAATTATGGCTGTAATTCCGAAGATGAAGAATCGCCTGATATTCAGGTACAGGGGCTGGTAATCAGAGATCTGCCGCTTCTGGCTTCAAATTTCCGCAGTCAGACTTCTCTTTCCGACTATCTCACCAATCACGGTGTTGTCGGTATCTGCGACATTGATACCCGCAAGCTTACCCGTCTTCTGCGTGAGAAGGGCGCCCAGAACGGCTGCATCATGGCCGGAGACAATCTTGATGAGGAAGAGGCTCTCAGAAGAGCCAGGGAATTCCCCGGACTTAAGGGAATGGATCTGGCCAAAGAGGTCACCTGCAAGGAAAAGTATGAATGGACCGAAGGCTCCTGGACTCTCGGCTCCGGATACAAAAAGCAGAATCCCGAGGATCTTCCCTATCACGTGGTGGCCTATGATTTCGGGGTGAAGCGCAATATTCTCCGTCTGATTGCCGATCGCGGCTGCCGGATCACCGTTGTTCCGGCCACCACTCCGGCATCCGAGGTTCTGGCCATGAATCCCGACGGGGTGTTCCTGTCCAACGGTCCCGGAGACCCGGAGCCGTGCACCTACGCCCAGGAAGCCATCAGAGAGATTCTGGATCGCGGAGTTCCGGTTTTCGGAATCTGCCTCGGTCATCAGCTTCTGGGGCTGGCCTCCGGCGCCAAAACCATCAAGACCAAGTTTGGTCAGCACGGCGCCAATCAGCCGGTGCAGAACGTCTTTGACAAGACTGTGGCCATCACCTCCCAGAATCACGGTTTTGCGGTGGACATGAACGATATGCCTGACTGCCTTGAGGTAACTCATATCGCACTGTTTGACGGCACTCTGCAGGGAATGCGCCGCAAGGACAAGCCGGCCTTCAGTTTCCAGGGACATCCGGAAGCAAGTCCCGGGCCGCATGATGTCGCCGGTCTTTTTGATCACTTTGTCGAGCTTATCAAACAATATCGTGAGGGGCAGAAGTAAATGACCAAGCGTACAGATCTCAAGAGTATTCTTATTCTGGGGGCCGGTCCCATCGTTATCGGTCAGGCCTGCGAATTTGACTATTCGGGAGCCCAGGCATGCAAGGCCCTTCGCGAGGAAGGCTACCGTGTTATTCTGGTGAATTCCAACCCCGCCACCATCATGACCGATCCGGAGATGGCAGATGCCACCTACATCGAGCCCATCAACTGGCAGGTAGTGGAGCGTATCATCGACAAGGAACGTCCGGACGCCATTCTTCCCACCATGGGCGGTCAGACCGCTCTTAACTGCGCCCTGGATCTGGCAACCCACGGAGTGCTGGAAAAGTACAATGTGGAAATGATCGGCGCCACAGCGGATGCCATCGACAAGGCTGAAAACAGAGATCGTTTCGATGAGGCCATGAAGAAGATCGGCCTCAGCTGCCCGAAGGCCGGCATTGCCCACAGCATGGAAGAGGCCTGGAAGGTGCAGAGCGTGGTAGGTTTTCCCTGCATTATCCGTCCCTCCTTCACCATGGGCGGTTCCGGCGGCGGCATTGCCTACAACCCCGAGGAATTCGAGGAAATCTGCAACCGCGGTCTGGATCTTTCCCCGACCCACGAGCTCCTTATTGACGAATCCCTGATCGGCTGGAAGGAATACGAGATGGAGGTTGTCCGGGACAAGAACGACAACTGCATCATCGTCTGCTCTATCGAAAACTTCGATCCCATGGGCATTCATACCGGTGACTCCATTACCGTGGCTCCGGCCCAGACCCTCACCGACAAGGAATACCAGATCATGCGCGATGCCGCCATGGCAGTGCTTCGCGAGATCGGTGTGGAGACCGGCGGATCCAACGTGCAGTTCGGCATTGATCCCCGTACCGGCCGCATGGTCATTATCGAAATGAATCCCCGCGTATCCCGTTCTTCTGCTCTGGCCTCCAAGGCCACCGGCTTCCCGATCGCCAAGATCGCCGCCAAGCTGGCCGTGGGCTATACCCTGGACGAGCTTCGCAATGACATTACCGGAGACAAGACCCCGGCCTCCTTTGAGCCGACCCTGGATTATGTGGTTACCAAGATCCCGCGGTTTAACTTTGAAAAGTTCCCGCAGGCCAATGACCGTCTCACCACTCAGATGAAGTCAGTGGGCGAGGTGATGGCTATCGGCCGCAACTTCCAGGAGTCCCTGCAGAAGGCTCTCCGCGGTCTCGAGATCGGCAAGAGCGGCCTCGATCCGGAAATTGATCTCAAAGCCCCGGATGCCAGGGCCCGCATCGAGCATGAGCTTCAGGACGCCGGCGCCGCCCGCATCTGGTATCTGGCCGATGCCTTCCGTGCCGGCATGAGCCTGGATGATGTCCATGAGCTTACCGACATCGACCCCTGGTTCCTGGTGCAGGTGGAGGAGCTGGTGAAAATCGAGCACCAGATTTCCGAAACCGGATTCTCCGATCTTGATGAGGAGTTCATGCGCTTTATCAAGAAGAAGGGCTTTTCCGATATTCGCATCAGCCGTCTCATGGGTGTTTCCGAGCGTGAGGTTCGCAAGCTCAGAAACCGTCTCGGAGTGCTGCCGGTATACAAGAGAGTTGATACCTGTGCAGCCGAGTTCGCCACCACCACTGCTTACATGTATTCCACCTATGACGAGGAATCCGAGGTTTCGGAAACCACCAAGAAGAAGATCATGATTCTCGGCGGCGGTCCGAACCGTATCGGACAGGGCATTGAGTTCGACTACTGCTGCGTTCATGCCGCCATGGCGCTCCGCGAGGACGGCTATGAGACCATTATGGTCAACTGCAATCCGGAAACCGTGTCCACCGACTACGATACCTCCGACAGGCTGTATTTCGAGCCGGTAACCCTTGAGGACGTGCTGGAAATCGTCCGGGTGGAGAATCCCGAGGGCGTTATCGTGCAGTTTGGCGGTCAGACTCCGCTGAAGCTGGCGCTGCCTCTGGAAAAGGCCGGTGTGCCAATTATCGGAACCAGCCCCGATTCCATCGACCGGGCCGAGGATCGCGAGAGATTCCAGCAGGCCGTAAACCGTCTGCATCTGCTGCAGCCGAAGAACGCTACCACCTTCTCTCTGGAGGAAGCGGTGCGCGAGGCTCAGGAAATCACCTATCCTCTGGTGGTTCGTCCTTCCTACGTTTTGGGCGGCCGGGCCATGGAGGTGGTTTATGATGAAATTGATCTCCGCCGTTACTTCAAGGAGGCCGTTAAGGTTTCCAACGAATCTCCGGTGCTTCTGGACAAGTTCCTGGATAATGCCACCGAGGTTGATGTGGATGCGGTCTGCGACGGCAAGTACTGCGTTATCGGCGGTATCATGGAGCATATTGAGCAGTGCGGCATTCACTCCGGTGACTCCAGCTGCTCCCTCCCGCCGTATCATCTGCCGGACAGCGTTCAGAACGAGATCAGAAGACAGACCGAAAAGCTGGCCTTTGAGCTTAATGTCTGCGGTCTTATGAATATCCAGTTCGCAGTGAAGGACAATCAGGTTTACCTTATCGAAGTTAACCCGCGAGCTGCCCGTACCGTTCCTTTCGTCTCCAAGGCCACCGGAGTTCCTCTGGCCAAGGTGGCTGCCCGGATCATGACCGGCAAGTCTCTCGAGGAGCAGGGCCTGACTTCTCAGGTTATTCCGCCGTACTATTCCGTGAAGGAAGTGGTGCTGCCGTTTAACAAGTTCCCGGGAGTGGATCCTCTGCTCGGACCGGAAATGCGCTCCACCGGCGAGGTTATGGGAGTTGGCAAGACCTTCCCCGAAGCCTTTGCCAAGGCTGAGATGGGGGCCAACAGCAGAATTGTGAAGGGCGGCAGGGTACTGCTTTCCGTACGCGATTCCGACAAGTATCTCCTGCCGGATCTGGGCCGGAGACTCATTAACGAGGGCTTTGAGCTTGACGCCACCCATGGTACAGCCCAGGTGCTGACAGCCGCCGGCGTACCATGCCGTTCCGTCAAGAAGGTTTACCAGGGACGTCCGAACATTCTGGACTACATGAAGAGCGGTGTTTATAACTACATTATCAACACCACCGAGGGCAGACAGGCCATTGAGGATTCCAAGACCCTGCGCCGCGGCGCTCTCCAGTTCAAGGTGGCCTACACCACTACCATCAAGGCTGCTCTGGCCTGTGCCGATGCCGTTGACAACAATGTGGACGAGACCCGTGAGGTGCACAGCATTCAGGAACTTCATGCTCTTATTAAACGATAAGCGCTGAGCTTTTTTGAAGCAGGGCTGTTTCCGGAAGGGGACGGCCCTTTTTGATTATGGTCCTTGTTCCGGCGATTCGGGCTGTTGTGTCCTGAAGGATGATTTCATGATGCGGTTCCGGAATATGACTATTTCGGAGTAACTGACAGATTTCTTTTTTCCGAAAGGAATTTTCGGGGCCGGAATGAGGCAATATCCCCCGGGGTTTTGAGCTTTTCGGAGTGCGTTCTCTTTATGATTTTGTACCACGGCAGCAATATGGCGAAAAAAAGCCTGCACTCTGTTTTTTTCGAACTGTAGTTAGCAAAGTGTTAACAAAATTGAATATTACATTATTATATCGTTAGCATAATCGGCTATAATCATCTCAATGCATGTCGCTGTCATGGAGATGATCTTATGCCCAGAGTGTCCAAACCGCTGCAAGTTTCTCCTGAGGAACTGGAGACGTTGAAATCTAATCTGGCTCACGCTGATGAAGGTCTGTCTGAACGCATAAGAATAGTTATGGCGTGTTCCGAAGAAAACAGCAACAAGACCGTGGCTGCCAGGCTTCATATGGATGAGCATACCGTTGCCAAATGGAAAAAGGCATATCAGGAGAAAGGGATAAACGGCCTCCTGTCATCACATGGCGGCGGCCGCAAGGCAAAGCATGACGGCGAGAATCTTGAAGAACAGATAACAGCCCTGATTTCCGGAGTTAATGGGAGTCTCGGCAAATCCTGGACGCTGAAGGCTTTGGCTGACAAGACCGGAGCTTCGGAATATCAAATTTCGGTCATCCTTAAAAAGCTGAACATTTCGCTGTCCCGGAAGCACGTCTGGAATTATCAGACATCAAAGACGAACAGCTATCCGGGCTCTCCGGAAATCATCGGGATTTACCTGACCGGAAAGAGGCGCGCCATCGTAACGGCTTACCGTGAAGATGGAATAGTCACTTCTTCTGGTGAGTTCTGCACCGGCAACCGAACTCTGGCTCTCAAACTGAAGCAGTCAGATGAACGGCTGAGCCGCAATGCCCTAATGACCGAGTGCGGTTTTTACCGGGATGACGGCAAGGATGAAACGGTAACACTGGAGGATTTTATCAGAAGACTCGTAAATGAAGGGTCTCATGATTTGATATCCGGAAACGGCAGCGCTGACAAAGTTCCTGCCGGCAGCCCCGTCCCCGTAATGATGGGAATATTTGTTTTTTCCGAAGAACAGTTTGCCAGTCATCAGATATGGCCTGCCAATGTCGATTACTGCAGATGCGGCGACAGGAAGGAATGGCTGACTAAGGCGCATAGCTGGTTCGGCGCCAGAGCTTCCGGAGCGGCATTGACGGCTTTTGAAGATACGATAAAAGCAATCAGCAGTTATCTTGACCGCTGCGGTGAGAACGGTCTCTGCGCCCCGTTTATCTGGAGCAGCCGTATTATCAGGACGGGATCGGAGCAGAATTCGGAACAGACTTCGCTGATTCCGGAATCAGCTTCCGAATCCGCAGGGGGGAAGACTGCCCCTGATAATGACTCCTCTGACAGCGGAATTGAAGGAGACTCGAATAACGGCCGCAGCAGTTGGCTAACCATGTACGAGAACATTGATAAAAACGATGCCGTGCAGTCGGGATTCATCTTCTTTGCCAAGGGAAAGAACGGCATTGAGTTCGGTTCCGTGGTTAATGACAGGCCGATGCCTGACTCGGATTTCGGGTTTGACAGCGAGGAAGAGTTCCTGAAAGGAATGAACCAGCTTGAACAGCAGATGCTCGCCATGCGGGACAAGGCCGGCGTGGCAGCTGCAGGGCTGTACATCGATCAGGTAAAAAAAAGAAAAAGCGATAGGCCTTTCAAGACTGTACGAAGTTGAGTCAGAACTCGGAAGATTCCGCTGCCGGCTTTCCATCCATGCGGTAAACGGAAAGGCTTCTAATCAGCGGCTTAAAACCGCCGGTTACAGGCGGGCCATATGTCTGCTGGTCAGGAACAGCTCGTTTCGCAGCGCGGCGGTCATGTTTAACCTTGCATATCACCGGAACGGAACGGGAGATGAACTGTCTTATGGCACCATTGCCGGCGATATCGAACAGGAAGGCCGGGCGCTTCTTGAATGCAAGCGTCAAACGGCGCAAAGTCTTCTGATCAGTCATGGCTTTGCCGCATCCGGACTGTATCCTGCTCCGGAGCTTCCTGAGAAGTACCGGAACGGGATATGCGAAATGCTGACCATAAGCGGCGATGAACTTCTCAGAAAGATTGTTCCGGGGTGGGACGGCGAAAATA
>CACYPY010000078.1 GCA_902776415.1 uncultured Ruminobacter sp.
TCCTCCGGGAACCCTTCGGGGAACTCCAGGCCCTTTACGGAAGTGATGAGTGCCGCATCCTCGGAGGGAACTCCGTCCTCCTGAAACGGCAGGTGTCCGGTATAAAGCTCGAAAAGCGTGATTCCAAAGGCGTAGTAGTCGGATTCCCGGTGCCAGACGCCCTGCAGGGCCTCCGGCGCCGCGTAGAACGGGGTCATGCCGGTTTCGGTTACCACAAAGGTCCTGTCGGCGGCATCGGTGCTGATGCCGAAGTCGATAAGCACCACATGCTCTCCGGTATTGTCCAGCATGAGATTCGAGGGCTTGAGATCCTTGTGAAGCACCCCCTGCCCGTGGACAGCCCGGAGTCCCTCGTTGACACAGGGGATCACGAGCTCCCGGAGATCCTCCCGGGAAAACGTCTCCCCGCCGGCAAGCACCTCGGCCAGGGAGGGATAGCGGTAATAGGGAAGCACCACATAGCGGTGGTTTTCATAAAGGGAGGAATGGATTATGGGTGCCACGCAGGGACTTCTGATGCTCCGGATCTTTTCCAGCACCTCGGGCTTCAGGGCATCCTCTCTCCGGAACAGCTTAAGGACAAAGGAACCGGTGCCGGAAGAAACTCCCGAATCCGGCTCGCCCTCCCGGGAATCAGATCCGGAAGAGAGATCCGGGGAAATGCGCGACCAAAAAACCGTCCAGGACTTTTCCGGTGAGGTCCGGAATATCATCCTTCACGCGGTTTACCACCGTTTTGCTGAACTTGTTAATAAAATCGGTGTTTACTGCCGTTTCCGTCATGGCCTGAGTCCGTAAATAGTATTCTGATACCCTGCAATTCTTCGCAGGTATTTCTCCCGGGACACTGTCCAAAATAACGGAAAAAGCACCTGGCTGAAAAACGCCTCAGAATTGCACACAAAAGTCATTGCAATCTCAGCTATTTTATTCTGAAAAACAGTGCCTGAAAATCAAATCGGGATTCGGGAGCAAGAAAACAAGATGTGGCGTCATAACGGCGCAACAAAGCCTCAAAATCAGGACAGTAGCATCAGAACACAGCATCATGTCCGACAACTAAAGAACAAAGGAAGATTCCTTGGGGACTTCAACATCGGGACCGATATTTTTCCTGAGGAGCTCAAAAAACTCCTGACAATAGGAATCTATTTCCATTCTTGCCGCATCGGTTATGCATTCATCCTCATGACCATGGGCTATTCCGTTTCTGGCAATTCTGATTTTAGAAAAACGATTTCTAAAATCATTATAAAGACGATCATCAAAATACTTTCTGAAGAAACGATCCCAATGCCCTTTGATAATAGCAATGGTGATAAACATGCTCATGGTCTGATAAAACGTACCACTGCGAAGATTAATTTTTGAAGATTCCAAAATGTCTTTATATACATTAGCATACCTGGCTATGGCATACTCTATTTCGTTAACATCGGAAACCCTTCTATTAATATTGTATGTTTCAGCAATATTCAAGGTTTCAATTCTGATTAAATTCTTTAACTGTTTCTCCAGGTTAATAATATTATCCCAAATACTTATTTCCCGGGCCTTGTCAGACAAGTGAACAAAAGTAAAGTATTCGGATATGCATAAATACCCGCTCCCATTCTGATATATGTATCCTAAATTTCGGAAATCATCTATGTCATGTTTTGTAAGGTTGACATTAGGACCAATAACTATTGAGATAATTTTTGGAAGATAATTTTCGTTCTCAAAAGAACTGGTACAGGCATCATAATACTCGTTGATAGCTTTGCAGCGTTCTTTAAAGATACTGTGAATATTAATGCATTGATCATTTTGAAGCATATCAACTATATTATGAGCGATAGCAAAAAGCAGATAAGGCAAATTCCCGGCATAGTAACTGATCTGTTTCATTTCATCAGGGGAACAGTCGTAACCATATTTGTCATGAAGGATCGAATAAAACTCATTTATGTCATCAGCATCAAAACCATGAAAAGGGAGCAGTTCCATAACACCGGAAAGAGAAGAACTGAAGTACACCCCTCCCTCAATGGTCTGAATTTTTCTGCGCGACAGGGTTATCGAAAACACCGACATATCCCCATCAGAAAATACCGTTCTGAAAAGTGCAAACTGCTGGGTTTTAAGAGTGTTCGAATCGCCAGAATTAGATGAAAAAAGGTTTTTTGCACTGTCGAATTCATCAAAAACGAGGATTGACTTTATGTTAAGCTTATTCAGATATTTGAAAATTTTAATTATATTTCCTGAAAACATCTCCCATTTCAGACTGTTATTAAAATCCGGAACATCATCAAGAATACTGTTTATCTTTTTATTCAACAAGTCGAGAAGACGCTTTTTGGATTCGTCAGCAGGCAGCATAATAATAAAATCATTAAGCTCATCAATAATCTGGCGCCAAATTGAAAAATAGCTACTGCAAAGAGAAACGTCAACAAAACAGTAGAATACATTCTCAGGAACTGAATTCTCAAAAACCTTCTTTATAAATGAAGTCTTCCCGGTCTTTGAAAGTCCGACGATTGAAACTGATTTTCGAACATTGGATTCAATAAAATCTTTCTTAAATCTTTCAAGCAGCTTTTTACGTCCAATAAAAGATGCACCTTTTACTTGCCCGCCAATAACAAATATATTATCTTTTTCCATATCATCTGCTTCCAAATTTATTTCTAAGCCATTCTGCATACAGCTTAACTATGATACTAATCTTATTGTTCTTTCTTTCAACAACCTTCCTTTCGAGAAGATCCTGCAATTTTGAATTTTCTTTTTCGGAAAGATTAAGATCATCAGAAAAAACTCCATCGGAAAATGCTGAATTCAGAGCTATCTTTTTCAGGAGTTCTTTATTTGCATTTACGGACTCCACAGAATCGAGGTCAATCTTATCATTGAACAGCGGTTCAAACCAGCGTTCCTCAAACTTCGAAAGAGACCTTCTGATAAAATCTTCCGCATGACCTCTGGTACCTATTAATGAATGACGTTCATTAAGATAATCAACAAAGTCAGCACAGACATTCATAAGGAGATAGGCACTGCCGCTGGTGAGTTCAATGAGATAGTCAACGGCATCCTTCAGAATGGTGCAGCCGCAGCTGCCAGCATAATCAGGACTGGAAGACACCGGTTTCGTGATCAGATTACAGGCATCCGGCTTACTGAGATAATTAACTTCCCAGGTTCTGATCACCCCGAATGCATTGGTAAACCGAACATCATTGATAAATTTCATCATATGATCCTGACCGACAATAATGGCACTGATATCATAATTTGTTAAAAGCGCCTTCCAGAACTTCATAAAGTCTTCGCTAATCTTGTTTTGCTTTATCCAGTCATATATATACGTAAATTCATCAATTAAAATTATAATCTGGGCATCAGGGGAATTTCGTTTAAGAATTCTCTGAATTTTTCTGAGCATTTCAGAAAAATAATTATTATCAGATTTTAATTTCTCATAATCAGGCTCTGGTTCTATACCGGAATTGAACATCAAAGATGCCAGTTCCTCATGATAATCTTCGAGTTCTGACATTAAAAAACTCAGTATCCGATAACAAAAAGATTCCTGACTGCTTTCAATTGAACCTATATCCCCAATATCAACAATAACATTATCAGAATTCTCTCTTAATCTCTTTTTTATATGATAAAGCAGAGATGATTTGCCTGTTCTGGTCTGACCATAAATACAAACACATCTGTTTGATATGATTCGGTTATTCTCATCACGGATATTTGTAATTACTTCATTAATGTCCCTCTCTCTTCCGAAAAACATTTTTTCATCCTGGACCACACTTCCGCTACTGTAATCCTTGAAAAGATTTCTAATATCCTTAAACTCCGAATCCTTATTGACATCAACAATGAAATCGGCATATTCTGTTACTGTTTTGTTGCCATAGAAAAATTCATTCTTTTCAAAATCATAAGAGGATTTATATCTGAATGTTATGTTAAATGCCAATTGAATATTGACAATGTTATTTACCGCCTCATCCAATTCAATTTCGGCAATACTATACAAAGCACTCCCCGGATTTACTACAGTGTGCATCACAGGATCATCATGTGAATATCCTGTAGCACTGTTTACAATCTCAAATTCAGTGATATTTGCAGGCTGGCCATCTTTTGAACTTACAAGTTCAAAAGGGATATATACAGTTTTTAAATCAGAATTGATGCTTATTTGCTCCCTTACAACCTTTAAATAAATTTCAGGAATATACCGCGAATAAAAATGTTCTGAAAAATCCCTGGTATGGGTAACCGCATTGGATTTTTCCAAAAAAGTAACAATATCCGAAGATGCTGGCTCCTTGTCTGAGGAAGCTATAAGTCTCATACAAGTCTCATAGCCTATAAGAAATGATTTTTCGGCCTTAACAAAATTATTGCCATATCCATCAGTAATAAGAACAAGTCTTGAAATATATTCCGAAAGTCTGTCAATATATTCTTTTGTAACAAACAGATATCTGGAACCATATGTTTTTATAATATTCAGTATATTTGATGCGAATTCATTAACTTCTCTATAATCGATCTCATCAAGATACAGATTACCATCTAAAAGATACAGATCCCGCTTCATTTGCGACAGTTGTTTTTGAAATATCTCATACATTTGATAAAAAGCTTCATCTACAGGACATGATATTTCGTATTTATATTTAATAATTTCATTAATTTTATTTGAATAGTCATTATCAATAAATTTTATATAACAACCCAAATTGCTGCTATTAAAGCTTAAGTAATAAAAAAATAAGATAAACTCATATACCTCTGATTCATATTCTCTATTTACAAAAGGAAAGAAATCCGGAAAAGCATATTCAATACCAAGCTGTTTATTATAAAATAATCGATGCAATCTTCCACTATATCCTTTCATCCATTCAATTTTCAATTGCTTTCTGATTTTCGAATCCAAAAAATCATACTCATAAAGACCATTTTCAAATTCCATATGTTTGTAATAATTTCCTATCACTGCCAATACATATACTACTTTTTCAAATTGGTAATAATCATTGTAGTTAAAACTACATACTTTAAATTCTGCACCTTCAAAGTTATAAAAAGTACCAGCAATATCAAATATCCAAAACACAGCATCTACAATACACAAAAAACTATTTACAAAAGAATTATACACTTTTAGAAGGCTTGATTTCTGATATTCTTTATTTTCCTGTCCTTTAATACGAATAATCTCATTCAGCCAATATTTTGCTTTTGAAAAATAAATCAAAAACGAATAAATGCTATCAAGAAGTTCTTTTTTTCCTTCATTCAAACGTTCTACTGTATGAAATTTAATTTTATCGTCATCAAATTGTTTACACGGAGTTATAAAATCATGAATAATAAACGGCTCTATCACATTCTTTAATTCTTCTACAGTTTTCTGAAAATCAGTTCCGTCAGTTTCATATTCCAAAACAGCCTGACATTCTGAAAACCCCTTTCTCAAAAAAGAACCGATAAAATTTTCATTTTCCAGTCGATTAAAATGATTGCGAATAACAATAAAATTCTTTAACGGAATCTCATCCACATCAAAACAATGTTCAACATTAATTTTTCGATCATTATTATATAACTTTCCGACTATACAATAGCCTACAAAATCAGGAGAATCCAAAGTTATATTTTTATAATAATTATGAACAAATTCATCATCTTCATTTTCTGCTGCTCCTGAGCTTAGATTCTTGTTTTCATATTTTGAAATCAGGTCTATTTCCTTGATTTCAGCAACCGGAAGATCAAGCGGATCTGGTTTTGCATCCGTCTTCAGACTTAGTTTGTCATCACATATTCCCTGATAAATCCCCTTAAAAGGCATCTCCTGACCAAAGAAATTTACAGTCACTTTAATTTTGTCATTCAAACTGAGTTCATTTAAAATTTTGGCATCTTTATCCATATTGACAGCACCTGTATTGCGGGGATAGGAACCGTTATGTCTGAGTAAGTATAACAACGTAACAACCAAAGAGTTTTCACATCAGGTTCAAAAAGCAACCTTACTCAAATTTTCTAAAACTCCCATTATAGATTCTCATTTCCTTTTCGACACTGTTCCGGACTTTGATATTTTCAAACCTTCAGATCACTGAGTCAGACTATCAGGAACGTACACTGCGATTCTTCTTTGCAGAATGCCTGAACTTAAGGAAATGAGTCGTCATCATCAGAAATGACCACATGATGAGGAATTTCCAGACTGGTCCTCAGCAGTCCCAGATGGATCAAATTATCACTTCTCATCACAATGGTTCTGACTATAAGTTTCATAGAGCAGTACAACCTCCAGATACCCACTTCCATGCCCGTTTGGTCTATATTTTCCTGAAGAAAATGTGAAACACTTTCACGAATTACAATCCGGTTAAAATTTTCCCCATTACCATTATCTGCTCATTGTCAGCAGCATCCTTCTTGCTTCAGTGCAGCCTAGACTGCACCCCATATCCATAAACACAATAATCATGTAACACAATAATCATGTAACAGAACGAACCGAACCGTATTTATTTTGAAAGCGAAAAGGCCGATGCGACCTTCAGCAGCAAATACCCGGGAAAGCAAATTCCTGACATGTTCAGAACCAAAGGCCGTGCCAATCCTTGCTCGTATGTAAGAGGAAAAGAAAAAGGCAACTCCCGGTCTTAATAATTCTGCCGGTTATGTAAGCACCTCTTGAGGCCATGCTTCTCCCGTAAAACATCCTGTACACGCCGGAGACTGATGCATAACGATTGCCTTTTTCCTGACATGAGTTTCAGCAGATAAGAGGGAGCTGCCCCTTATACACCGACGCCCCTCCTACTCTGGCAATAAACTCCAGGTCCGGAAGTTCGCTCAGCATCTCCGCCGGAAATGAGGGCTCGCTTTCTTCGGTTACGGTTCTGACCGTATTGAGATTGGGATCCGTCATGCTCTCGGAAGTGCTTTGGGTGCTTTCCGAAACCCCACGATAGCTGATGCGTACTTTGGGGAGAGAATCGGCCACATACTCCCGGGTTTCCCGGTCAATCACCCGGAGACTGATGAGATTGTTGACGTTACCCAGCACCTGCATGGCCCGGGCCGGGGATCCCAGCCGCGATTCAAAGTCAGCAATTGTCTGGGTCGCCATGGTAATCCGGAACTGCGCTCCCCGCCCCTTGTTCAGAAGCTGAATAAGCTGCTCGTTCACCACTTCCGCAGTTTCGTCTACAAAAATATTCACAGGCCGGAGGTCTTTCCCGTAGTTGTAGCGGCTCCCCGCCACCGCCGCAAGATCTGCCAGGAGAAGAGAGCCCAGAGCCGAACCCACTATGGGGTCGGTCAGGGAGTCCAGGCCGATATAGACCACCCTTTCATGCGCAATAAGACTCTCGAAGTCCCAAAGCTCCTCCCCGATTCTGACATTTTCGGAAGGAGACAGGAGATTCCCCAGATCCCCCTGAGTCAGCATATCCAGCACCGGAAGCAGAGAGGCTACCATTTTGCCGTAGTGAGCGCTGTCATGCTTTGCCAGCGCGAACAGGGCCTCCAGCTCCTCACAGGGACTCCACTTCTTTACGGCCCGGAGATAAAAGGCGTTATATTCGTTGAGCAGCTTTCCCGGAATCTTGCTGGTGGCTCTCAAAAGACGATCCCGGTCCTCCCGGAACCGATCCGGAGTATGCCTGAGAAACCATTCCCGAAAACTCAGAAACGCAAGCTCCATCACCCGGGAATCGGCATAGTAGCGCACCAGCTTCAGTGTCGGGCGTTTTCCGATAATGATAATCCCTCCGATAACGGTGTTCAGAGCCAGCTCCGCAAATGCCCGGAACGGATCCGCCCCGCCCCGGGCCGTGGGCACCAGCGCGGCCAGACGGCTGGCAAGATCGCTCCTTCTGCTGAAATTGAACAGCGGGTTGATTTTGATGCTCCTTTCCGGGAACCCGGGATGAAAGAACTTGAAGATCCGGGGATCCCTGGCGGCGGCCGCGGCCCTGGTATGTGCCGAAAGATCCTGATCCCCCTTGGGATCCAGAATGATGACGCACTCTCCCCGCATCACCGCCTGGGCAATCAGAAGGTCAAACAGCCGGGTCTTGCCGGCACCTGTGGTACCGGTAATAAGCACATGGCCGGAAATAAACCCCAGAGGAATGTAAAGGGATTCCGGTTTTCCGAGGCCCTGGATAAAGCGGGAGCCCCGCACCTCTGGATCTCTGGTAAGAAGCTGCCCTTTCCAGGAGCTTTCCAGATACTCCCGGAGCTTCCGGGCCTCACGTTTCCGCCACGGAAATCCTGTACCCAGATAGAGAAAACCCGGCTTCATAATTTCCGGGAGAGTCCGGAGAGGAAGTTTCCGAAATCCCTGTCCCGAAAGCCGGGAGATCTGTTCCCGAAGTTCCAGGTGCTTCATTATGCGGTCAATAAGAAGTCCGGTAATTCCGATGATCGCAAGAAACGCCGCGGGAGACCGGGTTTCCGGTCCGTGAAGCGTAAAGATCAAAACCAGAAACAGAGTGATTCCCAGAGATCCCCCTCTGGCGCGGGAAATGGCAAGTATCACGGACTTGTCTTCAGTTCCGTCATTTTTCATACATTTTTTCTCCATAGACAGTTCCGGCCGGAAAGCGATTGCCGCGGCACCTATACAAAATACCTGGCCCCGTTTCCGTCGGATTTTGCCATGGCCGCCTTCGCTTCCGACATCTTGATGAACCGCCCGCTGGCATTCCGGGGCCGGGGCGGCGTCCTCTTTTCTCTCAGGGGGTTGAGAGCCCAGTCATCATCCCCTGTCCCGCTCCCCGCACAAGCTCCGCAGGTTTCGGTAACCGGTACAAGCGAGGCATCGCAGCTATTCCCCGGATCTTCAGGTTCTTCGGCAGACTTTTTCTTTCGGGAAGATTTTCCGGAAACGGCTTTAGCCTTTTTCGGTGATGCCGCAGTCTTCTTCGCCGGGGTTACTGGGGCCTTTTTTCCGGAGGCGGTGATATTTGTCCTGCCGGAAGCCGCTTCTTTTTCAGGAGCTTTTTCAGGAATACCGGGAACCGGCTGCTCCCGGGCAGTGTTTTCCGAAGCAGAAGCCGGATCCGGGGCCGGATTCCGTGCCGGAAGAAATTCCGAAACCGCAGCACTGCAGGAGGCTTCCGGGCGGATCCCGCTTCGGAGCGTCTCGTTTTTCCCGGGAACCGTCTCTTTTCCTGCGGGAGGCCCCTTCATTCCGGGAAGAACATTACCTTGCACGGGATTTTTCCTTTCGGCAGATCTCTTCTTTCTCCCGCTGTAAACCGAATGAACGGCTTCATACAGAGAATCCCCCGGCATCTCCGCTTCCCTGCTTTCGGAATCCAGAAACGAAAGACAGTCCCGAATCGGGTTCCCCGCACCGGTTTCAGGATTACGAACCTGCACATCCGAAGCAAGACCGGAAAGACACAAAGCCTCCGTGCGGAACGGATTACCCGCCCGCAGTTCCGGTTCCCGGACCTCATCACCCGCCGAATCAGATTCCGGAAGAGATTTTCCTGACAAGGAATCCCGAAAGCCGGTTTCGTAATTCCGGGAGCGTTCCGAAGAAGTCTCCGGAGATTCTCTTTTGTCCTCTGGCATCTCTCCTTCTTTTCCGGCTTCCCGGTTTTCTCCTCCCGAAATTTCCGAAACAGCCGGGGAAGAAACCGCCGAAAGATCGACGGAAGCCGCTTTGGCTGCATCGGGAGCGGAAGCTTCATTCTTCTGAAGCATGGCCAGAAGCTCCTCCATGGTACAGTCCCGGGAACTGTCCTCCCGTTTCAGGGCCAGCAGAAGATCCCGGACTTCCGGCGCAGCTCCGGGAATCGAGCACGGCGGAACCAGGTTCTGACAGAAATACTCCGGACAAATGATTTCAAGACCGAACAGAAGCCGGGCCCGCCCTCCGTCGTTTACAACCAACGGCGTCAGAACCTCGCCTGAAGCCTCACTGAAGCTTTTTGCAATTCCCAGAAGCACCAGCTTTTCCGCAAAATCCCGATAATCCCGAAGATTGAGGCTAATCCCCATATCGGATCCGAAACGGACAAGCTCCCAGAACCGGTCCGGAGTCATCACCAGATACAGGATTTCATCTATGTACCAGAGATAGCTTCCCGGGGTATTGAAGGGAACCGGACTTTCCCGGATCCGGTTCTGAAGCGCCGCAATAAGCCGGATCAGCGCATGAGGCTTTCTTGCAAAACGGTGCATGGCGGCTCCGGTACCGCGAAGATCCGCCTCCACGCTGCCGGTATCCGCCTTTTTGATAATGCTGTAGAAGGCCGAACCGGTATTACCGTACAGGGCGTCGAAAAGCTCCGAATATACAGCGGGCTCGGACATCAGAACGGCCAAAAGAGGCGGCGGAATTATTTCCCGGGCCAGGAGCGGGGTGAGGTTTTCATGGGTTTTGCCGCGTTTCGGGCGGTAACGGAAAAAATAGCTTCCTGCCCGGTGTCTGCAAAGGAAGCCCCGGAGACTTTCCTTCACCGGAATCCAGACATCCCCTGAACCGGTCAGGATCTCCATATCCGAAGCAGCCTTCCCGGCATCATGCAGAAGTCCTCCGGTGTACACGGCAAGGGCATACAGCACCGCCTTTCTGCGGCGCTTTTCCGGCTCATCTCCCAGCGTCATCACATCCCTTTTGAGGAAGCTCAGAGTCAGTACAGCCGTTTCAAGACTGTGCCGGAAAAGCCCCCCAGCCTCGCAATGGTGGTAGCATTCCGAGGCCGGGAGCGCATCCATATAATTGAGAGCGTTTTCGATAAGGGGAAGCACCTTTTCCGAAAACTCTCCGGGAGTCAGAGGAAGATGCTCCCGGGACTCTCCGACAAGAGATGAAAGATTCCGGAACCAATCCTCCCGCGGCCGGAGGTCCAGTCTCCCGGAAAACTCCGAGGCATATTCTCCGGCAAATTCCGGATTTCCGGAAAATCCGGGTTCGGAGACTGTATTTTCCCTCTCTCCCGCCCTGTCTGCCATGTCAGCAAGCCCAGTGAAACCATTCCCGGTTCCTGCAAGATAATCGTCCAGTGCCTGAAAAGGCTCTTCGGTTCCGGGAAATTCCGCGGCCGGAGAAGTTTCGGAAAACGGAGATACAGGAGAGGGATCCGGTATTCTTCCGTGCTTCCGTGCCGTGTAATCGCCGGCATCCAAATCATCACGAAAAAGCTCTCCCATGGCAGATCCCGAAAAGCCGTCCCGAAAGGGATGTCCTCTTTTTCCGCCTCCCGAAAACGGATCCCCCGTGCCGGGATTCCGCTCTTCAGGGCACCATTGCCGGGGCCCCGGTGGTGGCACGGGATTACCCCGTCCGAAATCAGCGGAAGCGAGTTCCCGGCGAATAAATTCCGAACAATCCCCGAAAGCTTCCGGATTCCTGCTCCCGGAATACGGTTCTGCTTTCGTTCCCTTTTTACTCCGGCCGGTGCTTTTGGGAAATGATCTGAAATCCGTCAATGCCGCTCTCCGTTTTTTCCCCGGGGGAACGTCATCACCGGCACAATGCTTTCTGAAAGTTTTCCGGTAACTATCCCGCTTCCCGCTCCCCCCGGACCGGAAATCTCCGGAGTCCTTCCGAATACCGTCATCCCTTCCGGATAAGGATCCGGAAAGCATGCCCATAACCCGCCTGATGAACTTCAGCATATGTTCTCCCCTGATAATGTTCCGGGGAGAATAACCGGCAAATCCTGACACTGCGCAAGAAAAGCCTTATATCACGCACGACACAACTCGCAATGACGCTTCTCCCGCCGGGATTTTCCGTTATCAGGACCGGTTCCGGGGAAAAACGGGGGAACCAAGGCCGGCACAACCGGGATTCTGCGGACTCACGGGCCCGTCTCAAAACAAACTCTTTCTCCGCAGTTGTTTTCTGTGTCATAATTCCCGCCTGAGGGACGGGCGCCATGTTCGAACCCTTTTTGATAAATCACTCAGCCCTGTTCCATCAGATATCTCGGAAACTCACAACTATGAAATTTTCAGGAAAACTTCTTAAGGCTGCTGCTCTTGCCGCCGCAATCATATCGGTTCCGGCTTCGGCTGTGGCTGACGCCACCTCATTCAAAACCGGCCGCTACTCATTCGGCAAAACATCAAACCTTAACAGCTTCACCTGCGCCAGTACCGGCGAAGAAGCCTGCAAGGCGCTGTTTCAGATGAAAAGCAGGCTTTCAAAAGAAGAAGTTGACCACCTGGGGTCTCCCCGCGAAAGAGCCTATATGGGTGATTTTGTTGTTGCAAAGGAAGACGGGACCCCGGATCTCTATTCCGTCACAGGCGGAATTTTTATCGGCCGTGCCGGAGAATACTCCTTCAGATCCAAAAACTCGGACAGGGCCCTGTGCCGGCTGACAAGACCCGAGGTGCTCGTCTGTGCCGTATATGACAGGGATCCGAATATTGATGAAGTTAACGAAAGCACCGCCACCCTTACCTTCAGGAAAAATGATAAGGTCGATCTTCAGGTTGAAATTCTCGGCGATCCTGAAAACATCTCCCCGAATTTTGAAGAGCTGGTGCGCTATGTCGACGGTCAGACCTTCAGATTCGAAACCGAGGAGGAGTACCGGCACGATATGTTTGTCAGTGCCAGACTCAGATATCTGATGGTTGATGCCGATCTTAACAGGAAGTGGAAATCACTGGACAAAAAGACCAGAGACAAACTCCTTCCGGAACAGCGGGAATGGATCTCCAAAAAAGAAAAGAAATGCGGTTCCGTTACCATGAAGGGCTCAGAAAGCGAGCTTGCCGCGATGTATGCCTGTCAGAAGGAAATGACCGAGGACAGACTGTACAAGGAGCTTGCCAGCTACTAAGACCGGCCGTGCGGAGCCGGAAATCCGGATTTCCGGTTTCAGCAGATTCTCCTCAATCAAACTCGTTCGTACCGGATTATTTCAGCAGGATGCAGCCAAAAACAAGGGGTTTGACTATGATTATTAAACACAAAACTGATTTTTCCGCGCCTTTGCCGAAGAAGCCGGAAGAAATGCCCGAAGCTTAAACCCGACCTGTGATACCTGAAGACTGCCCCGAACTTACGGATATCTGCCTGAAAAATTGCCGGGAACCGAAGAATTCGTCCGAAGCCTGAGAGTTAACAGGTTTTCGGCAGCGATCATTCTCCGGCCCCCGGGAACAATCAGTGCTGAAATCCCGGCACATTCTCCATACCATGCAGAATTTCTCTCCTCCCGTTATTCAGAGGTAATGACTATGCTCTTCGTGCTCTTCAAAAGCATCCAGTGGACCAAGGACCAGCGGACACCGGAATACGGCTCCCGAAGACAGGAATTTCTTAAGCCTGACACCGCGGTCCTGAATCAGAAACCGGATCTTATTTACAACAGAGCAAAATCAGAAGGACACTGTATTCTGAAGGAAATTCTGTGTTATCAGAAAGGCGGCGACATTCTTCCGGCACCGTACAGACTTAAGCCGCAAACGAGCCAAAAGATCCCGGACAGGACTTCTTTCAGTCTCATCCCCCTGGAAGAAGTTATGATTCCGGACATTGAAATTCTCCCGGAAGAAAACCGGTATCGCATCAGATGGTTTGACAGCGGCCGGGGGAGCATAAGA
>CACYPY010000079.1 GCA_902776415.1 uncultured Ruminobacter sp.
ATCCGGTAAAGGTATTCCGTGGTTGCGGGACTGACGTTTTCTCGCTTGAAATGCCGGACAATGTCTCCCTCGTGAAAGCGTTCCATAATGATCTCCTGTCGGGGTTATGATGAATGGCGGAAATGCAGTGTCCGGCCCTTGCCGGTTCCGCCGCACGTCATTATATCCTTTCCGTTTTTTAAATACCGGGAGATTTGTATTCAGAGATGTTTTCAGGTTTCCTTTATGATATTCCCCAAAAAATTATCCCCCGAATCACGGTAGTGTTTAAAGTTTTTGCAGGAAAGTCGTATTCTTCAAGGGGGTTTCCGGATTGAACGGATATCCGGGCGGTGTTTTTTTGTTCCCTTTCCCCGACAGAGGAGCCGGAGACTTTTTATGCACGATCTTTCTTCCCGGGATGCGGGAGACGGTTTTGTATTTTGCGGAAGGGAATATTTCTCTTTTGCAGATTTGGTTTCCGAGGTGTCCCGCGAGGCTCAGGAAAGCGTGTCCCGGGATGAGGCGGAGGAGCTTCCGGTGTTCCGGCATTTCCGGGCTCTGCTTTATTCCGTAAGCCCGGAAAACCGCAAGCTCCCGGATATCCGGAAGTATTATCATCTGGTGGTGCGGCTCCGGGAGGCCATAACCCGGGAACATCTTGATCCCCGGGGGGCGGCGCTGGCCGCCGGGTATGCCTTCCCCGGAGGCGATCGGCGTATCTTTTGCGGGGGGCGATGGTTTTTCGGACTGGACGATTTCGGCGCTTCCGTTATCGACGAGGCGCTGAATATGAGCCCGGACGGCGAGTATCTGAACCGGGCGGTTCGTCTTCTTTTCAGCGGCACTCTGATCTCCTTTGCGGAATTTAATGACGGAAATCAGGATCTGGTTTCGGAACTCAGGGATGCCGGAGAGTATATTTCAAAGACCCCCGGGGATTCCTTCATTTCGAAGGATTCTTCTCCGAACGCGGAACCCTGGCTTAAAAACGGGGTCTGGCAGGCTCTTTATCTCGGTTACCGGCTGTCTGCGGTTCGCAAATTTCGTCTGGGGGCCAGTGTCTACCTCACACCCCGGGATTTCGAGGAAAGTGCGGCGGTTCTTCAGAAGCGCAGTGCGGAGGACTATCAGGATTTCCTGCGCCGGCACAAGAATGCCCTGATTTTTCTGAGCACTGCTTTTCCGGAGAGCGAAACCCGCCAGGTGCTGGAGGCCCGGCTCAGCAGTATTACCGCCGCGGTGTTCGGAAACGGGGAATACCGGTTCCGGAACGGCACACACTTTAATCATTTCGTGGACAGTCTGCTCAGAAGACGCCGTTATTACGAACTTCGCAAAATCTTTACCTGCTACGGTCTCGGTATTTACGAGGCTGACCGTGAGGTCTGGCATACCTTTTCCTATATCCGGCTTTCGGATGCCCTGAGCCAGGGGATGGCGATAAGAAGGCTAATCGCCGATATTCAGAACCGGATTGTCAATAAGGACAAACGAAAGCCGGTTACCGTTAACGGGGTACGCTATGAGATTTCGGATGAGGAGATTGCCAGAAGAAAGCATGAAACCCGGGTAACCGAAATTTATTATCCTGACGGTGACTATCCCCCGGACTACCGGAAGCCTTTTGGCGGTGATTTCCTGGCCGGACTGAAATATCTTGCCGTCTTCGCTGTCATCGGTTTTGCGATCGGCTATACCCTGGACCACGCCGGCAGGGCTGAGAAGTATCCTGAAAAGATTGCTGCTGCGCCGGATTCCGAAGACGAGACTGCCGAGTCCCGGGCCCCGGCAGTTCAGGATTATATTTCCTTCGGACGCTACCGCCAGGGCGGCAGCGGGGGCGCCACCAAGCTGGAATGGTATGTGCTGTCCGCCGAGGGCAATTCCATCCTCCTCCTGTCCCGCAAGTGCATTGATGTGCGTCCCTATCACGATCATTATTCGGATACCTCATGGGGAACCAGTGATATCAACAAATGGCTGAATCACGAGTTTATCCGGGATGCCTTCACCGATCGGGAAAAGGACGTTCTTGAGACCACTGCCGTTCAGGATGAGGGCGGCGGCAGTTCTGACAGCAGAAAGGGTGTCGGGCGTTATTCCCGGGATCGGGTCTTTCTGCTCAGCAGCGACGAGGTGAAGCAATTCCTGAAATCTCCTGAGCGCATCCGGTGCGAAATCACGGATTATGCAAAATCCCGCCTTGAAGGAACGGAAACTCCGGGGCGGTACGGCGCCTGGTGGCTGCGGAATCGCGGCACCAAGTCATACAGCGCTCTTACCGTGTCTGTAAACGGACAGATGATTCCTCAGGGAAGCGAGGTATTCAGCGGGAACGTGTTCGTGCGGCCGGCGTTGCGGGTCAACCGGCAGGCACTGAAACATCTGAGAAAGAGATAGGGGCCTGGCTGCGGTGCCAGGTATCGCATCTGATCATCTGTTAAATAATGAAGCGGTTTTTTTTGAGATGTTCGGTTCTGTGGTCTGTCCTTTCCTTTGCGGTGATTTGATTCATACCGGAGAACCTCCGGTTCGGGATGTATGAGGAAATATCAGGTATAATGAGGTAACCGGCGTCTTTTTATTTACCGGGGCTGGTAAGCCCGGGGACCCCGAGGAGTTTTCATGGGTAGTGATGATTACAGGGGATATCAGGAAAAATGCAAAGAAATAATAGCGCAGAATATAGTTCTGTTGCACAAATTTGAAGAATATCTCCTCAGGTCCGGAATTTCCGGTGAAACTATAAGTAATCATCTGAAGAATATGCATTTTTATTTGAATGACTTTCTTCTTTATGAAGACGCGATCCCTGCCGAAGATGGTTACGGCTATATCGGCCTGTTTTTTGATTTCCTTATCAGAAAATACCCTGGGGCATCTCCGTCCTCTGTAAAAAGCAGTATTGCCAGTATCAGGAAATTTTATAAATTCATGGTATCTCAGGGAAAAATTAACGAAGACGAGTATCAGGATTTGCTTTTTAAGATCAAGTCAGACAAAGAAAAATGGCTGGAAGCTGCCCGGTATTGACAGCAGGTTCTTTGATTCCTGAAATTTTTCAGGAGAAACGGAGCTCTTATGACATTTGATGTATACTGCCACAGCCGCTGTACCACCTGCAAAAAAGCCCTGAAGTGGCTTGACGACAGGGGGATCAGCTATAACCTGAAGGATATTGCCGCGGATCATCCTGATGAGGAGACGCTGCGTCGGTTTCGCGACAGAAGCGGGCTTCCCCTGAAGCGCTTTTTTAATACCAGCGGCGTTAAATACCGGGAAAACGGTCTGTCAGCAAAGCTTCCGGGAATGAGCGAAGCCGAACAGTTTGCGCTTCTTGCTTCCGACGGCATGCTGGTAAAAAGGCCGCTCCTTGTCGGCAGGGATTTTGTTCTTGTCGGTTTTAAGGAATCCGAGTGGACGGAGAAGCTTTCGGGGGTGCCAGGGAAGTGACTGGCACAGGCTCTGTTTCCGGATTTTCGGATGTGCCGTTTTCCCGGAGCCGTTCAGTATTTTTAACAGATTCCCTTCCGGGCGGGCCGGCGGGTTTTCCTGCCGGCGGATTGGAAGGGCGGTATATGCCGGTACACCGGAATGAACAGATCTCAGAGAAAAAGTATGTCCAGATTTGTAGTTTTTGATGTCGAAACTCCCAACAGATCCAACAGCCGTATGAGTGCCATCGGCATTACCGTGGTGGAAGAGGGGCGGATTTCTGACAGTTATTTTTCCTATGTCAATCCGGAACAGGAGTTTGATCCCTTTAATACCAGACTCACCGGAATCGACGCCGGCACCGTGGCCGGCTCGCCGTCATTTGCCGGCGTCTGGAAGGATCTTGAGCCGTACTTCTCGTCGGGGATTCTGGTGGCTCATAATGCCGCATTTGACATGGGGGTTCTTAAGAAGTGTCTCCGTGATTACCGCATTTCCTGGAAATCAGTGGTGCCGTATTGCTGCACCGTTCAGATGGGGCGCCGGGCGGTGCCGCGGCTCGGAAGCTACGGGCTGGACTGTCTGTGTGATCATTTCAGCATTGAGCTTGACCACCACAAGGCCGACAGCGACAGCAGAGCGGCCGCGGAGCTTCTGACCCGGTATCTTGAGGCCGGTTTTCCGGTTATGGATTACGTGAAGAGCTATTTCCTGTAGGAGAATTTCGGAGTTTCAAAAAAGCGTTCAATAAAAAGGCCGCCTCCTTCGGGAAGCGGCCTCTCTATTTCAGTCTCTGTCAGACAACGAACTTTTCCAGTTCTTTTCTTTGTTTTGCCGAGCATTCCTGCTGTTCTGCAAGAACCTCGTTCTGTTTTACCAGCATCTCGTGAACCTGGTCGGTAATCTCTGAAATGCTGGAGGAATCGTCGTTGAGCTTTCGGGCCACACAGCTGTGTTCCTCTGCCGCCGAAGATATCTGAATTATCATGCTGTTGATGTTTCCGGTAATTTCAATCATCTTGTGGAGCATTTCTTCGGTTTCATGAGCCATGGCCATGGTGTCCTGGGAATCCTTTTGGGATTCCAGCATGAAGGTATCCAGTTCTCCGGTGCTCTGTTGCAGATCCTTGAGAACCTTGGAGATTTCGCTGGTGGAATTCTGGGTTTTGGTGGCCAGGGATCTGATTTCGTCAGCAACCACGGCAAAGCCCCGTCCTACCTCTCCGGCACGGGCAGCCTCGATGGCGGCGTTGAGGGCCAGCAGGGTGGTCTGTTCGGAGATCGAGGAGATGACGTTGAGAATCATTTCGATTTGCTGCGAGGACTGGTTCAGGGCGTTGACCTTCATTACCGCCGTGTCTACCCGGGATGCGACATTGTTGATGGACTTTATCATCTCGCTGATCTGAACCGTGCTTCGGTCGGTGATTTCGTTGGCCTTGCCGGTGGAGGCAGCCGCTTCTTCCGCATTTTTGGCAATGCTTTCCGCCACGGTGGTGAGTTCGCTTACCGATTCCACGAAGGTTTTGGTGAGTTCCTGCTGAATATGAAGTCCCTGGCTGGCATTTTCGGAAACCTCGTCCGTGGTCATGGTCAGGGAGTGCATTTCCTCGGAAATTGTCTTATTGTCTGAGATAAGCTTCTGAAGCTTATCCAGAAAGGAATTAACGCCTTTTACGATATCTCCGATTTCATCGTTCCGGTTGTAGCGAAGTCTGAAGGTGAGATCTCCTCCCAGGGTGAGCAGTTCTCCGGAAATGCGACGCAGCGGGGTAAGAATTTTATTGATAATCAGGGCCAGAATAAAGGAAAACAGCGGGATGGTGATAAGACAGATAATGATTTGCTCCCAGGCCAGTGAGTTTGCCTGATTCAGTGCCGCATCTTCAGGAACCTCCAAAACCATGTTCCAGCCGATGTCCGGAACAAATGAGGATGCCACTATGTAGTCAGCCCCGTCCTTTTCGATGTTCTGGATCAGAAAACCGGTGGAGGACAGGATGGCATTCTGTATTTTCTGGTCGGTACTGAAGCTTTTGCCAATCTGATCCCGGGTTCCTCCCAGGGTGATCTGGCCTTTTTCATTTACCAGATAAATCTTGCTCTTGTGGTTTTTGTTGTATTCGTCGAATCTTCTTGAGAGGTTGCTCAGACTGTTACCCACACCGGCAACGCCGAGAACCTTTCCCTGAGCATCGGTAATCAGGTAGTTCAGGAACACCGAAAGCTGATTGGTGTTTTCATCAAGATCCAGATTATAGAGATAGGGCTTTCCGCTTTTAAGGATGTCGAAAAACCAGCGATCCTTTTCCACATCGGGAGAGACGGTCTTCAGGAACTTGTCGTACACGTAGTATCTGTTGTTAAGAGCGGATGCAAAAAACGCTGCAGTGGTGCTGTGAGTGTTTTTGATATGGCTGAGATAGCTGACAATTCTGGCGTCATCCGGAGCTTCCTTGCTGCCTTTGATGATCACGTCCATTTCCCGAAGATCACCGTTCATGCCCACTGAAATGGACCGGTAGGTTTCCAGTTCCTTTTCCAGATCCGCCGTTATGGTGTGAAGCCTTCCCGGAAGCATTTCCTTTACCAGGTTATCCGTAAGCACGGAACGTGATTTGGTATATGACAGAAAAATAACAATACAGATAATTACGGTAATGGCCGCAGTGGTGATCATTACCAGTTTTTTGCTAAGTGAAGGATTCATGATCGGATCATTTTCTCCTTGAAACGGTCTTTTCAGCCGGTGAGTCCGCCTGTTTTGCGAGTTCCTGATTTTTTGGCGTCGTGCCAGAATCACGCTCTGAATTCGGATTCCCTGCTTTTGAGGATGCCTGTACATCAGAGGATAAAGAAGAAGCCCACTCAAATTTTACCCCTGGAAATCATCATTTAATATGAGACAGTACCCATTTTTGAGGTTTATGTCATCATTGCAGGAAAAGATTTCCCGGCTCCTGACTTACTGGTATGAAAACAGCGTGCTTTTCCGGAGAATCATCCGTCCATCCTGAAAGGGCGGTTTCCTTAAGAGCCGGAAAGCGGATCGGTAGCAAAGGCAGGAGGGTGAATTGCCCTCTTCATTTTTGCTCGGCTGTTTCCCGGTGTCTGTTCCGGCGATAAACCGAAGCTGTACCAAAGGCCGCACTTTTTTATTCCGGAACCAGGCTCCCCCGAACCGATAATGAAGTATGGAACAGATTCCGGTGTGCCGGGCGGGAAAACGGAGAGATTGTCATTATCCCAGGCAGCGGTTCTTCACCCGCAGGAGTCATTCCGGAATTGAAATCATATTCCGGAAGCTGATTCAGAGTAGATGCAAATCCGCACTTTTTTATTCCGGAGGACAGCATCCTGAGGCCGATAATGAAAGAGGGAGCGGATAACTCGTTCCGGGCTCTACCGGGATTCCCGGAGGCGGTTCCGGGTGTCATCCGGAACAGTTCCGTAACTCTGACCCGATTTTCATTTTCAAAGGAGCATTATCATGAACAACGATTACAGAGCATTTGTCAGGAAGGTTGTGGCAGACAGCAGAATCCCCGACACCTGGCCGGGAGACGTTCTTAATCAGGCCGGAAAAATTCCGGAATGTGTTCGTCCGGAAGACATGAAAGGCCGCCGGGATCTGCGGAGTCTGCCTTTTGTGACCATAGACGGGGAAACGTCATGTGATTATGACGATGCGGTATATGCCTGCAGGAACGGCGGCGGGTGGAAGCTGTATGTTGCCATTTCCGATGTGTCCTGGTATGTGCATCCGGATACTCCTGCGGACAGGGAGGCCTTTAACAGAGGAAATTCAGTATATTTCCTGAAGACCATGATTCCGATGCTCCCGAAGCAGTACTCGGCCGGAATCTGCTCGCTGAATCCCTTTGAGGATCGGCTGTGCCTGGTATGCGAAATGAATATTGCCCGGAACGGATCCGTGAAGTCCTATGAATTTTATTCTGCAGTCATAAACTCCCACGCCCGGCTTTCCTACCCGCAGGTTCGGGATCTTATTGTCGGCAGAAAGGATGTCGTGGAACGCTTAAGAAGAGTGTATCCCCATGTATACACGCTGTATGAAATGTCTCAGGCCATGCGGGACTGGAGTTCCAAAAAACGGCCGGCGATTTTTCAGAACATGGAACCCCAGTATGTTCTGAATGCTTCTGAAAACAAGGTGGTTTCCATTCGTCAGGACAATGATTATGAGGCACACTGGATGATTGAGGCCTGCATGGTGGCCGCAAACAATTCGGCAGCACGTTTTATCCGGGATCACAGCATTGATCTGCTCTACCGCACGGAGGATTATCCGCTTCCTGATAAGCTTTCGGAATTCAGAAAAATGATCACGAGTCTTCCGGAAAACCTGGGAGGCGGCAATCATCCTTCCCTCGGGGATCTTGCAGGGTTTGCGGAATCACTGCGGGGAAAACCGTACGAGGACTGCATCATAAAGCTGCTGCTCCGGCATCAGACCAGGGCGGAATACACTACAGAGAATATCGGTCACTATCTTCTGGGGATCAGTGAATACACTCATTTCACTTCACCCATCAGAAGATATGCCGATCTTACGGTGCACCGGATTCTCAGGTATTGCATTGAACTTGACCTGAAAAAGGAAATGACGAAGAGAGCTTCGGAATCTTCCCGCGGGAAGGAAACGCCCTCCCGTTCCGGCAATGCCGGCGGACTGGCCGGTTTTGTGCGGGGTCTCTTCGGAAAGAAAACAGTTCCCGTTCAGGAAACCGGGGCTGGCAGTCGTACTGCTTCCGGCAGTGCCGGAACTTCTCCGGAATGGAACCGGAAGTCCGGGGCCAGGGTTTTCAGCAGGGATTACCTGAACCGGGTGGCCGTTCATTGCAATGAGACCGAGAGAAGGAGCCAGGAGGCCGGTTATGCAGTCAGCAGATGGCTGAATGCCAGCTTTATGGCTGACAAAATCGGTCAGGTGTTTAACGGCGTCATCATCTCCGCCAGAGAATTCGGGCTCTTTGTGAACCTTCCGGAGTTCAATATCGATGTGTTTGTCTATATCGGGCATCTGGGAACCGGAAGATTCAGTTTCTCAGGCACGGATTACGTTATCCGCGGGCCGTACGGCTCGGCAAGCTTCCATATTGGGCAGCCGGTGTCGGTACAGATTGCCGAGGTGAATGTTGCCGAAGGAAAGATTCGCGGAGTTCTCAGGTGAACCGGAAGAGTATCTGACAGCCGGAGCCGGCGATATTCCATCAGTAATTCAGTATTCCGGGGAAAATTACCTGAATATCGCCGGTACCGCAGCAAAATTAATTCAGCTGCGTTAATTGTACTTTTCTTTAAATTCCCGTAACGGAGGATTTTATTATGAGGAACCACTTTGAAAGAAAAAACGTTCGGCACGGGCATAGGAGAATATTTTCAGAAGAGCCTTCACCACGGATGTTTGGAATAATCAGCAATGCATGACTGTTACTTATCGCTATATGGATGACGACACTATCGAAATGTCAGGAATTATCAATCGCGGAATAGTCGGCAGGGAATTCATTCTTGGGGGATCAAAGTCACGTCATGGAATATTTTGTTCGGAATTTTCTTGATGCCCCGGAAACAGAATACGGAACACTGAGCATTGCGCAGATTTTCGGAGAGTGGGTATCTTATCATTCAGTGTAACGTAAGATGAATGGATCGTAATAATGCATTGCAGTTTAAATCAGCGTTAAGTGATTTCTACATTTAAACATAAAGGAGTGTTGATTATGAATATGGGGCGTAAATGTGCGGATATCTGGACTGATAAGCATGTAATGTGTTTTTGTTACGACCGCAAAGACAGATTAATTCGTGTTTATTTTGATAACGAGCCAATAGAATCCAAAAAGGTCAAGACATACTTAAACCAGTATTTTATTAATGAGTCGACAGAGTATGAAACCCTGAAAAATGCAGAATTTATTAATAATATTATCGTTACAGGAAGGATCCCTGGTTTCGAAAATTAACACTGTCTGTGTAATGTTGGTCAGTAGTTATTTCCCGGGTTGCAGATATTGTTTGTACAATTTTAAAGGAGACTGTCAATGAACAGAAAACCTGTGTCTATTGTGGAAATGTGGGACGATAAGCATGTAATGAGTTTTGAATATGATGAAGAATATTCAATCACAGCCATATGGTTTGATAAGAAACCGATAGAGAGGAGAGATGTTATCGGATATCTGGAAAAATTTGAAGGTCAAGTGGAGTATGGAGCTCTGAGACTGACAGTATTTATTAACAGTATAACCTGGATGAAGAAGCTGCCGCTTCGCAGAGATAATGATTTATAGCTGAGCTATGTTTTGTTTGATTATTTGAAAATGAATAATTTGCAGAAAAATCAGGCGGGAAATGTCAGATATGAATTTGATATTGACTGTCTGAACATTGATTTTTAGTTTATCTGACAGGTTTGTTATAAGTTTTTATGCCAGCAAACAGTATGATTGGATGAATGTGTTATGTTAAAATAGCCCGCGATGTACCAGATGAGAGCAGGCGGGAATCAGAATGTTAGGATGTCTTTTAAATAAACGCAGGAAGCTTGGCAGTATCGGACTTTGCAATTTATTTGCCCCCTGGGCGCTGGCGGGGATATGCTGCAGTGCTTCTGCCGCTGATTTTTTATATGATTTTCATGAAGACAAATCTGATATCTATCGAATGCACGGAGAGATTCAGGAGCTGGATTCTCAGAAATTTGCAAAACTGCTTGGAAGAACCAGACATTCGGGAAGGAAGGGATTCCTGTTCCTGGACAGCGGCGGCGGCAGACTGGATGAAGCCGATAAAATAATGGAGATGGTTGCCATGAACAAGCTGGCGACAGTGGTTCCTGACGGTTATCTGTGTGCCAGTGCCTGTTTCAACATCTTTATTGCCGGATCTCCCAGATATGCTTACCCCGAAAGCCGAATAGGGGTTCACAGAGTCAGCGTGCTGAATTCGGTGGAAAATCAGTACACCCGGGGAGACAGTCTGGAATTAAACGAAACTTTTAAGAAGTATCACGTTCCGGACAATATCAGACTTGCCATGCTGGATACGCCGGCAAATGACTTGCACTTTCTGACAAAGGAAGATAAGGCAAAACTGTCGGATCCCGGCAAACCCAAGCTTGTAAAGACCTACCAGAAACCTGCAACCGCCGATTTTCAGAATCCGAATCCGATTCGTTCGGAGACCAGGAGAGACATTCCCCAAAAAGCGGAATATCCGGAGTATCGTTCTTCAAGGAGGTTTCCTTCTCTTAAGGCTTATTTGCAATCTTTGGTTGCTCTCAAGCAAAGCGACCATAACAGCAGTTACAAACTGAATGAACTTGAGAAAACCTTCCGGAGTGAATTAATCAGATTAACCGACAAGGAGCTTGATGACTATCAGAAGCTTTATTTGAAAAAGGCTACCTTCCAGTTTGAAAAGCAGATTGAGTATACCAGGAAGATTTTGAATGCAGCCAGGATTCAGGACAAAAACGCATATAACGATGTTCTCCTGAATCTCTGCAATAATCAGATAAATGATATGCTGCTCCTGAATAATCTGATTTCGTCGTATGCCTCAAAATCCGATCTCAACAGGGAAGTACTGTTTTTTAAAGATCACGACATTTCAGCGGATCTGGTTCTTCAGGAAAACTTTAATAATGTCATTGCTCTGTGCCGTGCAGGATATTGTGATGAAGAGCTTGTAAGAACGCAGGAGAGAACCTGGCTGGCCGGGCTTCAGGAGTTTATCAAGATAAACAATACCAATGCCGGTCTCATTTCAGGTTTTATGATTCAGAGTCAGATTACGTATCTGAGAGATCTGTCATTCGCATTACTTGGTGAAGTCAGCAGAAAGCCCTATTTTAACCGGCTGGAATACGCTTCGGTATCATCATTGCTGAATTCTCTTCAGGGGATTCAGTCAGACTCTTATAAATCCAATCTTACCGGGAGTGATATAGTTCAGTACAATGCTGTTCTTGGGGGGTTCCTGGAAGCTGTTTTGGTTCATCAGATGAAGATGAAAGGATATGACAGCCTGGCGATAATGGATCTGGAATATTCCGGAGACGCCACGATGGCCGCATTAAAGAATTTTGTTCGGGAATCGTCAAAGAGCAACGGTTACCGCAGGACGTCCGCCGACACGTTGGAGCTTGACAGCAATATTATTAAAAATTCAAACCTCCTGACACTGCTTCTTGAAAATGAAGAGATGAAGAGATTTGCTCCCTTCCTGTACCGGTGCGAACAGCAGGTATGCAATAACAGAGAGCGGGCCGATCTGGTTCATAAATATAATGATACGATAAGCAATTTGAAGAAAATCTGCAACAGCAGGAAGTGCAATGGCGAATTATTGAATACCTACAATAAAATGTTCTCGATATATCAGTTAAAGTTTTCAGCACTGGCTGATAAGATTGGCGATAATAAATTAAGAGAGCATTTGCTTGCAATGTTCTATGATCAGGCATTGTATAACGTTAATAACGCAGTCAGAGTTTTTGAAGAAAATAAGCAGTAAGTTCTTTATTCAATTTTTAATACGAGGGGATTTGGGATGTCTGAGATTTTTATTTCCGGAAAAGGAAAGCTTAAAGTATCTGATAATGAATATTATCAAAGACAATGCGGTAACAGTTCTTCAGTAAGTCTGGATATTTGTATGGGCATAACTGAAATTGAAACTGGATTTTTTGATGTTTTTAAAAATGTTACCGAAGTCAGTATTCCAGATTCAGTTGAGAAAATGGGGGTTTCTGATACGGCTCTTAAAATTTTTAAGAATAATAATACAGTTATAAGGGGAAGTTTTGATTCTGTGGCCGATAAATTTGCAAAAGATAACAATCTTCCGTTTATGCATTCTGATATAATAATCGGTTACAGAAGCAATGATTACGGTCATGAGATTATTACCCTTTGTTTTAAAACTTCTGAAAACCCCTATATTCATGAAAACAGCGTATCTCCGGGAATGTCCGGAAGTTCAACCGGTGGCGGTGAATCCTATGTGAATTTGGTAAACGATTTTTTCAAAAAATGTTCTCAGGAAGACTTGGCTAACAAATGCTGGGGATGCTGTTACACCAGTATTTTAAACAATGAGAGACTGAAGGTTTTTCTTCAGAAGGCAAAATCCCGAAACGGATATAAGAGGGGGATTTAATGATTAAAATCAGAGTTTTCCGTTCCGAAAGATCTGTTAAAAATGAATAAGATTTTGGGTGTTTGTGTATCAGAGTTTTAACCTGAAATTTTGTGACTGTGAAAACTTGATATCCTTGTTGCCTTGGAATATAACTTTGAAGCACCGTAAGCGCCGGCGGTGCTTTATTTGATTATTCCGGAAAACTTTCCTATGTAGACTGTAAGTTCATAGAGTCCTGCTCAATAATACATTGATCATAGTATAAATCCAACAACGTTACTATTCACAGCCCAGCAGAGCCCCTGTAGCTGGTTAAAAAATGTACAGAATAACAATGTATGAAAGACTACTTTTTAGAGGTATTAGTCAAAATTGAGGATTTTTGACTGAAGACTGCCTCAAACGAGTCAAAATCGTCATAAATGCGAAATTTTGCGACTGCCTCAAACGAGTCAAAATCGTCATAAATGCGAAATTTTGCGAGTTTTGGCATTCTGGTTAGTACTCATATTCAGGATGATGAAAAAATGCAAATTTGGCGGGTTTCTGAAAGACTACTTTTTAGAGGTACTGATTGAAATTGGATTTTTGGGATAGATATCGTTAGAAGATCCCTGGATTCATCAGTTGGTGACTGTTTATGCCCAGGTTTTGCGGAACGATTTTCAGAACAGTCAGGATTTATCGGAAAGGATCGTTCCAATACGGAAGAATGCGGGTCAGTATTTTCCATATAAGAGTTCAGAGGCTTGCCAGTTTTTATATTTGCCGGGATTTGATAGGGCGGTTTTCATTTTTGAAGGGCGGTTTGTTTCTTTCGGGGTCTGGGCTGGCTGGATCCTTCGTGTTTACTATAGGTAAAAATTGCCAAGGAGTGTTTTGATTGGTGGATCAGTCAAAGGGACTGGTATACTCACACCTGGAGAATCTTGAAGGTAGGGATTTCATTTGTCGGAGGAATTTCTCCAATATTGAGAGGCAGTGGTTAGGAAAACTGAAGTAAATCGCCACAGTCTATTAAAGTGATTTAAACCTGAGATGTATGGAGAATTCCAGCCACAACCGGGATGTTGTCCTTAACCCGCAAAATCCTTAGTTGTAAGAAGAAGGTCATTTATGAAAAATTGCCAATACTGTAAGCGTAT
>CACYPY010000080.1 GCA_902776415.1 uncultured Ruminobacter sp.
CTGATTAATGACGGCACTTTTATTGTCAGCAACTGTCTCCCCGCAACTATCGGGAACCAGGATGAAACTGCCTATGTGATTGCCCATGTCATGGCGCATTCGCTTCTGGAGCATGACAACGAAAGAGCCACCAGAATTCTTAAAGAGCCTGTAAGTGCCGCCGGGGGATTTTCTGCCTTCAAGCCTTCCCTGTATCTCCGTTCTCCCGAAAACTTCGCGTCATTTTCCAATGCCCTGGGACTTGTCATCGATCCGGCCCGCAACGAGCCCTATACCGAGGCTCAGGAACGGGATGCCGATGCCATTGCCCTGAAGATCATGGCATCTTCCGGCTACAATCCTTCGGCAATCCTGGTGTTCTGGCAGAATGCCAACCGGAATCCGGATATGAGGGCGGACGGCTTTTCCCGACTTCACCCGCACCCGGATAAATATCTTAAGGAGATAAGCTCCGGACTGGACGGTCTCGTGCAGCTTTACCGTGTTTCCCGCAAGGATTATGGAAGAGTCCCGCAATGTCAGTTCAGGTAATGGTTCCCGGTCCTGAAGACTTCTGGTCCATGGCCCGGGTGGAGCATCGTTCCCAGCAGGAGCTGGAGTTCAGGGATGCTCCGGATTTTATAAAGGAACATGTACTCCTGGGGTACCGCCAGCTGGGCTCTCTCTGGATGACCCGGGTTAATGCTGCAAATTACCACAATTACGTTATCCGGGACACAGAACAGGATCTGATTGTGGGGCTTGTGTGTTTTCAGTTCTTCGTGGGCCATGTTTATATTCGCTCCTTTTATATTCTTCCGGGGTATGAGAATCGGCATCTCGGACAGCTACTCCTGGATGCCTGTCTCCGGGATGCCCGTGCCTCCCGCCGGGCAGCCTCCGTCAGGCTGGAGGTTTTCGAGAGTAACGCCATGGCCCGGAGATTCTACGAGCGTAACGGTTTCCTTTATCAGGAATTTGAATTTCCGAACCAGCTGGGAGGCTCGGCACGGAACAGCTTCGATCAGTACGGGATGCCCATCCTGCACATGGTGCTGCAGCTTAACTGATCCTGTGCATCTTCTTCGATGAAGCTTCTCTCTTCAGGGGGAAGCCTGTTGAGAAGCTCCGTACGGTGTTTGTGCCGGGGGAGGAACAAAAGAAAGCGCTTCCGTAAACCCTTTCTGTCATTTCATTTGTTTTCTTTCTTTCTACAACTTCGTTTTAAACTTCCTTCATGGTTTTCCGGATTACCCCCGTTTTCCCAGGCTCCAGCCTGTTTTGGTTCCGCGGAGACAGGAGACACTGAGAAGCTTCCTTTCCGTCCTGCCGCTCAGCCCTGAGCAAAAATCGTCAGTCCTCAGCAAAGCAAATACCGCTACCGGCAAAAATTAAAAGAACTCGGGGTTTTTATTGACTTTTGGGTTTAAAAATTAGTATATTTAATGTTTTGAGAGAATTTCTTTTACTGTGTTCAATCGGATATTTATCATGATATAAGTCATAAGCGTTTTATCACGCTTATTAAGCCACCAGGAAGCTTACTTCTGAGAAAAGTTCGGGAAGCGTAACAGGCTTGGGGCTCATAAAGTTCCTGAGCGCTGAATCAGCCCTTTGTCCTTGCTCTCAGTATCTGTCTTCTCGTATTCGGGGGCCATGTTTTCAGGTCGTTCCGGATTCCGGGAGCGCTCTTTTTCCGACTCTTTTTTGCCGAGCTTGCTGGATCCTGTCATAAGAAGGGAACTGGAGTTTATGACCGATAATCAAAAAGGGGAGGCATACCTTGCCGAGCTTAAAGGCCTGAAATAGGATTAAAGTCCTGAACTTGATGAGTCAGCATGATTCATAATTTACCTTGTGCCGCACTAACTTTTTGCTGAAAACTGAACAGATTTCATCTGAAGCGCTTTTGTGTGGTTAATAAATATTCTAAGAACTCCCGGAGGGTTGTAAGGGTCTAACTCTCGAAAAAGCGATGCAGGGACACTCAACATTACGTAATCGTATCATTGCGAACGTATTTTGCCAGATGGGGCTCATTGAAGCATGGGGAACCGTCCTTCGCAGTATAAAGTCTCTTGCCGCAGATTTTCAGCTTCCCCCTCCCGATTTTATTGATTCTTCCATCGCTTTTCGGGTGAATCTTTTCCGAAAGACTGCATTGGATGAGCATCAAACAGGCAGTGAAACTTCGGAATAACTTCGGAGAAGCTTCGGAAGAATTTCGGAAAAACTTCGGAAAAACTTCGGAAAAACTTCGGAAAAACTTCGAAGGAACTTCGGAAACAGTTCAAAAAAAATTAAAGAAATATTCCTTGACGAGCGGAGAAGAATGATGGCCCGTTATATCAGGGACTACTATAAGGGACTTGCATAAATTATGCCTAAATATGATGTTAGCAGACTTTATATCTAATAGATCGAGTCTTCATTATTGAATGCGCATTTTATGAAAAGTGTATAAAAAGTCAATATTTCAGGTGTTGATTTTGGTATAAAATAATAAGAATTTACGTAGCGACTATCATAAAGGAAGACTTTACTGATACTCGTGTCCATGCCGTTATGGCATGGCTTTAACACCTGAAAATAAACATTTTTATGAACCTCAAACCTAACAATATCCAACCAAGTGGATGGAAAAGCTTTGCCTGGAACACGGCCTTGATTTTCATGAGGTCATAAAATGGTACGACGGCTATTCCCTTAACCGTGTCACCATACACAATCCGTATTCTGTCATCAAGGCCGTAAACAACAGAAAATGCGCTGCCTGTTGGAAGCTGACGGGCAGCCGGCAATAATCTTATGAGCCATGTCAGCAAGGAGTACCGCCTTAAGTCAGAGATTCCGCGGCTCCTTGCCGGTGAGCGTCTTACGGTTCCGGAATGATATCCACATCATAAATTCCCGGGAAGAGGCAATAACCCTGCTGATTCATTTCGGATATCTGATCTATGACAGCGGCGCCGGAACAGCGCGGATACCAAATGAAGAGGTAAGAACGGAGTTTGCGGCCCTGCTTAAAAATCCCCGTTATCACTCGTCCATCCCGCTTGAGAATCCCTGAGAGGCGGTTTCGGGGACAGGGGAATCTTCCTTGCGCAAAATCGGGGTTTCCCTCCGGGAAACCGCATCCTTAAGTGCGGCCTTTGCCTGCTTAACTTTTCATAAATTTCCCCCGGAGAGCAAAAGCTGTTACAATGAGGCAGTTTTTTGTAGCAGGGTATCTCCCTTTAGGAACAGATAATGGAAATTAAAACTACCGAAGAAATCGTAAGCTACGGCCTGGGCACCCAGGTGGCCTCCCAGCTCAGCTTTTTCCCGGGCTTCAGCTTTGAGGCTCTTCTCGAGGGCATCAGGGACGGCTCCGCCGGTAAGCTGAGACTTCCTCATGAGCAGATCTCCCAGGCCTTCAAAGAGATAAATGAAAAGCTTAAGAAGGAGCAGGAAGAACTGGCCCGCGCAGTACAGGCCGAGAGCGAAAAGTACCTTAAGGAAAATGCGGCAAAGGAAGGAGTGACCGTAACCGCATCCGGTCTTCAGTATGAAGTTCTCACCGAGGGCACCGGCAAGACTCCTTCCCGCAGCGACAAGGTAAAGGTTCATTACCATGGCACCTTCACCGACGGCCGGGTGTTCGATTCCTCCGTGGATCGCGGCGAACCTGCCGTGTTCGGGGTTACTCAGGTAATCAAGGGCTGGACCGAAGCTCTTCAGCTTATGAAGGTGGGTTCCAAATACCGTCTCACCATTCCGTCAGACCTGGCCTACGGCGATAACGGAGCCGGCACCATTCCTCCGAAGGCGGCTCTAGTTTTTGATGTGGAACTTCTTGATATTCTCTGACAGTAAGGATACTGAAAATCATGGCTCTTAAAATTGCTGTTGCCGGTGTTAACGGCCGTATGGGACGCTGTCTCGTGCAGTCCGTAAGCGCTCCGAATTCCGGCTGCGTTCTCACCGCTGCCACCGAAGCTCCCGGTTCCTCCCTCATCGGGGCGGATGCCGGAGAGATTGCCGGTGTTGGTAAAAACGGTGTTGTTATCACCGATTCCCTTTCCGGAGCTCCGGATTTCGACGTGCTTATTGAATTTACCCGTCCGGCCCCGTCCCTGGCCGACCTGGCCTTCTGCAAGGAGAAAGGCAGGGCGGTGATTCTCGGCACCACGGGGTTTTCAGATGAGGAGAAGGCGATAATTTCCGAAACCGCAAAAAGCATTCCCCTGGTATTCGCTTCCAACTTCAGCGTTGGTGTGAATCTGGTATTCCGGCTTCTTGACACGGCCACCCGGGTCATGGGCAGCACTGCGGACATCGAAATTATCGAAGCTCATCACCGTCATAAGGTTGATGCTCCATCCGGAACTGCCCTCAGCATGGGAGAAGCTGTGGCTGCAGCGCTGGGCAGGAACCTTAAGGATATCTCCGTGCGGGGCCGCGACGGCATCACCGGAGAGCGTCCGGAATGCGTCATCGGCTTCTCTGCCATCCGCGGCGGAGACATTGTGGGTGACCACACCGTGCTGTTCGCACAGGACGGGGAAAGGGTGGAGATCACCCATAAGGCCTCCAGCAGAATGACCTTTGCCAACGGCGCCGTCAGAGCTGCAGTCTGGGCTTTCGGAAAAGCACCTGCTCTTTACGACATGCAGGACGTGCTGGGGCTCCGCTAAACCCGGTTCCCTTTATCGGGAGATCCCCGGATTCCGGGGATTTTCGTTTTTGTAATATCGCTCCTGCTCCGCACAGGGTATGAACCGGTTTTGTATTTATGCGTTATTTTGCACAGTTTATCCCTGATGGTGCTGCTTTTGTATCGGATATTTTCTGATTGAATGTGGTATAATTCTCTCAGTTCTTTAATCTCTGTTTTGAATTACCAATTAACTGATTTACAGCCGCCATGATAACCAAGCTTATCAAACGGAGACTAAGACGGGGGATTTCACTTAAAAGGCTCAATCTTTGCCTTATTGTGCTGGCCACCGGCGTTTCCGCTCTGATGATTTATTCCACATATTCTCTTTCATCCTCCTTTTCGGGGCTCTCGCGGTCAATTATCGAACACCGTGTTCTTGAAGATGACGCCAAAAGCCTGATGGAAGCTTCGGACTTCCTTACCGAAAACGTGCAGCGGTACGTTATCACCGGTGATTCCCGTTTCATTCATAACTATCTCTCCGAGGCTTTTGATTCCAGACGTCGCGAAAAGGCCGTGGACCATATGGCGGATTTTCCGGCCGCAGCCGAGGCTCTCGTTCAGCTTAGAAAGGCCATGAGCGCCTCCAAAAAGCTGATGGACCAGGAATATTATGCCATGCTGCTCATCCTCAGCACGAAGCCCGGGGAACCGGTGCCCGAGGTTATGGAGAAGATGGTCCTCAAAGAGGAGGACCGGGGGCTCTCCGCTTCTGAAAAGCGCCGACTTGCGGAAATCAACGTATTCAGCGAGGATTACTACCGCCAGAAGGAAATAATCAGACAAGGCATGTCTGAGAGCCTGTACGAGATCCATCAGATTTTTGACCGGGTTGAACGGAAATCGGCCGACAGTCATTTTGCGGAAATATCCCGTGAACGCTGGATCATTTTCATTCAGGTGTCCGGCATCTTTGTCATGATATTTCTGACTTCCCATCTCGGTATTAATCCCGTGCTGCGGGCTGCCGCAAAAATCCGGGCCAACAGTCCTCTTCAGGAAACCGGTGCCAAGGAATTCCGTTTCCTGGCAAGGGCCTACAATCAGATGTACCACCGGTTCCGGAACAGTCTGGAAAATCTTAACTACAAGGCTTCCCACGACGAACTGACCGGAGCCTACAATCGGAGCGGTTATGATCTGCTCCTTTCTGCCATCGATCTCAAAACCACCTATGTCCTTCTGGTGGACGCTGACAACTTCAAAACCATTAATGATACCTGCGGCCATGACACGGGGGATCGGGTTCTTAAAAAGATTGTGAAGACGCTGTCCGCCAATTTCCGTTCCGATGATTATATCTGCCGGATCGGCGGTGACGAGTTTGTGGTTTTCATGGTGCATACCGACATCGGCATGCAACAGCTGGTGGAAACCAAGGCGGCCCGGATAAACCGCATGCTGGGGGATACTTCCGATGGGCTTCCGCCCATCTCGGTAAGCATCGGTGTTACCCACGGATCCGCAATTTCGGATCCGAAGGCGATTATCAGGTATGCCGACCAGGCTCTTTATGAAACCAAGAGGAATGGCAAGAAAGGGGTATCGTTTTCTTAGACTTCCTGTCAGGAATGTGAATTCTGTCAGAGCTTCCGGACTTCTGCTGTCAGTCATGCTAACATTTACAGATGAAGTGCTTTTGCGACGCTGGCATGAGGTTAAGCAGGAGGCTTAGATGATGCTTCTCGAAAGGTTTTTCAATTTCAGCGGGAATCATACCGATTTCCGGACGGAACTTCTGGCGGGTATTACCACCTTTGCCTCCATGGTTTACATCATCACCGTGAATCCCGGAATACTTTCGGGATTTGCCGTGAATACGCCGCTCTGGAACGGCATTTTTGTGGCCACTTGTCTTTCCGCCGCCCTGGGCACCCTAGCAGCCGGACTCCTGTCCAACAAACCACTGGCTCTGGCCCCCGGCATGGGCATAAACACTTATTTTGCCCTGGTTGCGGTGTCGGTTTCCGCGATGCTGGGCATTTCCTATCTGGAGAGTTATCAGGCATGCCTTTCCATCATCATTCTGGAAGGCGCGCTTTTCCTTCTGCTGACACTGCTTCATATCCGGGAAAAAATCGTGGATACCATTCCGGAATGCATCAGGGTTGCCATTGCTCCGGCCATCGGACTCTTCATCATGAAGATTGCGCTGACATCCAATGTCACGCTGTTTTCGGAAAAGGGCGGCCCGTTCTATATGGGCAGCGATTTCTTCGGGGCGATTACCGTCGGTTATGCGGCAGAGGGCATGGGTTCGGCCTTCCCGAAAATGTATTTGTCTGTGGCATCAATGCTGACGGGATTTTTTGCCATGGCAGCCCTGTACTGCCGCCGGGTGACTGGTTCCATCCCTCTGGGAATGGCTGCGGCGGCCGGGGTTTACTGGATTGGAGCTCCCTTTATCGGAGAAACTCCTTTTAAGGCACTGGAAACCGCCAGCTGGGTACCTCCGGTTTCAGATTTTCTGGACACCACCTTTTTCAGATTTGATTTTGCGACCTTTTTCCGGATTGGCTGGGATTCCGCACTGATTCTGATCATTACCTTCTGCCTGGTGGATCTTTTTGATACCGTGGGCACGCTGATCGGAACCTCCTCCAAAACCAATCTTCTCAGAGAAAAGCACAACATGAACCGGGCCATGCTTTCAGACGCGCTGGCCACGGTGGGCGGGGGACTTGCCGGAACCTCCACCGTCACCACCTTTGCGGAAACCAATTCGGGAATTGCGGCCGGAGGGCGTACCGGACTTACCGCAATAGTGGTGGCCGTGCTGTTTTTGCTTTGTTCCTTTCTCTCCCCGCTGGCGGTCCTGATTCCGGCTCCGGCTACCTCGGCAGTGCTGCTTTTTGTGGGCATTCTGATGTTTGCCGAGCTAAAAAAAATCAATTTCAGCGATATGCAGGACTTCGCCCCGGCCATGGTAATGATTGCCGCCATGCCGGTGTTCGGGTCAGTCGGTCATGCCATCGGACTGGGGATCATCAGCTTCGCGGCGATCAGGCTTTGTCTGGGTAAGTGGCGGGAGGTTTCCTGGATGATATACGGGGCCGGTATTCTCTTCATCATTAAGTTCTTCTTTACGTTCTGAACTCACCTTCCGGGCAGAACGTCCTGTCCTGAAAGACCCCGTTCTCCCGGAGGAAAAGCTTAATTCCGGCTCTCTCTGATTTTGCAGATGAAATTATCATGGCCACGGAAGCCAGCGGATTTTAATGAGGACTTTATGAACGGTGAGATCGGCTGTGTTTTTCGGTTTTGACCGGCAAAGAAGAAACTGCCGCATTTTGGCCGGCCTCCGCAGGGCGTTACCCGGTTTACCGGTTCTATGACAGTAGTTCTCAGACAGCCGATACTCTCGTTAATTCTTCTGATTCCGAATAATGGAGGACCCTTATGATCACGCCAATCTGCATTGCCGCGGCAGTCTATGCCGGATATCGCCTCTGGAACCATCACCGGAACAAATCCGCCATTCAGAAATACCTTGACGAGGATGCCCGGATCCTGGCGGAATTTGCCGATACTTCAGCTGATGCGGACTGGGAAAAATCGTGCGTACCCAACGCGCTTCAGGAACTCCGGGAAGCCTATGTCAATGGTGTCCGGGAAACCCTGGCCCGGTATTCCAAAACCGAAAACGGCAGGAAGAGGCTTGAGGATCTTTGCAGCCGGCTGTAATCAGGTTATGTATTTTTCATTCGGGGCCGGTTTGGGGAAGGGCACATCCCGCAGGGAGGCATTGTTGTCTCATACCGGTTCTCCGGTTTCTATTTTCGGAATTCAGCCTTTCGAATACCCCGGAGCCCCGGTACCGGAGCTGGGGACCGCGTTTTACAACAGCGGGAATTTGATTTAAAATCAGGACAGGATCACCCATGGAGTCCGCCGCAGTCTCAGGCGGAGATTATCAGTTATGTTCGAGTATGTCCTTCTGGCGTTTTTTGCAGCGCTTCTTGCTTCCGCTCTGATCTGGAAGCTTTTCCTCAAAAACGCCGGAAAACAGGGGCGCCGGAATTCCGGAAACGACTCCGAGGATAAAACTCTCCGGCCCCGCCGGCGGATTTTCCGGCTTCCTTTTTTAAAAAGAAGGTACCGGAATCAGCAGCAGGAAAGCTATACCGTTCATAATCCCCATGCCCCGCAGATGCTCCCCGACACCCGCAAGTTCGAGGACTGGAAGATGAAGATTTCCGGAGGCGCGGATGAAAAACTCCTCCTTGACTATATGGATTTCCTCAGAACCTATCCCGGCTCCCGGGTGCGGCACAAGGGCCGGAAGAAGGTCATTTATTCCTACACCGGAAAGGAGCTGGGCACTCTCAAGGGGATTTTTCTGAACATCATTGCTCCCACACCCCGACTTTATACCCAATCAAAGGAGCAGTTCCGGGAATTCCTTATTGGCCTTGGGGTTTCGGGACTTTCGGAAAGGCCCAATTACGAGGAGAGAAGCGGAAAGCTTCGGGTAGGCAAAAATCTTTCGGAGTTTGATCGCCGCATCAAGACCGTGGGCAACATCGGAGAAAAGATGGTACGCGCCGCACTGGAAAAGCTTCCGCCGGAATACAAGTCCGTGAGCGGCATCTATCTGGAAATCGAGGGAACCCTCAGACTGGAACTTGACCACGTGGTTATCGGTCCCACCGGCATGTATATCCTGGAAACCAAGGCATTCGGCATTACTCCCGAGGGTGTCAATAACCGCCTGGTGCTTTTCATAAACAAAAACGGTGAGTGGAGTAAAACCGAGCATGGCCGCATTACTCCGCTGCCGTCCCCGGAAGAGCAGATCATCAGGCAGCAGCAGATCATGCAGGATTTCCTGAAGCCCATCAACGTGATTCCCCGGGTGATTCTGGTACTGGCCAACAGGAAGGCCGCACTCGGCAGAATTGAAAAGCGGCCGCCCTTTATCATTTCGAGACTGGAGGATCTTACGTCTCATATCGTAAGCAAAAACCCCGAGGAGAAGCCGGAGCTTTCGCAGGAAATGATCTCCAGCACTCTGAGTCTCCTGGATATGCACCGTCTGAACTGAGGCGGGGCTTTTTGACAGGCGTTCTTCGGATTTCCGGAGAACGCCGGTTTTGTTTTTTCGGATGCAGGTTTGAGAATGTCGTTCTTTTCAAAAGTCAAAGCGGTTTCCGATCATGTCGGAAGATACATGGCGCTCTACGCCGTTCTGGTTACTCTGACAGCCTTTTTTGCCAGGGGAACCTTTACCTCCTGGATAAACAACCAGGAATTTCTCCGGGGTTATTTCAGTGTCACCAATCTTCTTATGGTCATTATGTGCGGCATGGGGATGACACTCCGGTTTCAGGATTTCCGTCAGGTATTTTTAAAGCCCCGGGATATGCTGGTCGGGGAAATCCTGCAGTTTCTGGTGATGCCTCTGGCCGGTTTTCTGCTGTGCCTGGCCTTTCGCCTTCCTCCGGAGCTGGCTCTGGGAGTAATCCTTACCGGTTCATGTCCCGGAGGAACCGCCTCCAATGTGATGACCTACATGGCAAAGGGGGATGTGGCTCTTTCCGTGGGTATGACGGCAGTTTCCACAGTGCTGGCACCGTTTCTGACCCCGCTTATGGTGATGCTGTATGCCGGTCTTTATTCCGACAGCATCGGCGGTGCGGATATTGTCATTGACGGCACGGGAATGTTTGTGGGGATTCTCAAAATCGTTCTTATTCCGGTATTTCTCGGAATGCTTCTGAATCACTTTCTCAGATCTGTCACCGCAAAACTGGCTAAGGTGCTGCCTCTCATTTCCTGTATCGGGATCTGCTGCATTATCGGCTTTGTGATTGATTCTGCCGGCGACAGGCTTCTTGCGAACGGCCTTCTGATAATTCTCGTGGTAATCCTGCATAATCTCATCGGTTATCTTGCAGGCTTCGGCGCCTCTCATCTTCTCGGGCTTTCGCCGGAAAGAAGAAATGCGGTATCCATCGAGGTGGGGATGCAGAACTCCGGACTTGCCACCGCCCTGGCCGGCATGTGCTTCCCGGGGATGCTGCTGGCCCAGGTTCCGGGAGCCATATTCAGCGCCTGGCATAACATTTCCGGAGCGGTTCTTGCGGGGATCCTGGCCCGAAGAGCTTCCGAAGGAAAGGGCGACCGGAACGAAAATTCCGGCCATCTGAAAAACTAAAGAAGTCCCCCTGCGGGTAAGAACGCACTGATTAGGTGGCGGACACAGACCGTAAGGTCAAGAAGTCCCGGCTTTCACAGGAACAGTCAGGAATCATTGTGCGGAGGCTGATGCCATCACTTCTGCCGAGACATGCCGTTAGTGAAATGACAGCCTAAACATAAAGAAAAACAACAGACCAAATGAGGAGAAATCGCCAGTGGAAACCATCAGACTTGATAAATGCCTTGCCATGAACTTCGGCTGTTCCCGCCGCGAGGCCGGAATTCTCATCAGGAAGGGCCGGGTCACCGTAAACGGAAATTTCGTACGGGATGCGGCTCTGAAGGTGTCTCCGGATGATGCTGTATGCTGCGATGATTCCGACCTTCAGGTGGTAACCAAAGCCAGTCCCCGCTATTTCATGCTGAATAAGCCTGTCGGGTGCGTATCTGCCACTGATGACAGCGAATATCCCACGGTGATGTCCTGTCTCAGGGACGAGGCCGGGGGACTTTTTCCGGTGGGGAGGCTGGATTTGGATACCGAGGGGCTTATCTTCATTACCGATGACGGAGCATGGGCGCACCGGGTAACGGCACCTTCCAGAAAATGCCCCAAGGTTTATGAGGCCGTTCTGGAACAGCCTCTGGATCCCGCTCTTAAGGAGATTTTTGCAAAGGGGGTGCTCCTCCGGGGAGAAAAGACTCCGACTCTGCCGGCGGAGCTTGAGATCCTTGAACCCGAAAAGGTTCGGCTTACCATTCATGAAGGCCGCTATCATCAGGTAAAAAGGATGTTTGCCTCCCAGGGGAATCATGTGGTTGCTCTCAGAAGAATTGCCATCGGCGGGATTTTCCTTCCCGGGGATCTTGCTCCCGGTGATTACCGGCCCCTGACTCCCGAGGAAATCGCGCTGTTCTGAAAGATGGTTTACTGCGTCGTGCCGGGAGTTCATAATGAGGATTTTCGGAGAATGCTGCCCGGAACCCCGGAACTGTCGGAAAGACAGAAGAAAACAATGACAGGCAACAGGTGCGGTAAACAGGGATGCAAAGGTGGGATTGTGAATGTCCGGATGATACGTAAGGAGGAATCCATGCGTTTATTTATCGCAGTGTTGCTGACACCGGAAATGAAGACGGAACTCATGAGACTAGAGCGTGAGTTCCGGAAGCGGGGCGCTTCAGGCAAACTTTCTCCGGAAGAGAACCTTCACCTTACCCTTGCCTTTATCGGGGAAGAGGGGGATTTCCACCGGGTATCCCGTGCTCTTTCGGAACTCAGGTTCTCATCATTTGAGATGCGTCTTTCCGGAACAGGCTCTTTCGGGAATCTCCTCTGGGCCGGGGTGGCCCGGACCCCCGACCTGGAAGCTCTGGCGGCCCGCGTAAGGGAACTCCTGAAGCGACACGGCATTCCCTGTGATGAAAAGCCGTTCCTGCCCCACATCACTCTTATAAAAAAGGCTTCTCATCCGGACAGACTTCCCGAGCCGCATCCGGTTTCAATGACCGTGTCGCGGGTATCCCTGATGAGGTCGGATTTCTGCGGAAACGGAGTCAGTTATACCGAAATTGCCCGGGCTGAAGCCGGAATTTTATAAGGGAGCACCTCCGGAGACAGTTCGGGATTTGGGCAGTTTCGAAAACATGAAGACATATCCCGGTTTTACCGTAATGTTTTTTCGAATAGACTATGACAGTTCTGACGCCGGTTTCTGTTCCGGTCCGGCGGCGGATATTTCGGGAGCAGGGATGTTTCGGGGAATCCGGGGATCCGTGCTGATTCGGAGCCGGGCCATTTCAGGAATGGCGAAGTTTTAAAAATCATTCATTATCACATCTGCGGGAGATTATTATGACCAGAATCATGGCAGCCCTCATTGCTGCTTTGGCAGTTTCGCCCTGTTTTGCATGGACGATACACATTAAAAACGGCAGTGTTTCCTATGACGGCCGGCCGCTGGGAAATGAAATTGTGTACACCGTCAGGGGACAGCAGGCCGGGACTGCCAGAACCCTGGGAAACGAGGTTGTGTACCGGGATGCTGCGGGACAGCCGGCAGGTTCCGTGAGAAAACTGGGCAACGAATGGGTGTTTAAGGACAGAAACGGTGCGGTAGTGGGCACTGCGGTGTTCTACGGACAGGAGCTGGTTTACAAGGATGCCCGGGGACGACAGTCCGGTTCTGCCAGGGTTCTGGCCGGAAAGACCGAGTACCGGAACGAGCGCAATCTGGATATCGGTTCTGCGGATACCGACACCATGCCGCTCCGGCCGATCCCTCTTGAGAAAATCATTGCCGAGAATGCCGTTCCGGTTACCTGTCTTACCAGAGTAACCGGAATATCCTGGGAGATGCCGGCTGCAGCTTCGGGATTGCGTGCCGGAGACATCATTATCGGCTACGAGGGACAAAATGATACCGTCTTTAAATATCAGCGGGATGACTGCCAGTCCATGCACCGCTCCGTGGTTGCCATGGTTAATCGCGGCAATCAGTTCGAAAGCGCCCTGATTGTCTACCGTCCGGCATCAGGAGAGCACGGTACTGTCAAAGGCCGGATCCTGAAAACTGCCGTCATGCCTCAGGGAAAGCGGGGCTTTAACTATCAGACTGCCGACAGCGGCCCCTCCTATACTCAGAAGGAATCCATCTCATATTCTTCCGATATTAAGAAGCTTTATGAGACCGGAGATGCCGTGAAAGCCGATGTTAATATCCCGAATGCCGCTTCCATCACGAAGGACAGTCGTACTGTTCCCGGAGCGCATCAGGAGTTTCGCGAGGAAATTGTAAATAATGCTCCCCGTACCGGATGGTACTGGGTGTCTGACAAGGACAACAGGGTGCTTTCCGAGGAAGCTGTAAAAGGGATCCTGGATCGGGACAAGGCGGCCTCACAGCCCCGGATTTCCGTTAAATCATATCCGGGAGCCAAAATATACATTTCTGCCCAGACATCCGAGGGCAGCGGGGATCCGGCGCTCAGCAACAAGTTCAGGCTTATCGGCACCGCAGATATGACCGGAGTACTGCATTACAGCGGGAAGGACTTTTATACCCTGCCGGAAGGAGTCCGGGGAATTGCCTTCAGTGCCGCGGTTTATGATGTAGACATGGCCGAGGTGATGAAGGATCCCAGAGTTGCCGGTCTTCCCGCAAATTCTCATCCTGCGGTGCGGGATGCCATGATTCAGCAGGTGATAAGCAGCATGGCCGCGGCAGGGGGAAAAGGGCCGGAAATGAAATTCGGATATTTCCCGATTCAGGAAGGAAAATCCGAGTACATTCTTAAGTAAGCTGACAGAACAGGAGAGGGGGTGGCTCCTTGGGAAAGAGCCCCCTTTGCCGTGTGTCAGCGCTCAGTAGGTTTGTCATTTTTTTTGCTCGTTAAAACTAGAGAATCACGTATTTCCGCAAATCTTCATCATTACTTCCAAATTTCCGCTTTACCTGCGCTAAGGAGCGATAAATAATGATTAAGAATAGAGGTAAATTCATTGAGCGGATTGGACAGACTCGCTGATCCTCGACACCCGTAATAATACCGGAATATCGGAGAAATCCGACTAAAACCGGTGACTTGATTTTTCGGAGAGCTATGTTACACAGTCAATGAGTTGGTAGTTAAGAAGAGCGTGTGTTCCTGTTTTTTTTTTTTTTTTTTTTTTTTTTTTTTTTTTTTTTTTGGCTGAATATCAGATAATCTGGACGGTATTCGGCAGCAGGCACAGAAAAATTGCACATTTGATTAAATAATGGAATATCAACAAGCCCGGTTCAAGAAGTCGTTTATTTTAAAGAAACAGATATATAGCACTCTTTGAAATGGCTGTCTGTTTTAACAAAGGCCTGTATTTGCTCTTTTTAACTGCATACGCTGACACTGTCAGAGCTCTTTAAAGCGGTATATAGGCAACATGCTTATCAAGTTACATTAGTCAATATAAAACAACGTGTATAATGTTTGATGACAACAAAACTGTCATGTTTAAATGATAAAATAAATGGTAATGTGCTATGAAGATTCTCCCAAAAGGTGTTACAAAGTTTACCGAAATAATTGACCAGTCGAAATATTTCGTAGATACAACTTCTTATATCGAAAAGCTTGATAATAGCGGCGAGAATTTCTTGTTTTTTGTACGTCCCCGCAGATTCGGAAAAAGTGTCTTTATTGATATGCTTGAGGCTTATTACGATATAGCACGAAAGGATAAATTTGAGCATTACTTCAGGAATACCTGGATTTATGATCATGTTACTGAAGAACAGGGGAAGTATCAGGTTATTAACCTTGATTTTTCAAACATCTCAGGAGATATTGATACAGTCGAATTTGACTTTAATGATCTCGTCGGTCGTGCCATTCTGCGACAGGCAAAGAAGTATTCCAGTTTCTACAGTAATGATTTCATTTCTGAAATTGCCAGTATTTCCACAGCAAAGAACAGGCTGGAACATTTTTGTGCCGAAGCCAGAGTAAAGGGGTACCCCGTTTATCTTCTGGTGGACGAATACGACAATTTTACCAATGCGATACTGTCATCAGCGGGAAAGGCTTCATATCACGATATTACACATGGCACCGGTTTTTACAGGGACTTTTTTAAAGTGGTGAAGTCCGGTTTTCAGAAAATTTTCATGACAGGAGTGACTCCGGTAACCCTGGATGATCTGACATCGGGATTCAATATTGCTACTAATATTACCCTGGATCCCAATTACAACGGCATGATGGGATTTTCAGAGACGGAGGTAAGAAAAATAATTGAATACTATAAGAAAGAAGGAACACTTTCGGAATTTGATACAGAAGAAATAATTTCTTGTATGGCACCTTGGTATGACAACTATTGCTTCTCTAAAAATGCTTTCGATCATCACGAGCATGTCTATAACAGTTACATGGTTACTACCTGCCTTTTGGCACTGATAAAAAAAGGTGAATTCCCGGAAGGGATGATGGTACCCAACTCTCTTATAGATTATGAAAAACTGAAATGGATAGCAGAACTGGATCATACTTTTGCTCAAACGAGTGATATTCGTAATGAGACAATCGAAGACATAATTTTGGGAAAGGTTTCTCCGGCACCAATTTCCGAAAGTTTTCCGGCGGAGGAAATTACGGACGATAACAATTTTCTGAGTTATCTGTTTTATCTTGGAATGCTGACCGTTACCGGAAAAGATCTTGGAATGCCAGTTTTGGGAATCCCTAACAGCATTGTCAGACAGAAGTATTACGAATATCTCAGGAGGAACTGTTCTGATAAAGTTGACCGGGGGCTTGTTCCAAAAATGGGCAAGCTGATTACCGGCGCTGCCAGGGATGGATCTATAAGGCCTCTTACAGAGGCTGTTACCGAAGCATATGCAAAGTACTCGGGAAACCGGCAGCTCAAAATGCGGGAAGGGTTGTTTCAGGCATTCTTCCTTGCCTTTATGGCCTCCAACGATGTCTACGAACAAGCTCCGGAAATTGAGATGAATCATGGGTACAGCGATATATTTCTGTTCCCCAAAAAGGACAACGGAATCAGACACAGCTACCTGATAGAGTTAAAGTATCTGGAAACCGACTCGACGGAACACAAAAAGGAAGAGGCTCTTCATGCCGCACGGGAGCAACTTGAGAGATATGTAAAGGATCCGATTGCTCAGAAGCTTTCCCGGAATACTGCACTTCATAAAGTGGTGGTCATAATCAGGGGTTTTAAGCTTGAGCTTTTTGAGGATGAAATTGCGTAATCCCGTGTGAAGGATCCAATGTTTTTATGGCGGAATTCGATAACCACTTTTGTTTTCTATTCCGGAAAAATAAGGTCATTTACCGAATTTTCCCCCGCGATAGAAACTTTCAAGATTATGTCCAAAACGAATTTCCTGCTGTGTTGAATTATGAGCGTTGATGATTTTGTCTCGAGAACAAATGTAATAACAATCAGGTCGAAGAAGGTCGTTTGTAAAAATTGAGGTATTGTGTGTTGTCAAGAGAACCTGACATGCATATGATTTTAAACGTTCAATGATAAAATATGAAAGTTCAAAATGATAAAATGCATCAAACTCGTCTATAAAGATGAAGGACGGACATTTACTTTTTTCTGCTATATTCTCAAGCCAATAATATAAAAGTAATAAAGATTTCATTCCTGAAGAAGCTGAAAGGTGAAAGTCCAAAGTTCTGTTGTTACCATAATTTATGACTAATCCGTAATTCCCGCTACCTAATTCTAACCACAAGCTTTTAGCTCAGATGGATTGTCATGTTGTACAGCGTGCATTCGCTTCAGTTCATCTTCACTAGGAGTGTACTCTATTGTGGTTGGACATTTTATTTTAAATAGAGAATAAATTTCGTTCATCTTTTTTACCGGTTCAGATGT
>CACYPY010000081.1 GCA_902776415.1 uncultured Ruminobacter sp.
AACCACCTGTATCCATTCCGAACACAGAAGTGAAACGGAACAGTGCCGATGGTAGTGTAGCATTCGCTATGTGAGAGTAGGTCATTGTCAGGCATTATGAATTATATTTTATATAAAAAGGTTCGCCCGGCGACCATAGTGCTGTTGTACCACCTGTATCCATTCCGAACACAGAAGTGAAAAGCAGTAACGCCGATGGTAGTGTAGCATTCGCTATGTGAGAGTAGGTCATCGCCGGGCAGTTATTCAGCAGAAAAGCCTTCCTTAGGAAGGCTTTTTTCGTCACTGGCCTTTCTGAAATCTCTTGTTTTGCATTTGGCTCTGTTTAAGACGGAATGTGTAATCTTTAAATCACCAATACGTTTAGCAGGCGAGTTTTTCCAACTGTCGCTGTCATTCCGCACCCCGGGGCCCTAAATGAATCGAAGTATCCCTTATATGCAAGGCGTCTTTGGCAGTTATTAATTTAGAATTCTACTATGCATATGATTCTCATTATATGCATACAGGGCATCTCCTGAGGATGCAACGTATTGATTTTTACCATCCCGCGTGCCGGTTTATTTACTGAAAGAAAGCGCTTCGGACCCTTTTGGCAATTGAAGGGAGCGAGTCCCCTTCACTCCAAGAACTGCCGAAACCGTCCTGACGACAGCATCAGTCTTTCTCATTTTCTTATCTAATTTTGCCTTCTTACCGGCATCAGAAGTTCTCCCTTCGCGGATCAGGGTAATTGTTCCGGCAGAGGTCCTGAGAAGCATTGAACGATTCCCCTGCAATTTAATGGCATGATTATTGCTTACTTTAGATTGACAGATTTTGCTGTCTGATTTTTTGGCGGAGGCGTTATGGATATCAGGTCAGGCACCCCGGACTTTGGTCTGGTACAGGATGTTCGCAGTCTTAACCGTCTTCGTGACATGGGACGGGAGGATTCCTATGAAGCCAGAAAACAGGCTCTCTATACGGCGGCGGAACAGTTTGAGTCGCTTCTGAATCAGTTTTGGTTTAAAGGCATGCGGGAGTCAAATGACGAAATCTGTCCTGACAGTCCCCTTAAAACCTCTGACGGCGGGGTTTTTCAGTCAATGCTGGACGAGCAGATTATTACCGGAGTGGCTAAGTCCAATGCCGGAAACAAATCCTCCATTACCACGCTCCTGGTAAAGCAGTTTGCCTGGAGTCTCGGTGATGACGGCAAAAAGATTATTGCCGAAATCGACGGAGGACTGGCAGTTCCCGGAAGCCGTGATGCGACTCAGGAACTTCCCGGTCGGCAGAATTTTGTCGTCAGTTCCTCAGATTTTCCGTCTCCTCTGTCCGGGAGTCCGCTTCCGGCTCATCTCCGGATGACGGATACCCGTCCGGCTGGAAATGTACATGCCGACAATGAAATCCGCGATCGGATTCTTGACACCGAACTCGGCAGAAGAGGCAATCCGGATCGGATTAAGGCCTACAGCAGCACGGATGATACTCGCTACGATTCCGACATGACTTTCGACGGTCCCCGGGATTTTGTTACCAAGCTGATGCCGCTGGCCCGCAAGGTCGCCCGAAAATACGGCCTCAATCCAGTGGTTATCGTCTGTCAGGCCGCGCTGGAAACCGGCTGGGGAAAGCATATCGGAGCCGACAACAATTTCTTCGGCATCAAGGGAAATTCGTCATGGAAGGGACGTACTGCCGTCAAATCTTCGCCGGAATTCGAGAACGGCCGGATGGTTAACGAGCTTTCCTCCTTCCGGGCCTACAATTCGCCCCGAAAGAGCTTTGAGGATTATGCCAGCCTGATTTCCACCAATACCAGATATGCCAAAGCGGCTTCGGTAAGCAGTGATCCGGATCAATATTTTGAAGAAATTCAGAAAGCCGGGTATGCAACTGACCCGAATTATGCAAAGAAACTTAAAAGTATATACAGAAACAGCGCTTTCAGCGGTTTTGCTGAAAACTGATCGGGAGAGAGAATCATGTCGGACATGCTGAAAATCGGAACCAGCGGAGTTCTTGCCCAGCGCGCCTTGCTTCAGACTACCAGCAATAACATCAGTAATGTCAATACCGAGGGTTATTCGCGCCAGCGCTCCATTATCCGTACCAATGTTCTGGATCAGGGAACCGGAGTTATCACCACCTCCCGGGTTATCAATACCTATGCCGAAAGGGAGCTTCTCAGGGACAATGCCCGGGTGGGCTACTATACCGCCAAGACCGAGGGGCTGAGCACCATTGATACCATGCTTTCCAGCGATGCCACCGGTCTTAATCCGGTGATTTCCGATCTGTTTGCTTCCGTTCAGGGCGCCAATTCCGCTCCCACCGAGCTTTCCGCCCGTAACTCTCTCATGGGCAATCTGGAGGTCTTTACCAACCGGGTTAACAGCATCGGCAATAACATCCAGGAGCAATACATTACCAATAACCGCAAGATCGTGGAATCGGTAACCAAGGTCAACGATCTCCTCCAGAGTATTTACAAGTTTAACAGTCAGATTGTGGAGGCCAGCACCGATACCAGCTCCGCCGCCTATCTGCAGATGCAGGATCAGCGGGATCATCTTATTGACGAGCTTTCGGAAATTATTGATATCAAGACCGTGGACCAGCCCAACGGTTCCTGCTATGTAAACCTGGCTTCCGGGCCTACCCTGGTGCTGGGGGACGGCTGTGCCACTCTGGCCGCGCTTCCTTCCAGTCTTGACGAATCTGAATATCATCTCGGACTTACTTACAACGTCAACCGGGGCTATACTCTGCTCAGTGACGATGTAGGCGGCAAGCTGGGAGGATATTTTGATGCCGGTGATTCTCTGAGAGAGGTGCAGAGAAATCTCGGCAAACTGACGGTGGCTCTGGCGGACAGCCTGAACAAGCAGAATAAGTCCGGCATCACACTGGAAAACAAGGCCGGCGATGCCCTTTTCAATCTTCCGGAAACCCGGGTCTTTACCAAAAGCACCACTGCCGGCATGACCATGTCCTTCATGGAGGGATATGCCAGCAACGTTACCGGAAAGGATTATCTCATCAAGATCAACGGCGACGGCACCTACTCCCTGAACGAGAAGGACGGCAATAACCTGACCGAAATATTTCAGGGAAATACCGCGGATCTGAACGGCACCATTACCATTCCGGGGCTGGGTTTTCAGCTGGAAGTCGATGGTGTACCGTCCGCCGGGGATGAATTTCTGATTCAGCCCACCGCCAATGTCAGCTACAACCTGAGCATGAAAATCAACCGTCCTGAGGATTTTGCCCTGGCCAGCGTTATCCGGGCCAGTGAGAACTCCCAGAATCTCGGAAATGCCACTATTGCCATAAACGGGGTTACCAACACCGATGCCGCATCGGCATTTTCCATGACTCCTTCCCGCAGCATTACATCTGCCAGCTTTGGTGCCGGCGCTCCGGTGAAGGTGGTGATCAATGCCACCGGAGATTACGAGGTATACGATACCAATGACAACCTGATTGGCACGACTATTGCTTCTACAAAAGGAGGCAATATTCTGGCAAACATGCTCAGCGATGTTACCGATCCGGACAGCAGGGTGTATGCGGATCCGTCCATGACTCCCGGTTACGACTTCAGTATTACCGGTACGGTCAGAAACGGGGACAGCTTTGAAATTGAGCTTAACACCAACGGCTTTGCGGACAATTCCAACGGTATCATGATGCAGAATCTGGAGCAGGCGCAGCTGGTGCAGGGCAGAATCAATCAGACGGTTTCGGCTTCCTACAGCGACATGGTCAGCAATCTCGGCAGCACCATCGCCGTATCCAATGTCAACCTGGAGGCGGCCACGGCCAAGCGGGATCAGACTCTGACCATCACCGAGGAGTCCAGCGGCGTCGATCTGAATGAGGAGGCCTCGAATCTGGTCAGGTATCAGCAGTGCTACCAGGCCAGCGCCAGAATAATAGCCGCTTCGCAGACTGTTTTTGATTCACTGATGAGCGCTTTGGGGTAATTGATTATGCGGGTAACTACAGGTTTAAGCTTTGACAGAAGTGTTCGCTACATGCAGGAGTCAAATTCCCGACTGGAGACACTTAACCGTCAGTACAATACCGGAGCCAAGTTTGTAAAGGCTTCGGAAAATCCCACCGGCATGGGCACCAGGCTGCGTCTTGATTCCGAAATCGCCAGCTATCAGCAGTATTCGGTAAATGCAGGGCTGGCGTCGGATCAGCTCAGTCTTGAGGAGACTGCTCTGAGCTCCATTTACGAATCCATGCTCCATGCCGTAACCAGCATGCAGGCCGGGGTGAACGGTACCTACGACCAGGCGAACTTCAACACCGTGGCGCAGGATCTTGAGGAAGTGAGAGACATGCTGTTCAATCTTATGAACACCAAAACCGCCGGCGGCGAATATATTTTCAGCGGGAATCAGTCCCTGATTCCGGCGTTTTCCAAAACCTCCGACGGCGAATATATCTGCAATGCCGACGGCGGACAACGGCAGGTAAAGGTGTCTCCGTCCGTAACCCTGACCACCTCGGACAGTGCGCTTTCAGTATTTGAAAAGGCTCAGATCTGCCGTACGGCCACTCCGGGAACCGCGGGAACGGCCGTATCCTATGACAACAGCGACGAGTTCAACAGCTTCGTAAACGGCTACTATGACGTTTATCAGAATAATGACCTCAATATCAGTGTCACCGGAAATACCTATACCATTACCGGCAGAGGCGGCACGGTGCTTCAGAACGGTACGGTTTCCGATGATGGCAGCGTCAGTTTCAAGGGCATGAAAATCACCCTGGACAACGGGGTTAACAATGCGGTGGTTTCCCTGGATCCTCCGGCCAATGACAATGTGCTGAATACACTGACATCCATTATTGATGTTCTCAGAGATGAATCCGTAACCGCCTATGACAAGGGGCAGATCCTGAGAATGGGGCAGGTATCCCTGAACAGCGCCAAGGAAAATGTCAACCTGACACTGGGGCATGTGGGCGCCCGGCTCAGCAACATCGATTCCGTGATAAGCTCCAATAATGCCCTTTCCGACATCAAGACCGAGGTGCGGGCCAACGAGTGCGAGGTGGATGTGTACGAGGTGGTTTCGGAGCTCCTCCAGGAACAGAATGCTCTCAACGTGGCGCGGCAGACTTTCAGCTCCATTCACGGATCCACGCTGTTCGACTATATTCACTGATTCCCGGGCCGGCGCGGTTTACCATGAACTCCCCGGCGCCATCCGGTGATTGTTTTCCGGCGGTGTTTTCCAGTTCCTCGTCTCAGTTTTTCAGGCACCTCTTTTTCTGTTTTATTTTGTTTTCCCTTTAGCATTTCCTGTCATATTCGCGTTTTTCGGTTCCCGGCGTTTTTGTGTCTGTTAACGGATAATAATTCTCAGGTGAGCGGTGGCAGTTGCAAATTCGGATCTTTGTGCTAGAATTGTCCAAAAAATTTAGCATTTGCTAACACAGTTTAGCAAATGCTAAATTACTGACTGATTGTGAACAAGTCTTTAAGGATCGTGAAATGTTGTTCAGCGAATTAAAACCGGGGCAGGTTGCGGAAATTAAGGCAATAAATGCCGGAGAGCTTCATGCCCGCAGGCTTTATGAAATGGGTTTTCTCCCCTGTACCAGAATATCAATGGAGCATGTTGCAACCATGGGCAGTCCGGTTATTGCCGGGATCAGGGGGTTCAGTATTATTCTCGGAAAGAAGGATGCAGACTCCATTGAAGTGGAGGTGATTTCAGAATGACGGGCAATATCAGATCCTGCTGCGTGACTCCGGAGACTTCCGGAGCCGATTCTGCCAGAAGAGTAATGTTTATCGGGAATCCCAACTGCGGCAAAAGCACCCTGTTTAACCGGCTCTGCAATCTTCATGTCCGGACAGGAAACTACCCGGGTGTAACGGTGGCCCGTCATACCGGAAAATATTCGGACTCCATTCAGATGGTGGATCTTCCCGGCATTTACTCGCTTTCTACTGCTTCGGCCGAGGAACTGATTGCCCGGGACGAGCTTTTGAAGGAACGCTGCGATCTCCTTATAGACATTGTGGATGCCACCTCGCTGGAAAGAAGTCTTTATCTGACTCTGGAGCTCCGGCTTCTGGGACTTCCCATGCTGCTTCTTCTCAATATGTGGGACGAAACCGAAAGAGAAGGAATTCATATTGATGCGGACGCACTGGAAAAGGAGCTCGGTATCAGGGTAATTCCCATGAGTGCCACCCGCGGGGACGGCATCAAGGAACTTCGGGAATACCTGGAGCACGGGGAGTGGCAACCCGCGCCGCCGTTCTGCCCCGGGAAATCCGTACTTCCGGCCGCTCTTGCCGAGTTAAGCGCGTCCGTATCTCCCGAATTTCAGAACCGGGCATATTTCTGGAGCATGAGTGCACTTTTGGGGGACGGGGTTCCTGAGAAATGCTTTCCGGATCCGGAAATCGCAAACGTGACTGAAAAGTACCGGACAGAGCTGACTTCCGGCAGCAAAAGCGGCAGTGTTCATGAGGCGGTGGCCGCGGAACGCTACGGATTTATTTCAGATTTCATGACCCGTCATGTCAGGGTGACCGCGCACCGGAAAACGCTGACCCAGCGTATTGATGCCGTGGTGCTGAACCGCTTTTTCTCTCCGATCATTTTTGTTGCCGTCATGTTCCTGGTGTACTTTGTGTCGGTGACCTGGCTGGGGAGCATTCTTACAGATTGGACCAACGACGAGCTTTTCGGGGAAATGATTATTCCCCGGGTTTCCGAATTGATGGAAAAGCTTGAGTTTTCTGAACTTACCGCTTCTCTCGTGAGCGACGGCATTATCGGCGGTGTCGGGGCGGTGCTGGGCTTTGTTCCGCAGATGATCATCCTGTTTCTGATGCTCTCACTTCTGGAGGAGTGCGGCTATATGACCCGGGCCGCCTTTTTTCTGGATCGGCTGTTCAACAGCTTCGGACTCAGCGGCCGGGCCTTTATTCCGTACATTATCGGTTCCGGATGCGGCGTTCCCGCTCTTATGACGGTGCGAACCCTGCCCACGGAAAGCGAAAGAAGAATCACCCTGTTTACGGCCACCATGATTCCCTGCAGTGCCAAGCTGCCGGTTATTGTGCTGTTCGCCTCGGCCATATTCACCGACTATCCCTGGTTCCCGGTGGCGGTGTATCTTGCGGCAGTGGTGCTGATCATTATTTCCGCTCTGATCATGCAGAAATTCCAGACATTCAGAAGCACTCCGGCTCCGATGCTTTTGGAAATGCCTCTTTACCATGTTCCGGATCCCAGAGTGGTTTTTCTGACGGTATATCAGAGGGTGCGCGCCTTTATCAAGAAGGCCGGTACCATTATTCTGGCCTGTTCTCTCATTATCTGGACCCTTTCTTCCCTGGGGTACAGCGGAGAAGACGGGATCCACACGGTTTCGGAACCTGACGAAAGCATTCTTGCCGATGTGGCAGGACCGGTATCCGCGGTGTTTGCGCCGCTGGGCTTTGATGACTACCGGGCTACGGTGGCCACGGTTTCGGGAATGTCTGCCAAGGAGGTTATTGTGAGTACCCTCAGTGTGTTTGCCGGAGCCGGGGAGGATGACATGGACAGTGAGGATGACACCGTGGTTACCGGTCTTTATGAAAAGGTGCGCAACAACATTTTTCATATCGACGAGACGGGAGTCGCCGGACTTTTGGCTGCGCTTTCCTTTGTGCTCTTTAACCTCTTTACGGTGCCCTGCGTGGCTGCCGTGGGAACCATGCACCGGGAAAGCGGCGGAGGAAAGCTTTTCTGGTATGCCATTATGTATCAGCTGGGCTTCAGCTATGCCTTTGCCTTTGTCGTCTATCAGATTTCGATGATGCTGGCCGGTTACGGTTTCACGTTCCTTACCGGACTGGCTCTGGCCCTGACGGCGGTTATTATGTGGCTTATGTTCAGAAAAGGCCCTTCTCAAAGTGCCGAAATACCTTTTGTGATGGTTTCCAGATAGCCGGAATCCCAAAAATCCGCAGCTGTCCCCCGGGATATGAGTAAATCCCTCCTTCAGGAGGGTTTTTGATTTTTGGGGAAGACCGGCAATTGTGTGCGCAACTGTTTGACTTTATCCGCACTGCCCGCATATCATAGGTGCCGCGGCATCTCAGCCGTCAGATATCCGGAACATTCAGGGAGCGGCAGTGGCGATATATATAGATTCGGAATCCGAGGAGAATTATCTCGAGACCATTCTGATTTTGAGTACCGTAAGCCCATTTGTCAGAGGGGTTGATATTGCCTGCAAGCTGAATATTTCCCGGCCGTCGGTAAGCCGGGCAGTGGGACTGCTCCGGGACAAGGGGCTGGTGACCCTGGAGAAGGGATCATTCATCACCCTTACCGAAGAAGGCAAAAGGATCGCCCGGAAGGTGGCCTCCTACCACCGCATTCTGAGAACCTTTCTGATCCATGTGGCCGGAGTTTCTCCGGAGAAGGCTGATATCGATGCCTGCCGTATTGAGCACGTGGTGAGCGCCAGCACCATTCAGGGCATTAAAGCCTTTCTGAAACGGGAAAATGTTCTTCCCGACAACACCATCGATTCCTCTCATCTTCCGGAAATCCGGGAGCTCAATGAGTCCGGAGAAAACTATATCGAGCATATTTACATGATGACCCGGGACGGCAAAAGGGTGCGTTCCACGGATCTGGCAAAATCCATGGAGGTTTCCCGGGCATCCATCAGCCGGGCCATGGACGTGCTGTGTAATCTGGGGCTTTTGGAACGGGGCGAGAAGGGCGAGCTCATTCTTACCCCGGCCGGAGAGGAAAAGGCCCGCAGCATCTATGCCCGCCATGTGGTTCTGACCGGCTTTCTGGAAAAGCTTCCGGGAGTATCCCCGAAAATTGCAGAAAAGGATGCCTGCCGAATCGAGCATATGCTGAGCAACGAAACCTTTGACGGCATCAGAGCCTACTGGGAAAAGCACCGGGAGTCATGACCGGTATGGCTGAAGCCGTGTCAGGAGTTCCGGAAGCGTGCATTCCCTGTTAATTTCGGAAGAACCTGTTTTCGGAGAACTCCGGATAACAGATTCAGGCACTCCCGACTCATTGCACTGTTACCCTACGGTATCATTTTTCGGTGGGATTTTCCCGGCAGTTTCCTTTTTTTAGAGCCCGTGTTTTTCGGAACAGTGCATTGCCGGAAATCCGGATACCTCCTGTGAATAACCGGTTTTTATCTGATTCGGTGGACAGGTATGGGCATTACCTGTTGATAACTTCTTTTTTCAAAAAATGCTCTTCCGTATCAGTTCCATGGCAGGCTGTTAAGATTTATTCGTCTGTGCTCCGGTTCTTTTCCGGTTAGCAGTCTGTTTTAAGGGCTGCGCATGCTTTTGAAAATCACTGTCAAAAATCGGTTCCTGTTTTATTGGGACCCGGGACGATTGTCAGTATGATTGATAACAGCCGGTGACAATTGGACAATGGACAGTCAGGTACCGTTCTTTCCCGGGACATGGGTAAACTCAAGTCTGTCAGAAGTATGACGCTAACAAAAATGGCTTTAAATTTCAGACAGAAGAGGCAGGATGCGACCGGGCTATTCGTCAAAGTCTGGATGCACCCATTGAGCCGGGCCTCTGAATAATCGGAAGACTTTCCCGATATCGCTTTTAAGAGACCGGCTTTTGTTTCCGGATTAGCTTCGTTTCCGCTGTGCCGTAATGGCAGGAATACTGTCAGATCATCCAAAACTTCAGGGATATGGGCAATCCATGGGATGGACCGGCATTCTGATACAATCTTTGTGAGTGGTTTTTGGTGAGGCCGGGGGAGGGAACAGGTAATTCGAAAGGGTAATGCCGGTACAGGACAGGGGGTGGTCATGCATTTCAGGCGGCATACGGAGAAATTTCCGGGAAATAAATACCGGAAAGCTGCGGCTGGTAAACAGAGATGGCAACACAGCAGAAAAATGCCGGCATGAGATCGGCGGGGGAGAGTATTTGGAATGGCTTTGTATGTAAAAACCAACGTTTCATCATTGAACGCCAGAAGAAATCTTGAAAAATCAGGAGCTGCCCTTGATACCGCCTTTAAGCGTTTGGCATCCGGTCTCCGGATCAACACTGCAAAGGATGACGCAGCCGGTCTTCAGATTTCGGATCGGCTTACCTCTCAGATCAACGGTCTGAATCAGGGAAACCGCAATGCCCAGGACGGGATTTCCTTCTGTCAGACCGCCGAAGGGGCGCTGGACGAAATGACGAACATGTACCAGCGCATCCGGACTCTGGCGCTTCAGTCTGCCAACGGTACCAATTCCGCTCAGGATCGTCAGGCCATTCAGGAAGAGGTAAGCCAGCTCTGTCAGGAAATCACCAGAATCGGCGAGGACACCACTTTCGGGGGCGAACATATCCTGAACAAGTCCCTTTCAGCTCCCACGGAGTTTCAGGTGGGGGCCAATGCCAATGAGACAGTCAGCATTGATCTCACCTCGGGGTTCCGGCTGGATGATGTGTTTGAGAAGCTTTATGAAGACGGGGATTCTCAGGAGAAGGCCTTGCTTTTAAGCGGTGGCGTTACCAGAAAGGTGGACTGTTCGCAAAGCGGTAATGCATTTTCCGTTACTGCGGATTACTTTGCTCCGAGAGGCGAATATACCATTGAAGTAAAGTCGCTTGCGGAACAAACAGTATTTAACAAAGATATCCAGTATCTTGAGAAGGATGAGGAAGGACAGTATATTTGGGATCAGGAGATAACCTATGGTAACGGGACGCTTACAATTTCACTTGGTTCCGGATCTGATGCCAAATCCTGCACAGTGCAGGTGAATGAAGGGGATACCATTTTTGACATTGAAAGAAGTATCGTTAGTTCCTGCCATCAAAATGATCTCCACCTGTCTACTATGTTTTCACCATATAACGAGCATTATGTTTATGAGATGAGAGGACAGGTAAATGCGTTTTTTTGGACATCAACTGGGGCTGCTTATGCTCCACCGTTTTCAATCACGGCTACAGGTGACGAAAAACTTAATGCTTTTAACTGCAATATTGAACCGGACTCAAGGATTGGAGCAAGGGATGATCAGGGGTGGTATCTCTCCCGAAAGGGGCAGGATGCGGTTATTGAAATTGATGGCGAGAGTTTTGTGAATACCAGCGGCAATAGATTTTACGATGAGGAAAGGGGCCTTCACATTACTGCCAACAGTGTTTCCGGTCCGGTTACACTGACAGTAGATCCCGAAACTGTGTTTTCGGTGGATACTCCGGAAGCCGCTCAAAGCACGCTGGCTGTTGTGGACAAGTTTATCGCCGCCATTGACAGTAAAAGGGCGGAGCTTGGGGCGGTTCAGAACCGGCGAGTCCTCCATCAGAAATCAGAGTAATGTGGCCGAAAACGTTGCTGCCGCCAGGAGCCGCATCCGGGATGCCGATTTTGCTGAGGAAACCGCCAATATGAACCGGGAGAACATTCTCCAGCAGGCCTCCCAGAGCATTCTGAGTCAGGCAAATCAAAGGCAGCAGAATGTGCTGTCGCTTTTGCAACAGTAGTCAGAGTGTCGGGATCGGCGGAATTCTGACTTTGCCGTTTTCTCCGGTATTGTTATACCGCAGGATCATTTTTCGGGGACTTCCTCCGGGCTTATTTTTCTGTCTTTATCTGCCCGTCATCACTTCTGAAACCTGGTTGTCGTTTGTGGATAACCGGTTTTGCCCCTGATTCGGGGGATAGGTATGGGCATTAGTTGTGGATAACCGCTTTTTTCAAAAAAATCATTTCCCCCGGCTTCTTTTTTCATTCCGGTGTTTGCGGAATCTCCGGAACCGGTAATCTGTCCTTTTCCTCTGCGGTAAAAAATTGCCGCCGTCAAAAACATGAGCGGCGGAATCTCCTTTGCCGGTATCGTCATTTCTGTTTTTATCAAAAGCTGGCAGCCTTTGCATACAAAGCCCCGGAAGCCCTGAATTTCCGGGGTTTTGGTATTTGTTTTCAGGAAATGGTACATTCTGGCACGAATTTTTCATAAAGGATAGTGCACGGGAATCCGGAAGATCGGTTATCCCCTGAAAATAATAAAACTGAAGCGGCGTACAGAACAGACGGACGAATGCTTCAGAGGATAGATAAGCTTAGGAGATTCAAAAATGGCTCTTTATGTAAATACCAACGTGTCGTCGCTGAATGCGAACCGTAACCTTGCAAATTCCACCACCGCACTGGATGTTTCCTACAAGCGTCTTGCTTCTGGTCTTCGTATTAACAGCGCCAAGGATGACGCAGCCGGTCTTCAGATCTCAAACCGTCTGACCTCTCAGATCAACGGCCTTAATCAGGGAAACCGCAACGCCCAGGACGGTATTTCCTACTCCCAGACTGCGGAAGGAGCCATGGACGAAATGACGTCCATGTACCAGCGCATCAGAACCCTGGCTCTCCAGTCCGCCAACGGCAGTAATTCCCAGGCTGACCGTGACGCCATTCAGCAGGAGGTAACTCAGCTCTGCACCGAAATTACCAGAATTGCCAATGATACCACTTACGGCGGTACCCATATTCTGGATGGTTCCATTACTACTCAGACCCTGTTTCAGGTAGGCGCCAATGCCAATGAAACCATCTCCATAGATCTGAGATCGGGATTTACCCTGGCCCAGACTCAGGCAGTAGTGGCTGCCGATCCCAACCTTACAACTGATGAAATAAAAGTTTCACAAATTGTAGGACTATAACCAACTTTCTCAAAAAAAAATGGCTAAAAATTGACCAATTCAGACTTTGTTACTGATGCAGGGATTTCTT
>CACYPY010000082.1 GCA_902776415.1 uncultured Ruminobacter sp.
CCTGGATGATAACGCTGTAATTGTTGTATGTGATTTAGACGATAAAGATAAAAATACTTTTATATCAGAGTTAAATAAAAAGCGTGATGATGTATTAGCATTATCGGGTTGTTCTCTTAATGTATTCTTCTGTTTAGCTATTGAAGAAGGCGAATCTTGGTTATTGGGAGACTGGGATGCAATAAAAAAGGCATATCCTAGAGCCAAAATTAATGTTTTCCGTAAGTATATAAATGATAGTATATGTGGCACTTGGGAAATACTAGCAGATGTAGTATATCCCGGTGGTTCAAAAAATTTAAAAAAACAAGGCCATGGTGCAGAAGGAACGGCAAAAAGTGAATGGGCTAAAAAAATTAGCCCACACATGAATGTATTCTGTAATAAATCTCCAAGTTTTAATTATTTTAAAGACACTCTGGATAGGCTAAAGGGGTAGCATTAAGAATCCGATATTGTGGATTATTTGTGTATTAAACAGATTATTTGCAAATTCTGCAAACATCTCATATTAACCACAATACTCGCATTCCGTTCTGGCAAAGACCATGGCATCAGTTTTGACCGGCTAAGCATAGACTGTAGGAATCAAAACCAATACGCTTATAAAGTACTAATGTACAATTGGTAAATTTGAGAGAGAATTACAGTTGGTCGGGACTCAAAAAAACATTCATAGCTTTTTCCCGCCCGGACACATGTGAGATATCACTGTATTTCATTATTAACTTCCCGGTTTTCTCCGTAACCTCATAAAGTTGTGATATTTTGAGCCGCCCCAGCTGTTATTCAGAACGCAGGCTTTCATATAAAAAGCAGATGCCTGATAATTTTCATCTCAGCACCATAATCGGATACATTCCCGTTATTTGCCAATGCAATATTTGCAGGAAGCGGTCATCCGGCAACAGTTAAACATAACGGTCTTTGCATGTGCAGTCTCCATGCAGAGTATTCAATGTAAAATTTTATATGGCCAAACCGCACCGCACTATACCCATCACATCATACTGTTTCTGTATAATTATAAAGACAAAGCATCAAATTTAAACAAAGCTGTCTCACAAACAAAAAAAACAAACGGATTGTTTCCGAATGTCATTAATTTCAATTATGCCACAACCTCAGTTCCGGACTGAAGATCAGGTCCGGCTGCAGGAGGATGGCTGAAGATTTGCTTTCTGATGTCCGCTGATGGAAAACTCGGGGCAGAAGCTTCTGATTGTCGCGAAGAGTAGATGGTCGCTCATTCCAGGAGACTCCGGAAGCATCATCGGCGATCCTGAACAGTAAATTTAATGAGTCCTGATGTCCGCTCCCCGAATATCGGCTGGCCGTTGGAGAAAATCTTGCCGTGAATCCCGGTTTTTGTTTGAGACAAATCAACCTGACTCGGCGCCTCAGCAGCTTTCATCAGTTCAGAACCGCACTGACATTTGGTTCCCGGCATGGAAATCACTCAATAGTAATTTCCTCAAATCAGATTTCGGCACTTCAGGCACACCTCTGGGACTCTGTTTTCAGAGAGAAGTCTTCTGAGGATAAGCAGGTATCGGCTGTTGAAGATGCCGTCGAAGCTGTATTCCCTGACCTCCCGGGGCTGAAAATCCCCGCAGCACGGAAATATTTTCCCGTCAGACAGAATGTTTGTGCAGTACCACGGGAAATTGCAGAAGAGCCCTTCGTTTGCAGGAACGTCAGTGAATTGGAGTCCCTTTGCCCTCAGAAGCTCCGTGTTTTCCGGAGCTGATATGTACGGATCGTATTCCAAGGCAATTCCGTTCCGGACAAACTCCTTATGAAGCTCCTCCAGGTACGGCAGAAGTTCCCTGTCCGGAATGCGATGAAGGCTGTTCTTCCGGGAATAAGGGCATTCCCGGAGCCTCCCGATGACGGTCTTTCCAATACCAAGTTCTCCTGCCAGCTTCGGGTATTTCAGAAATGATGCCATGTTTTCCCGGAACAGAAAGCCGTAAACCAGCCAGGGGATCCCGGATTCGTTCAGAAGCTCTGCGGCGGTGCGGAATTTCCTGAAGGATGCTCCCTTTCGGAAATGTTCATAGCTCTCCGGATCTCCGGCCTCGCAACTCAGAACGATCCGGCAGATCTTAAGGGATTTCAGGTGCTGCAGGATTTCCGGTGTCAGAAGCTGTCCGTTGGTGGTGAGAATGATGCTGTCAGTGTGCCTGGTGATGATTTCCATGCATTCCGAAAACCGGGAGTGACAGAGAGGCTCTCCTTCCAGGGAAACATTGATGCACGCCAGTATCGGAAGAACCTCCAGCATCCGTGCAAGGGTGTCAGGAGGATCCGTTTCCGTGGACGGTGAACACTCTCCGCAGGATGCGGTTTCAGAATCTCCGGTCTCGTGGTAATAGCAGAACCGGCAGTTAAGATTGCATTTCCGGGTCAGGGAAAGCCCCAGGGTATAGACATGATCCCTCGGTGCAACACGGAATCCTGATAGATCCTCAGCAGGATTACTTTCCAGCGATTCCGGGGAATACTCGTATTCAGTCCGGTATTTCATTTTTCCGGAGCTCATTTTCTTCCCGGGCGTTTTCCGGCAGATGTTTTTTCTGAAGCTGCTGTTCCGGTATCTCTTTTTCCTGTTTCATAAGCGCCTTCAGTTTTTCGCAGCCCTGAACGGTCATGGCGATGTACTCGTCATATGGCATATCCGAAAAGAACACCTTGTAACCTTCCCGTACATTGCAGATAAGAGGGCGGTTTTCATAAATGCGGCAGAGATTGTTTTCGGGATCAAGATGCCGGCAAATGCCGTCCCCGCGATCCAGCGAAGCATAAGCCTGGCCGAACAGTTTAAGATGGCGGCAGCAGGCACCGCATCTGTCGCATTCAAATACCGCAATTTCGGATATTGGGTTCTCTGCCATTTTAAAATTCCCAGACCTCATCCGAGGCCATCATACTGTCGAATTCGCTCCGGTTCGAGAAGGCGACTTTTCCGCCGAGCTTTTCGGTAATGCTGTTACAGCCTCGGACAAACATCCCGCTGTCGGCAGTATTCAGTGCTGTCTTCATTTGCGAGAGGGCGCCTGTCAGGGAATCCTTCATGTCTTCGAAGTACCTTTCAAAGTACCGGTCCAGCTCCTTCTCGAATTCCCGGAGCCTTCTTATATGATCTTCGCACTCCCGTTCTATCATAATGCGGCGCTGCCTTTCCAGATTTTCCTCCCGGAGGGCGGTTTTCAGGACTCCCAGGGAGGCCGAGGTGATCGCGCATCCAATCATGGAACCAGCCATGGCTCCGGCCACCGGAATCGGAATCAGGATCTGTCCTGCCACGGCAAACAGGGAGGAACCTATCATGTTCGCTCCGGCTTCTCCCAGTTCGGCGGAACATTCCCCGGCGGAAAGCTCTCCCGCAAGACATTTTTTGATGATTTTGGAGGCTTCGATTCCAGCGGTAACCATGGCCGCCGGAAGATTTGACTTTGAAGCCGCCCTTAAAACCGAAGAGGCGCTGTTCTGCATGGATCCTTTTATGAGAGATCCTGCCGCGGCGGTGATATAGCCGGTGGCAGCGGCTGCCGCCGTTGCTGTGGCAATATCCCGGGCGGCTTCTCCGGCATTCTTGTCGCCCCTTATCACGGCCAGGGCGTTCATGGCAGATGAAATGGCAGCTCCGATGACAGCTCCGGTTTTGGCCTGCTCCCATCCGGCCTCATGTGCCACCTTGGTCATGTCTTTTATGGTTGACCATTCGGGATGGTTTCTGGCTTCCAGAGCCTCGGCCTTGCTGATATTGCTGTTTTTGACCAGGCGTTTCAGTTTCTGGCATTTCCGGAGCTGCCTTTCCTTTCCTGCCAGAGTTTCCCTGTCCAGCTTTCCGGAATCTATCTGTTTTTTAAGGCTTGCAATTTTGCTGTCGATTTCGCCGATGATTTCCGGTTTTCCGCTGGCATCGGGCTTAAAGTAATCGCTGGGAAGAGTAATGTCGATGTCGTTGTCCAGGTACTTTTCATAGTCTTTGGAGAGCAACTTTGCATTGAGACACTGCCGGGCATCGTCCCCCACAAACTTCATCTGTTCTCCGCCGATAATCCGGCCGTCCCTGGTAACGAGATGATCCCGGAGCTCGTCATATCTCCCGGAATCGCCGGTGTCAGTGTGGCGGATCCTTACCCGGTCCCCCCTGATGATGTGCGAGGCGTTTTCCCGGGCGGCGTATTTGTTTTCGGCGGCATAACCGGCCTGGGAGCGCAGGTTGGAGTTTTCATAGTCGGGATGAACCTTGCTTTCGGATATGTGGCGGAGACCGCCCCGTTTCAGGGTGACATTGTTTTCGTAATCGGTGCCGGTGTACGCAAAAATATGTTCCTTCTGTGCGGAACCGTAGCGGGACACGGTCTCAAAAGCCGCTCCGGAAAGACCTGCTGCGGTTATTCCTGAAGCGGCGTTCTCTGGAATGCCTTCTCCGGCATTTCTCCGATCGCCTTTCTTATCGTTTTCCGGTTTCTTTTTACCGGTCTCTTTCCAGGAGTTCATGGAGCACCCCCGGATTTCAGTTAAATCGGGCAATCACGTTTTGTGCTTCTGTGGCTACACGGGAGGACTCCTCGGCAAGATTTCCTTCCCTGGTCAGAATCGGCGTGTCCAGGATGGTTTTGATGGTTTTTACCAGGGCGGTACAGCACATCAGGTTTTCCCGGTCCTGATTTCTGAAGGATTTGTAGTCATAATGGTTCCTTTGCATCACTCTGATTATTTCGGAAAGCCGGGAAGCCATGAGCTCCTGGAGTGTCTTCAGGAGCTCCGTGAACATGTCGGCCCGATCTTCGATGTTATTGCAGAGCTTTTCGGCAATTCGCATCTGTTCCTGGTATTCCCGGGCCTGGGCTCTGTTTTCCCGTGCCTCTTCCAGCTTCCTGTTAGCCTTGGAGTTCATGACGCATCCCATTACCGCCAGAACCGGAGCTGCCACCACTCCTCCCAGCACGCACATACCGCCGGTAACTCCCAGTCCGCCGGCAGCAAGGGAACCGCCACCGAGCCAGGCCAGGGTGGCATTGGTAGCCGCAGCGCCGGACAGCGTGCCAATGGCGGTGCCTGTGGACGCCGTTCCCAGCAGCATGACGCCGTTGTAAGCTCCGAAGGCAGCCACGGCCCCCAGGGAACCGCCGGCCAGAGTACCAGATGCCAGGGATGATGCCACGGTGGTAAGTTTCTGAAGCTCTGCAACGTCATTCTTGTCAAGCATCAGCTTGTTTAATTCACTGAGCCCATCCGTGTTCCTGAAGCTGATGTTCCTGACCTTCCTGAATTCTTCAATAAAGGGCTTCACGATATTGTCCAGGGCATTAATCTTGGTTTTGCCGAGAGTTTCGATGGCATCATGCGAACGCTTTCTGGCTGCGTCGGTTTTTCTGGAGGATTCATCGATAATATCCCGGGCCTCTTTATTCACGTTATCGGCGCGGTTGCTGGTTTTAACGGCATCCACGGATTTTTTGACACCGAATGCTGTGGTTGCAACAACGGTACCCCAGACTAAAAGTGCAGGAAACGGCATGGGAATCTCCTATCTTTACAAAAATCTGTTCTGATATCTCAGATATTAGTGCCAGGAGCATAAAAAAAATGTGAACGGCAAAATAATCCGGAAATAAAGGCCGGGTCGGAGTTCATGATTTTTTGATTTGTGTGAACTCCTGCAGAAATCAGAGAAACTGTTTCATAGGGATATTCCGATGCCGTTCAGGTACCCGAGAGCTGTCGGGGCGGAGATGAAAAAAACTCCCGACCGGAAACGGTGTCAGAGCGGGAGGTAATTTTCGGAGACATGTTCGGGAAAGAATGTCATGAGCGGGCCAGGAAAGGTGCGGCATAGGCATGGCCGGAATCCCTTTTCCCGAAAACCCCGGAATCTCAAACCAGCCCGGTATCATGAACCTCAGATATTCCGGGTGCCCCGGCATTTCGGGAAGTTGCTGCAGCCCCAGAACGGCCCCCGTGGTCCCTGGCGCTTTTTCATGGGATCCCCGCAGGACGGACATACCGGAATATCCTCTCCGGTATCGGCCGGAGCGGTTTTCCGGACGGCCCCGGTTGCTCCCGGATTTCCCTGTCCGGAACCCCCGGAAGCGCCGCGGGAGGCCGGAGCAGTTGTCTTTCCAGTTCCCTCTCCGGAGGCATCGATGGTACTCCGGCATTCCGGATAACGGGGGCAGCTCCAGAAGCTTCCCCGGATGCCGGTTCTGAGGACCATCACGGTACCGCATTTCGGGCAGGATGGGGGATCCCCGTCAGCAGGAACCGGAGCCGGGCGCTGGTATTTCCCGGAGAACGGGGTTCCTGAAGCGGCAGAAGAATACGGAGCGGAATTTGCAGCACGGCGGGGCTGAGTTCCGGCAGTCATTCCCGGTTCCGGTGCGCGCGGAGCCGGTGCTGCCACGGGAATATCCCGGGCTGTCTCCTGCGGCGGTACAGGCTCTCCGAACTGGGGGCCGAAGCTCATGTCGTTAAAAATGGAATTCATGTCCTCTGCTGACTGGTAGAACTCCGGAGGCAACTGTCCCGGGAATCCGGCCCCGGACTCCGGGAACGGCGGGAACCCTTCCGGAAAATCCCCGGAGGATGCGGTCTGGGCGGTTTTGCCGGTACTCTTTCCGGTTCCGGATTTCCTGCCGGCTCCCGAAGAACGGCCTTTTACTGCCTTGTAGGTATGGGAATACGGATTCTGTTCGGGGTCGTACATAAAACCTCCATTGTCAGGTGAATTCTGAATGCGGTCTTCGGGATATCCGGCGGGGGCGAATAAGTCTTCCGGTGGTGCCGGCGGTACGGACCGGGATTCCGTATAAGGCGGGAAATCCGGAGGATAATCTCCCGGTCCGGAAAATCCCCGGGATGTCCCGGGATAGTATTCCCGGGGCGGTTCCGGCGTATTTCCGGAGAACCGGTATCGGGAGGCCGGGGATTCCGGATGGTTTCTGTTTTCCGGAAAACTGCTGACTCCGGTTCTGGTTCCGGTTCCGGTGCCTGTGCCGGAACTCTTCCTCCTCCCGGATGTTCGGGTTTTGGTCCGGGAGGCAGTGCCGGTTTCCGTGCTTTCGGGTGCGGGTTCCGGTGCATTGTCACGGATCCTTCCTCCGGTTTTCCCGGTTCGCGTCCTTCGGGTTCCGGTGCCGCTTGCGGCAGTGCCAGAGCGTTTTCGGGATCCCCCGGTGTTTCCGGAACCGGAGCGTTCCCGGCGAGGGGAAACAGTCATGGCCGGAGCCTCCGGGAAGGCGCGGTTCATTTCCTTTTCGATAATTTCGGTAACGAAGGCGGCGATGTCCTTCTCAAAACTTTCCTCGCTTTCCCCGGCGTATCCTCCGGCAATCTTTTCCAGTCGCTGCTCCCATTGAGCAGTGAGCCCCGGGGAGGTCAGATCCTCCGAGAGAACGCCGGTCATAAGGTAGCGGCTCTTCGGGGTGGAGAGCAGGGTGTTCCGGCCTTCCCGGACCAGATATTCCCATTTCAGGGCCGAATCGATAATGCCGGCACGGGTGGCCGGGGTGCCCAGACCGTCGGTGTCCTTCAGCATTTTCTTCCAGGAGGGATCGGTAACGAAGCGGGCGATGTTTTCCATGGCGGCCAGCAGGGTGGCTTCCGTGAAGTGCTTTGGCGGGGTGGTTTCCTTTTCCTCCAGGGTGAGATCCCGGATATCGTGAAGGTCGCCGGGCCGGGCGTCCGGCAGCCTTTGCGGGGGAAGTCCCAGGGCTGCGGTATCGTCGTTGTCCCGCCCCTGCTTTTCGGAGACGTTTCGGTTTTCCTGGCTGTCCGGGGATCCCGTGCCGCCGGCACCGTCATTCCGATCCCGGGACTCGCTTTCGTAAAGTACTTTCCAGCCGGGGGTTTTCAGGAGCTTCGAGGCGGCCTTGAACTTTTCTGAAAGGCATTCCAGCACCATGACTGCCGAGTCATAGACGGCGGGAGGATAAAACTGGGCGATAAAGGCCCGGCGGATGGCACCGAAGACGTTTCTTTCCTCCGCGGTCATGGCCGCCGGATTCACGGCGGGGTTTCCGGTGGGTACGATGGCGTTATGGGCGGTAACCTTTGCCGTCTTGTAACAGGCTGGTTTTCGGGAAATGTTTGCCCCCCGGAGGATCTCCGCAATTCCGGGATCCTGAGCCGCCAGGGCCCGAAAAATATCCGGCACCTCCCGGAACTGCTCGTCCGGCAGGTATCTTGTGTCAGTGCGGGGGTAGGTGGTGGCCTTGTGCTTTTCGTAAAGACTCTGTGCCAGGGACAGGGTTTTCTGGGCAGAGTAGCCCCAGCGCTTGCTGCAGTGCTGCTGGAGCGAGGTGAGGTCAAAGGGCAGGGGCGGGTATTCCTTTTTGTCCCGGCGTTCGAAGGAGAGCACCCGGGCCTTTTGTCCCCGGCACTTTGCGATAACCGCCTCCGGGTATTGCCGATCAAGTACATGGCCGTCGGGATCCTGAATGCTTTCCGGAGGGAGCCAGCGGGCCTTGTATGACATGGAACCGGCCGCCATGTCTGCCAGGATTTCATAGAAGGTTACCGGCTGAAAGTTTTCAATGGCGAGATCCCGATCCACCACCAGCTTCACCGTGGGGGAGATTACCCGCCCCACGGAAACGACTCCGAGAGCGGATCCGGATTTCTGCATTTTCAGGGTGTAGAAGCGGGTAAGGTTGAGTCCTACCAGCCAGTCGGCCCGGGAGCGTCCCAGGGCGGCGCGGTAGAGGGGCTCGGTTTCCGATCCGGGAACTATTTTCCGGAGTGCCTTCTGAATGGAGGCGTCGTCCAGGGCGGTGAGGCAGAGACGGCTCAGGGAGCCTTTGAAACCGGTGCGGTTCAGAATGTTGCGGGCAATGGCCTCTCCCTCGCGGTCGAAGTCGGTGGCGATAACCACCTCGGAGGCTCCCTTGACCAGCCCGGAAACCACCCGGTACTGATCCTTTGTTTTGCTCGCCACCTGAAAGCGCCACTTTTCAGGAATGATGGGAAGATCCGAGAGGTTCCACTTTTTGTAGGCCGGATCGTAGTCATCCGGCATGAATTCCGTCAGGAGATGCCCGAGACACCAGGTTACCAGAGTTCCGCCGGTTCCGTCCTGCCAGTAGCCCTGAAGCTTTTTCCGGATTCCGAGGTTTCTGGCCAGATCTCCTGCCTGGGAGGGCTTTTCACAAATAAAAAGGCGATAGCTCATGACTGCTCCTGCGTGTTTTTCTGTCAGTGATTGTACCGCAATCCCGTAAAATGGCAGCCATAATTATGAGACACTGCGGGAATTTTGGGAATAAAAAGACCGCCCCGGTACTGTTCCGGAGCGGTACGGGAGGCGGCACCGGTTATCCGAACACGGAAAGCGGGAATCTGAGCCGGGTGATTCCGGTACCGCCTGTTTGCGAAACCGGATAAAAGACCTCAGAAATCCGCCACCGGCAGAGGAATTGCATCAGGGAGTTTTCCGGGACACGGAAACCCCGGTACATCCGGCCGTCCCGGCGAACCGGTCTCCGGTTCCGGACACCCCGGGTCAGTGCTTCTTCTTTCCGGAAGAATCTTTTTTCCCGCCCCGGGAGTTTTTCGGGAGGGTATTTTCCCGGCGTGTCGTTCCCTTTGACCTCTCACATGCCTGCTGTTCTCTCAGGGCGGCATGCCGGAAATCGGCGATTCGACCGGTGCTGAAGTGGGATGTCGTATCCAAAATGGCGAACTCTGCATCATCGGGTTCTCCGAAATCATCATCGCACTTTTCGAAACCCTCATCGACAATGAATCTGGATAACAACGGCGCCGGGAGCGGTTTCCGCCTTTTTCCGGAGTTCCGGAATGCGGGGTACTCATGCGGCAAAATGTACGGGAGTTTGGTTTCGTCGTCCGGAGAATTCCCGCTGACGCTGATCCCGTTGCTGCTGTTTCCGCAAATATCCTTGCTGATGATGGCTTTAAAGTTTCGGGTGAAGGAGATTTCCGGTTCAGATGTCCCGGGGTTCTCTTCGGGGTTTTCGGAGGCGGATTTTTCTGGAATAATCATGACATTGTTACTCATTATCTGCTGGGGCACCCAGGAATGCGTGAAAAAAAGCAGAAATCCGATGCGCAACTGTCAGCCATGTTGAGTAAAACAGCCGTATATGCCCTCAAAAGTTTGAAGTATCGCACCTTTTTGAGCAGCAATATTCCGGGAATCCGGTGTTAAGTAATATAATCCGGTTGTATTCAAGTATGCTTCCGTTCCTTCGGAGCACTACTTCTTTGCTGAAAGGTGTATGGTTTGGTCGCCCCCTTTCAGCTTTCTTTTTTTTATCTTCTGATTTTCTCAGGCAGTCTGTCTGACAGTCGTTGCAAATCCTGGTCTGCCGCAGGCGAATCATCCGTAAAGCGGAGCAATTCGGGGATTTCTGCTGTTAGGTCGGATTAAAACGTTTTCACAAAAGCTGTGATTCGCGTCAGTATCCTCAGTGGCCGGAATTATACCCGAAAATACAGGAATTGTGCTAAAAAATTTTATTCCTGACTTCTGTGTCAAGTAAAAAATTATGGGTAATATGATTATTGTGAGAGATATCGATATTATCGGCAAATATATCCTGTTTAACAACCCTGTTACGTTTTTTTGGGAATGATGCCGGATGCTTGACGAGGTATTCTGAACATTTGCAAATTATGATATCAGAATGCCGGAGAAACCCCGGGAAAACTTTCGCAGAGAGTAACCGGAAAGTTTTCGGATACCGTCAATCCGCAAGGGCGAGATTCGGCTCGGAATCAAAGGAGGGAGAGCGGCGGAGGATGCGGGAAGAAACAGGAAAAATAAGGGGCGTTCTTTGCCGTGTTTGTTTGTCGCGTTCCGTGCGGTGATCCTTTTGTGGCATTTTATGCGGTGTTTTGTTTGTCACGTTCCGTATCGGGGTGTTTGGCGCATCCTGAGCCCTGCTTTGCAATGATCCGGGCCCGATGCCATTCTGCCGGGGGTAAAGGGGGTGAAACCCCCTTTAATTACTGAACGGAAGACGCCGGAGGCGGCTTCCCTCCTTAATCAATAACTTTCAGTTCCTGAATTTTTCCGGACCCCTTCCTGATGTCGGGGCAGCACGGATTTCAGGAATAACGCCGGGGAATAAAGGCTTTTTTTGCGGAAGGCGGAGATTTTGGTGGCAGACTTCCCCGGCTTATTTGCAATACAGGGAGGATTTATGTTCGGAAGATCCGGGAGAAACGTAAAAATGTCGCAGTGCTGCCTCATGCCGGGAATTCCGGTTTTGGTTCTGGGGATTCTGCTTGCGGGAACTGCGGCAGCGGATCTCAATTCCGAGATCAGTGAGCTTTACGGTTCTCTCAGCAATGCCACCCGGCCCGGAGCATTCGAAACCGAGCGGCGGGGGGTGATTTCCGGCGGCGAGCTTACAGTGCGTACCCCGATTAAGTCCCTGGATCCGGTAACCGTAACCCTGCCTCATGCGGGGGCGGGGTGTTCCGGTATAGATCTTTACGGCGGGAGTTTTTCCTATATCAACCGTGAAGAGTTCATCAGCTTTATGAGAACCGTGGCGGCCAACGCTCAGGGGTATGCCTTTGAAATCGCGCTTTCCGCCATCTGTGAAAAATGCGCCCAGGAGATGGAGGTGCTGCAGCGCAAGGTGCAGGAGCTGAACCAGTATTTCGGCAACAGCTGTCAGCTGGCTCAGGGAGTGGTGAACGATTCCCTGGCGGCCTTCGGCAGGAAGGGGCTTACTGATGCCTCTCTTATCGGACAGTTCGAGGGGATGGGGGATCTTTATGAGCTGAGTTCGGTCCGGGATGCCGGGGAGGTGTATCGAAAGGCCCGGGATTCCGGTTCCGGCGAGGCGAAGCGTCTAACCGGGAATATCATGTGGCAGTCATTGACGGATAACGTTTTCTTTGCAGAAAACCCCGAAACGGCCGAGGCGGTCATGAGCATGACCGGAACCGTGATAGTGTCCCGGGACGGCAAAAAGATTTCCGTGGTGCCGGGAGGCATAATCGGACTTCAGGACATTATCGAGGGCGGAGAGGTGTCAGTCTACAGCTGCGACAGCCATGGCAGGGACGGCTGTCTCACGGTTACCAGAAAAAACGTCCGGATCCGCGGTCTCGGGTACCTGGTGGCACGACAGCTTGTCGGGGATGACGGGCAGGGCGGCATTGTGGAGAAATTTGCCAGGAACCGGGGACAGTTTACGGCCAGGGAAACCGGCATACTGAATTCGCTGAATCCGGGAATTCCGGCCATGATCCGGACACTCTCCGCCAGGAATCAGGGAGCCGCCGCGGAATTCAGCCGGGGCATTGCCTATGCCGCCGCCCTGGATCTGGCCGACCGCTATGTGAATTCCTGGCTGGTGAGCGCCGGGAGCCTTATCCGGGAGAACCCCGCAGCCTTCAGCGGTATTCTCAGGGATCAGCTTTCCGGGGTACAGCGGAAAACATCTTCCGAGAGGCTGACCCTGTTCAGAAAATACGGCACGGATCGGGAAATCCGGGCTCTTTACGGCTATTATCTTCAGGATACCGGCACAGGTCAGTACATGTCGGGACAGTTTGTGTATGGCCGGGAAAAGCCGTGAAACCATAATCCTCATGACGGTCAGAGAAGTTTACCGGAAAGAACAGGTTTCGCCCGGACATTGTCGTAATGATGATACACTGATGTCATCAATGAGTCCGGTGCAAAAAGTCGATTTCTGCCTTAGTCCGATACAACGAGACCTTTAAAATAGCCATCCGTTTTTGGCAAAAATGGTGTTTTTGGACTTTATGGTGTTTTTGGACTTTTTGCACTACTCATAGATGAAAAGGATCGCAATACCATCATCAATTCGATTATGCGAAGGCGGCTTCTTCCGGTGGTTTTTACGGGAGCGGTAAAGATTACTTCGAAGCATGATGTCCTGAATCGCCATCAGGGTGCGGCACTCCTGGATCATCTGGGCTTTTTTACCCTGGCCTCTCTGGATCAGATCCGCGAAGAGGACGGAGACCCTGCGGGAGATTATCTTAAAGTCCCCAACGAGTATTTCAGTGGTCGGTATTTGAAGGAAGCTACGATTTCCGGAGTCTTGCGGTCAGGAACGACTTTACGGTTTTAAAGAAGTTTCTCAGGGAAATAGCCCGGGCCTTTGTGAATACCGACAATGCATCTCAGTGCGAAGCTCAGATTGGCCTTGCGTTTTATACCGCATTCGCTCTCAATACCGGCACCGCCTTCAGACTGATCCGGGAGTATGCCGTGAAGCATGACGGAAAGTATGTGATGACGGACACTCCGGATTATGATGATGACGGTCAGGATGAAGATGATGATTTCCTGTCTGTCAGCACCAGGACGGGAAGGACGGGAAGGGCGGGCAGGACGGATCTTGTGGCTTTTAACGTTACCGGAAAAGGCCCGAGCTATATCTCCGAATTCAGATACGTCCGGGATACGTCATCAAAGGACAAAACGAAGGAAAAGGTGCGGGCGGACCTTCTGGAGCAGGCCCGGAAGCAGCTGGAATTTTATGTTACCGATGACAATCTCAGGGTAATTCCCGATCTGCACCGGTATGTCCTCATGTATACCTACGGAGAGTTTTTCCTCAGGGAGGTGCGGTAATTTTCCGGTACTGTCCGGAGGCTTTTTTTTGGTTCCGGACAGGAATCCGGCATGAAAGCCGCGCTCCGTATTTCAAACTGCTTCAAACATTGTATACTTGACATCAGTGTTCATTTTTCTGAAACCGGAGAAAGACCGATCTCCGGAGAGTTGATTATGCATAAGGAGCTTTGGATATGAAAAATCAAGGCAGACGGCTGTTTTGGAATATGGTTCTGGCCGCCGGGGGACTGGCACTGGCGCTTTCGGCATCTTCTCCGGTTCTGGCGGGGGAGCAGTGCTCTTCGGATCGGACACTGTCCCTTACCGGCGCGGCAGCTCTGAAAATGATGCCGGATCAGGCTCTGGTATCTGCTCAGATTACGGTTCTCGAGAAGGATGCCAAAAAGGCCCGGGATGCCGCCGATGCCGTGGTGAACTCCTTCTTCAGGGGGATTTCCGCGGTCGGACTTGCCGAGAAGGATATCCGTGCCGACAGTGTGCAGGTTTTCGAGGAATATTCCTGGGAGAAGGATCGGCGGGTTTCCAAGGGCTTCCGGGCCAGCCGTTCGGTTACCATTACCGTTAATGACCTTTCCCGGCTTTCCGAAACCCTGGATCTAGTGATGAAGAGCGGCTTTAACAACATTTCCGGCATTCACTACCGGGTTAAGGATTCCAAGGCCGTGAAGCAGAAGGTACGGGAGCTGGCGGTACAGGATGCCGTGGACAAGGCTCAGAATATCACCGGACAGCTTAAGACCAAACTGGGACGGGTAATGACGGTTAATTACAGCACCGTGGATTTTGACAATGCCGAACATTTCCGCATGAGCAAGTCCGTCAGCATGGAAATGGGCGCCTCCAATTCGGCCGGCGGTTATGACAGTGGCGACCGGTATCAGGCAGATGAGATAACCTTCACCGATCGGGTGGATATCACCTGGGAGCTGGAATAGCCGTACTTTCCGGAAAACAGCGGAGCCGTGATTCGGAAAAGCACAAAGGAGTGACCTGAAAGGGGAGCCTTAAGGTGTCGGAGACGGAATATGAAGATGATGTCACGTAGGATGACGAAACCGGGGACACTTCCGAGGGGCTTCTGGGTGATCCGCCTTCTTTTCGATGAAAAGATCCTGTTTCCCGATCAGGGTTCCATGCTGGCCGTTATGCAAAAGCATCTCGGCGCGGAGACGGAATGCCCGGCCTCAAAAGCTCCGTGGCGAGGTTCTTTTTCGTCGCTGCCGGTTTCGATGGCTGATGCCGAAGAGGAATCCGAGCTTCACCGCTGCTTTTCCTGACGGAATGCTCCGAAATCACGGAACCTTTCATGGATTCCCATGAAAGGCGGCAGACCCGGGACTGTCCGGAATCAGACGAGATTGTGGATGCCTGTCATTATCAGATGATTGTTGCCGACACGCTGTCATCAGAACTGGAAACCGGGGAGCATATGCGGTTTGTTACCGAATATGTACGGGCTCTCCCGGAACTGGTTCTCTCCTGCCGGGCAGTGGTTTTTGACAATTCAAAGAAGATGCATACCCGGAAATCCCTCGTTGGCCGGAAAAATCCCGGACTGACGGATTTTCTGCATTGGACCGTTAATGTCAGAATTTTCAGGGGCGGGAAAACCGATGACTTTGTGGCGGACTCTCTCGGGATGAACTTCCTGGATCTCCCGGATATGCAGTATCATTTTCACGGGCCCCGTCCTGATCTGATGGTGGCGCACGCCCGCTGCCTCTGAAGGGGGCCGTTCCCGGGTGCCGCGCGAGGTCCCGCTGTTTTCAGATTTATATATTTAAATATTGATAACCATGAATATGTGTATTATAATGGGTTCTGCTGTCGGAGAGAAGTAATGGGAATTCGTGAAGACGCAAGAAGAATCAAGGCTCTTTCTGATGAAAGCCGCCTTGCCGTCATGCTGGCGCTGCGGCATGGTGAGAAGTGCGGTTGTACGCTCATGTCCGAGCTTGGCATTTCGCAGCCGACACTGTCGCACCATATGAAAATTCTCTGCGACGCGGGGCTGGTGGTTGCCAGAAAGGACGGAAAGTGGGTGCTTTATTCCGTTTCCGCCGAAGGGGCTGTACAGTTCCGGACCATGATCGCTTCCTATACGGAGCAGGGAAACGGTTCAGGCAGCACCGGAGAAGGGTGAGATTCCCCGAATCCGGCCGGAAGTTTTTTACGGGAAGTTCTGCGGGACTTCCTGTAAAAAATGTCTGATATATTGATACATTTAAATATATTTATCTAACACCAATTCGGGCCTTCGGGGCATGCCG
>CACYPY010000083.1 GCA_902776415.1 uncultured Ruminobacter sp.
ATCTTTTGGTAATTTATCAATTGCCAAACCGATAGCTCTGTCCATAGTCATATCCTTGTTTTTGGCGAGAATTTCTCGAATTTCATGGATAAACAGTGAATAATCTCTGAGCGGCAAACAGGCATTTAAGAGTTCCCTGTTCTTTCCGTAGTTTATATTGATCATCTTTACCCTTATGAAAATATCCGGTTCCATATTTTCAGGGAGATTATCCGGAAAGGCATCCCGAAGATACTGTATTGTTACATCTTCTGTTTCCTTTTTGCCATTGTAAAAACAAGCCAGTTTCGGAACCGGAAACTTCTGCTGCCGGGTACTGTACATATTGATGTCATGTTCATCATCATTCACATAAGCAGAATATACCATCCCCGCATAAATCAGATACCTCATAGGCATATTGGGGTTATAGGTACTCTGGGATTCGTAAAAATTCATTGTATTTGCAATGAGGAATGAGACGTCATTTCTCATATTCATATAGATAACGTCCTTCAGAGTTGTTATCTTAATATCCTCAGGATTTGTGTACGAAGATCCGTTTACAGCATTGTAAAGACTAAGCGTCCATTTCTTGTTTTCCGGATTTCCGAAAATGAATTTAAAAAGTCTGTCCTTATACTCCCTGTTAGCATTCAACTCGTGTCCGGTATCCAACATTCTCAGAAGTCTCCTACAACCATATTACTTACTGATGTACCATTGTGCATATTGTACTTAAACCGCTGCAAAAAGTCAATAAAAAAATCTTTAAAACAAATAAAATTTATCTGATTGATATTTTTACAGAAATGGAGAACCATATTCAACTAATGTCAACAACGAATAACATTTGCACAATGAACATACTTGTTAATGTATAAACATACTTCCAGCGAATTGGCACAAATCAATAAATAACTTAATTTTAAAATCATCCAGCAACAAACATAAAACACAGTTACAATTTCTCAAATCACTTAACAAAATCCGACCTTATGTCATCATTCCAAAATTCCAACGACTCTGCTGAAAAAAATGCGAACAATGATGAAATCCTGATCAGAAATACCTCTCGAGAAAGATTGCTCAATGAGCACAAAATAGTTACAGGTGTTATAAAAGATTGCGTCGGCAGCGTCTCCCAAGCTTATAAACTGACTCCGAAATTACACAAAACGTCAGGAATGCGAAATCGTACCAGTAACTGCTCCAGAAACAATCATGCATTACAGGAATTATTTCGGTTCCGGTATCATTACAAATCGCAGCAAAACATCCGAATGAAAATGATTAAACAGTTGCCGGCGGCTTCTACCGCAGGTATTCTGGCCCAGAAGCCTGCCTGAAATGCCTGCTGTAAATACAAGACTTCAGCATCACACTGTCAGAACATTTCACCAGGAACAGTTTTGGAGGACCTTATGAGACATTCTTCTCCGACACTGCCTGTCCGGATATTCCCCTCCAGCCAAGTTTCTGGCTACTTTCTTATCAGAACCGCCTGCAGTCCCGGGTACGGCTCCGCCCGGCGGTAGGCATTTCCGGATACCCGGGCATACTTGACGGCTCTGGTAAGGGCCACATATACCAGGGATTTGAACTGCTCCTGCTTTATTTCCTTTGTATCCTCATCATCCGTGTAATACAGATTGATTTTGGAATTGATGCCGGAAACAAACACCGCCCCGAATTCCAGTCCCTTGACGCTGTGGATGGTCTTGACGTAGATTTTGCCCTGCTCCACCATCTGATACCCTTTGGCATTTTCCTGAACGACCTCAATACCGTTTTCTTTCAGACGCTCCCTGATGGCCTGCACCTTTTTGTTGGTCAGGGCCGTAATGCAGACTGACCAGTTGGCATATTCCGGATTTTCCCTGAGCTGTTTTACCGCCGCGACGATATCATTGAATTCATCATCCTCGCTTTTATAAAACCAGTACTCCGGCCTGTCCCCGTGCATTACCGAATAATATCCCCTGAGAGATTCCTTTCCGTCCTCGCCGTCTCCGCAGTCCAGAGTCTCCACGGCGGTCACCGCCACCTTCTTGATTTCCTCGGTGGTGCGGTAATTGACCTTAAGCTGCCGGGACTGTCCTCTGACATTGATTCCGGTATTGGCAAATCTGATTTTTCTGCCGCCGTATATGGACTGGTAGGGATCCCCTGTCAGAAAAATATCATTTTCGCCCGGCGGCACCAGTGCTCTCACAAAACGCAGCCTGAGCTCGTCCAGATCCTGAAACTCATCCACGATAATGTTGGTGTAGGGCTTTACCGCACCGGGCTTGTTAAGCTCCTCCGTTACCAGCGCAAAAAGTTCCGAATAGTCAACAAGGCTCTTGCTCTGCTTGAGATCATTGTACTTTGACACAATTTTCCAGATTTTCTTCCGATCCGCCCGGGTCAGTTTGCGGCGGCCGCGGCCCTCCCGCTTCACGGAGAGATAGGCATCCTCGGTCTCCGCACTCCGGGGCACAATCACCTGGTCATACTCGTCCCTGATGAAATCCGCCGTGATCCAGGAATCCTCCGGGGTGCCTTCTCCGTCCAGAACACTTCTGACAGCAGTATCCAAAAGCTCTTTTCTTTCGATATCGCTATGGAAGAAATGCTCCTGCTTTTCAATAACCCGGAATTCATTTCTCGCCAGCTCGTTAAGCACCTTGGTCACAGTATTGACGTACTTGTCCGGAGTCCCGCAGTCCAGCTTGCGGAGCAGTCCCTTGACATTGTCAGTGAGGGTGTTGGTAAAGGTAATGTACTTAAGCCGCTTCCGGTCATCCCGGTTCTCCCCAATCATGCGGGAGAGCCGGTGGAGCGCCACCACGGTCTTGCCGGTGCCGGCACCGCCGCTGAGCTTGAATGACCCCTTATAGTTCTGAGAAACATACTTCCGCTGGGACGGATGCAGAAATACCGTCCACTTGTCAAAGGATTCCCTGCTGCTGGAAAGCAGGAACTTCTGAATGACGGGATCCGTGCAGCTGGAAATATGCCTCCCGGCCAGAGGGCTTTCCTCCAGCTGTCTGGCCACGTTGTTATCCTTCACCAGACTCTGTCGGATTTCAAAGATAATGTTCTCCGCCGTATCATCTCCGGAGAGGATATCCCGAAGACGCTCGTAAACGCCGTCCGGAAGAAATTCCCGGTAGCTGTCCAGCCCGGATTCCCCGGTTATGCCCCTTACCAGATCGAACTGATCCCTGGCCACGCCCAGTGCTGCCAGCTCCTCGTCCGAGAGTTTCCTGAGGAAATCACATTCCGGCTCCGCAGGAATTTCGGTTCCGGCTGTGTCCTGAGATTTCTGCTCCGGCTTCGGAGCTTTCTGCGCCCCGGCAGAAATTCCCGTAAGCTTAAAGGTCTTTGAGAGCTGGAATTCCTGAATATCCGCATTCCATACAATACGGTGGCTGGTCCGCCAGGCCTTTACCCTGTCGGTGGTATCCACATAGATGAGCACAAAGGCGTCGGAAATCCGCCCTGCCAGAAAATCCCAGCCGGGAACACCGGGAACCGGCATGGTATAAATCGCCACGCCGATGGCATCGGCATCGCCGCTGGCATACTGCTGAAGCTCCCTGTCGTCAATCTGCATCAGCATGGAGCTTACGGACATATAGCTTCCCCGTACCCTGGGCGTGGCAATGGAAAGCGCATCACTGAAGATATCCGTTACATTAATCGTTCTCTCGCTCATTCTGTTTCCTCGTTCAGAATCAATAATACGCAGACGGAGCTGTTCCGGATACCCGTCTCACAGGATGACCTTTCCGGACAGCCTTCATCGGAATCAGTTTTCCGGCTTCTGTTCTTTCTTTTTAAGAATCATCTCAAGGGTAAAATCGCATGACAGCACCACGCGGTAATTTCTGGCCCGGAGTCCGGTAACCGTATTCCTGACGGTTTTGCCCTCATCGGTATGATTGCTGAGCACGAGACAGTAGCCCTGCTGCCCGAAATAGTCCCGGGATTCCGCATCCGGAGCCACCGCAAGCTTCAGAGATTCCGAAATAAATTCCGCATAGTGTCCCTCAAGCTCCATGCCGTGCCCGCAGGTAAAACCGGGGCCCAGAAGGCCGGTATCCGCCAGAAGCGTCATGACCTCCATAAGATCCCCGCCGTAGTTATCCTCCAGGGCCTCGGGAGTGCAGCTTTGATTCCTTGTGGGAACAATGCCCGGAGGAATCACAAAGAAGTTCTGAAGATTCTCAATGGTATATCCGAAAGGCTCCGCCGGATCGTGCCCGGCCGGGGCGGAACCGTCATCGGGAAGTTCTTCGCCGGCCGCCTCATGATATCTGGGCAGGATGGCAAACATGTTGTAGAGCTGCCAGAAGGTTTCCCAGGCAGTGCGAGCAAGACCGCATTCCGGGGTCCCGGCATCGGTAACCGGCTTATGCACGGAAACCGGGGTTCCCGGATAATTCATCCTGACATTTATGCAGTAGGGCTCCGGAACCGCATCGGGTCCCCGGGAAAACCACACCGGAGGCACCTCAGTCGGGGGAAGTTCCCGATCCTTGCTCTGGCCGTTCCCCGACAGCAGTGTCAGATAGCGTCCGGAGAACAGTCCCGACATTCTGCTTCGATCCTCCTGAATTGCCTGCTGACAGGCCTGTTTTCTTTCCATAAGCCGATCCGGGGCCAGATACGGCGCCGCGGTAACACTGTCGGCCAGAACAAGAGACGCACTGGCCCCGGGCTCGGTCATTCCCCACAGAAGATCAAAGAAGATTCTCTTCAGATACTCGGGCTCGGGATGCAAAAGCACAAACAGAAACTGATCCACCGGTTCCGAAAACGGATTCATGGTGCTCCGGCCGCTGTTACCGTAAAAAGTGTTCAGGGCCAGAATTTCCTTTCGGGTTTCGGCAAAGTCGCTCCGGAAATGCCGGGCAAACTGATCCTCCGTCGGAAATTTCGGCTGCCTGAGAAGCCCGGGAAGCACCCCCGGGGTTCGCCCGGACAGGTCGTTCCAGGTCATGGTCCACGGAAGATACTGTTCCTCCCGGTAACGGTTACCCTTTCTCAATGCCTCGCGGATAGCCAGATCTTTGAAAAACCTTACCTCCCCCCGGTACAGATCTCCGTGATACCGGTAACCGTCAAGATAAAGAGCGATCCTGTAAAGCGCACGGAGATCCGGGGTCCTTCTTTCCCCGTTCTCGATAACACAGTATTCCTCCGGCTCGAACAGAAAATCCGGCCGGGTCAGGGGGGCTCCTCTGACATGAAGTCCCTCCGGATCCGCCTGCTGGGTAATGCGGTAGCGGAACTCAATGACTCTGACAGCACTGCCCGAAGGATGTTCCTCGCGGCGCCCCTCCCAGATCCAGACCCCGTTCATAACGGTACCCGAGGGATCCCGGCATTCCCCGAAGCTATCCTGATGATCCTCGGCGATCTCCTGCATAAGCTCCACAAAATTGGCCTCGAAAATACTGTCGCAGGGATCCTCGGCCCCCAGGTCGGAAAGCCCCCGTCCCGAACGGCACTCCCGGAACCCGGAAGATCCGGCAATCTTCACAAGAGCCTCCATGATCATGACGGCCCTGCTTCTGGAAAGTGTTCCCCTGACCTGGGATCCGTAATGGTACACGCAGGAATAACAGCCGTCCTCGCACGAACAGTCTCTGAGAGCCTGAAGCCCCTTTTCCAGAATTTCCAGGAACACCAGCTTTCCGGTGGCGGGATTTTTGGAACAGAGCTCCCTGAGATACCCGGTACCTCCCGGAACCCGGTCATAGATGACGATGTACTCGTTCCGAACGCTTTCGGCATTCTCGGAGCAGAAATCAAACGCCAGGTGATCGGGGGAACCCCGGAACCAGGATTTGAGGCCAAGGCGAATTCCGGCCATGATGAGATGCCGGAAATTTGAGATATTCCCCGTAAGACTGGCAAAATTCGGAAGCCGGATTCTGACTCCCTCGGTGTTAAGCTCCCGAAGGAGATAGGTTTCGGCAAACACCCGACGGTCCGTGCCGGGGATCACCGCATCCGGTTCCGTTTTGTCAGCACACCTGCAGAACCTGAAATGGAGATCCTCAGGCCGGGCAAAGCCGCGGGATTTCGGTGCCGTGCCCCGCTCCCCCTGTTCCCGCCGGGCTCTCATGTCCCGGTGAAAATTCCAGAGAGAGGTGGCCTTGCCGCAGGAGGTGCATACCACAAACCCCATGCGCGGAACCTTTTCCCCGTCCACGACGGCATCAGGATCGTCCGTAATCTCCCGGGCATTGCCGTAATTTGCCATGCGAAGCGTAATCCTTCCGAAAAACTCCGCCCCGAAGCCGGTTTCCGGAAGACTGAAGGAAAGCCGGGGACCTGAATAATCAAAATCAAAATGGGATTTGACAATATAATGCTCCTGCTCCCGCTCCTCCCGGTTCCGTCCCAGAAGGCTGGCATCCTCCCGGAGCATCTCGCTTACCATGTCCGGCATGTTCATGAAGAGATGCCGGTTGTTTTCCCAGTTCGGATCTCCGCATTTCGGGCAGGTTTTGCCGTCAAACTCCGGAGTTCCTGCCGGAGCCAGGGCAGCGCACACATTGCAGTAGCGATACGGGGTAAAGACTTTCTTTTTGCTGTCGGAAATAAAGGCTGCGGGATCGATTCCCAGCACGGTCATGCGGTGATGATTGAAATAGAAGGTGTTGTCGGGGGCCAAAGCGGTCAGGGCATTCTCCGCAGGCTCCGTCACCGTGAAGGTTTCGGAGGACAGATTCTTTCCGTTCGCCCTTTCCGAAAAGTCCAGGATTTCCCCGGTCAGGGTAACCCCCTTTTCGGGGAAGGCATAGTTCGGCAAAAGCCCCTGCTCCGCCAGGAATCCCTGCGCGTCCTGCTCCGCCAGTTTCCCGATTTTGTCATTGACGGCGGCAAGGTACGCATTCATGCTGCGGAGCCGGAATTTGTCACAGCTCTTTTCAGCCCGGTTGCGTTCCTCAAGATAACAGTCCTTTCGGGTATTCAGGCAGGCAATTTTGGAAATAAGTCCGGCGAAGGCATCAGTAACGGCGGCGACAAGCATTCCGGAGGATACCTGCCGTTCCAGCTCCTCAAAGGCCTTTTCCGTTTCCCGGAGGCTCTCAGGATTTTCTTCCCCGGATTCCCTGATACAGACTTCCCGGAATTTCCGGAGGAGATCATCGCGGTTTTTGGAAATATACCCGGAGATTCCGGAAACAAAGGCCGGCATGCGTCCGTCTTTCACGCTGAAGATCCCGGGAAGGCAGGGTGATGCGTCCCCTCCGGCAAAGCTTTCCAGAGCCGCCCGATCAAAGCAAAAGGCCAGAAAATGTCTCTTAAGAATATCCGGGGATTTCAGATAGCAGCCCGGGGAAACAATTTGCCCGTCCGTGAGATATCCGGGATTCTCAAAGGCATAAAGATCATATTTGGATGAGGAACGGGCAAAGTTCACCACAAGGGAGTTCCCCGAAGCACGGCCGGCACGGCCGATTCTCTGAAGGTATCCGGCTGCGGAATCCGGAAGTCCGGCCAGAAACACCGTGTTCAGATCCCCGATGTCAATACCCATCTCCAGGGTGGAGGTGGCGGAAAGAACATTCACCGCCCCCGGAGCCCCGGAACTCCTGAAGGAGTCCTCGATATTCTCCCGGACACTGCGATCCAGAAGCCCGGTATGCTCCCTGGCATTAATGCGGCAGCGGTAACCGGAGGTATAGAGATCCCGGTAATAGTCCTCCCCGGAATTATCTTCAGGAAGTTTCTCCAGAAGACAGTCCCGATCCGGACTCCGGTTCCCGTCCGGTTCATGCTTTTTAAGATTGGGACAGATCCGGAAATCCGGGTTCCGGGAAAACTCCGGCACCCGCTCCCGGTAAAGACATGCCGGGCAGTATCTCACATCCGCCTTTTCGGAAAGCAGCACGGCATCCTGCGAAATCACATACAGAGCCGGATCGTCGCCGATAACGCCCGCATTAAGCTTCTGAAGGAGCCCGGCTTCGGTCATGACCTCCAGAAGCTCCCGGTAGAATTCCTGAATATAATGCGGGAGATTAACGGTCCTGAACTCCTCGCCGTGAACAAAAGCCCGGTAAAACAGCTCATAATAGCGGGAGGACTCATTGGTCTTCAAAGTCTCGAAAAAGCCGAATTTGTCATTCCTGACCCGGTCGTCATCCACAACGGCAATTCTCGGGAAATTATAGAAATTGAATTTCGGAGTGAGCTCATGGAACCGATCCGGACCGGCATCATCTCCCGAACCCGAAGTTTTCAGGCGATAGGAATACACGTCCTGAATCCGGTTGTCCCGGAACGGCGCAATATAGGGATTGTCAATGACCCCCCGGATGCGGAAGCGCTGCAAAATGCTTTCGATAAAACCTGCCAGTCTCCTTTCGTCCCGGATTTTTTCAAATGAATCAAAGCCGGAAAGCTCCGGAGATGCATACAGTCTCTCCTGAATCAGGGAAGCTGCCGTCCGCACCATTTCCGGATCAAAACCCGCTGCCAGAGTGCCGGAGATCTCCAGGGAGCGGCCGTCATCGCTGCCCCCTGCAAATTCATTGACACATTCCCACTCCATGCGGTTCAGGAAGGCTTTTTTAAACCGTCCGCGGTCTTCAGGAGACTCTTCCGGAATCTCCTCGAATCTGAATCTCATGGGCTCCATGGGCGGCCGGAAATTATAAATGAAATCCTGTGAAAGCTCGGAATCGAAACAGCCGTACTGTTTTTCAAAATGACTGATAAAGTCCCGGGAAAACTGTCTGAGGGAGAGCCCGGGAATTCCGGATGAGGCGCCCGACTCCGGAGATCCGGAAGCAGCATGCTCCTTTCGCCATAATGCAAAACATTCCGCCATGGCCTTCCGGAAACAGAACCGGTAGCTTCTGTCCTCGTAAACCCCTGACAGGAAGGTGGCATTCTGCACCGCATTGGAAAACACCAGAAGCTTTCGGGAATCCGGATCCGTACTGTCGGCAGCGCTGCTCATGACGGCATTGAGAGCTGTCGCGGAAAGATAGGAAACGTGGGATCCGGCAATGGATACGGTATCCCGGGCCAGACAGAAGGGACACTTCGGAACAAACCTTTCAACCCCGTTCTCCTTGGCGGTAAACGAATACTCGTATACCGGAACCCAGTTTGTCCAGGCCTCCTCCACATTGACAAAACGGGGATCCCGGAGATAGCTGTTAAAGCTGTCCTCCCGATCAAACCTGAGATCAGTGCTTCGGATTCTCATCCTGCCGAATACCTTACAGCCGGCCCCGCCCAGTCTCGCGCCGTCGGTCTCGGGAGCCTTATAGGAAATCTCCAGCTCCGGAAGATCGGCATACTTCCCGGCAAACTCCCGATCCCCGGGAGTGTTCATGGGTACCAGGAGACGCACTTCCTTGTCCCGGGCCATGAAGGCCTTGCCGATGCGCCGGAAATCCCTGGAAAATTCATCTCCGGTTTCGTCCCGGAGTGTCACCCATCCGGATCCTCCGCATTTCCGGCAGCACCAGAACGGCAGTGCGGAGGGCATCGGGGCGGCGGTTCCGGAATTCCGGGACCTTCTCACAAATACAAATCCGGGCAGTCTGGAAACCTCCCGGGCCACCGAGGAAAGCTCCCGCACCCACATGGTTACCCGGTTAAAGAGAAACGGATGCTGCCGTTCCGGAGAGGAGCCTTCAGCGAGGGATCCCGCAATAAGGTCCAGAAACTGCCCCGTCACGGTTTCCGCAAAAGTACGAAGGTCAGCACTGACAGAACCGCCGGCACCTCCGGTTCCGGGATCCCCGGAATTCCGGCTCCAGCGGATCAGGGAAACAAACTCCGGACTGTCCCGGATCCCGGAACAAAGATCCCCGAATGAAACAGAACCGGCGGAGGCAAGACCCAAAATAATCCGGAAAAGCGGATTCCCCTTAAGACATTTTCCCCGGAAAACCGCCCTTCTCACAATTTCTCCGGAAAGATTCTCCGAAGATTCCGAACAGTCAGGAGAATCGGGAACTTTTAACGCGGTCAAAGGTTCCGGGAACTCCTTTTCATAATCCGGAAGCCAGATACGGGAAAGCCGGTCCAGAAAAACATCGCGGGAAGTCAGGCAATCAGAAACGCTGCAGGAGATCATGCCTTCCGGGGCAAGTCCGGGATCCGTAACGGCCGCAAGGTTCACGGTATTTTCCGAAGAAACATCCTCCCGGCCCAGGAATTCCTGAGGGGAGACCCGGTTCTCAAAAATCACGGAGTCCCGGGAAAACTCCTCGCCGAACAGTTTCCGGGCATAGCAGATAACATCCTCGGGGCTTCCCATGGTGGCCGAGGTGCCAACGGGACAGAGCTGCCCCCGGGATAGCCCGAGCTTCAGCTTAAGTCTCCTGATAAGGTTGGCAACGTCACTGCCCTGGGCCCCGTCATAGGTATGGATTTCGTCCAGTACCAGGAATTTCAGGCACGGAGAAAATTCCGGTTCTTCCGAAGACCCGGTTTCGGTGCTCCCGGGGATTCGTTCCGGAACATTGCCGGTCCAGAGGTCATGATACTCCCGCAGGGTAAGGGCCCGATCCAGCATTTTGAAGTTGGTAAGAATAATGTCCGGCACGGTATCGAGAATGGCATCCCGGTTCTCGATAATATGATCCTCCCCCATGTCCCGGGGCAGTTCGGGAGTCACCTGAGAGGGAATGCTTTTCTTTCTGGCGTTTTTGCCGAGGGTTCTCCCGGAGGGACGGCCATTTCCGATTAAAAGTCCGGCCGTAACCGGAGAATTCCCGTTTTCATCCCGGGGGAGTCTCATGATTTCCCGGGCCAGACGCTGTGCCTGATCCGTGGCCAGGGCATTCATGGGGTACATGATAATGACCTTCACCCCTTTCCGGTGATGCTTCTGATTCTCCCGGAGACAGTAATCCAGGACGGGATAGAGAAAGCCTTCGGTTTTTCCGGAGCCGGTACCGGTAGCCAGAAGAACCGGCTCCGGAGACCGGGGAGTATCAGTCCGGTAATTCCAGGAACCAAGACGCCGGAATGCTTCAGCCTGGTGGCGGTACGGCACAAAACCGGGGAGAACTCTGAGATAATCCCGGAGTTCCCGGCACTCCGCATCCGAAATCTGTCTGAATGGAAGCCCCAGGGATATCGAGAAATCGTTGAAAAGCCCCTCCTCCGGATGCTCAAGAAAGGCCCCGAACTTCTTCCTGACTGCAGGATCGGAAACGGGATACTGACTTGCGATATAGCTCAATATGGATTTTCTGACTTCCCGCGCTTCTTCAAACGGCAACATAGCCCACCTCTGTAATCCCCTGCTTAATAATTTCCGGGATAAAAATGCCCGCTTTCTATTTAAGTTTATCGGACACCGTAATGCTTTTACAGGGCACCGGCCCGTTTTTTTGGAATATGAGAATTAAATCATGTTTGATCAAAAAATGACGGCGGAAAAGCACCGGCTTTTCCGCACGGCAAAGCCGATTTCATGCAGGATTCAGGATCGTTCTTTTGATGGATCGTTGTGTTTCATAACTGATTTCAGTACTGCACTACGTTTTTGCCAACAAGCCCGCCAATAATTGCTCCTTTTTGCATGAATGGGTATCCATATTCCTCATCATCACGAAGTTCTGCATACACCCACAAAGCATGCAGCGTATTGTGGAGGATATAGAGGAATATATCGAAGTGAACGTGTCGACGCTCAGTAAGTCCATTTTTTGCTCGTTAGAACTGTCCATAATATTTGAGAATCGGGTGTTACCACAAAATCTCATCATTACTTCCAAATTGCCGCTTTGCCTGCGTTAAGGAGCGCTAAATAATGATTAGGCAGAAGGGAAAATTATTTGAGAGGAATTTGGGCAAACTATCTGAGGCTCTACAACTGGCAGGAGCAGATTATTCGAGACCTTTTCGGCACGAAGATATCCATCGTGAAACTTGCGGAAACTTAAATTCAAACTTGCCGATCCTTAATTTTCAGGGCTTTTTGCGAACTTCCGACTTCCTTATGACAGCAAAAATTACGGTTCTAAGGAAATTTCGATTCTTCGGAAATTTCAGTAGGTGGTTGATTTTTAACAGTACGATGTATCCGGTATCAAGCAGGCTTCTGGATAAGTTTGAAGAATCGAAAGTTATTGATTAAGGAAGGAAAGCCGCCTTAGGCGACTTCCTGTTAATGACTGAAGGGGATTCTCCCCTTCACCCCTTATACTGCCCCGTGCAGAAATGATATGAGGGGTTGGAACCAGCAAAGAGATTAAAGCCATATCCGGGGTACCAATGATGGGGAGTATTTCTTCCTGAAGATTATGGACACTTCCCGTCATGGCATGCTCAAAAATGAATCATTCCTACAGGAATTTCCTTTGAGCTAATCTAATTATGAGGAAAAGGAACGGTGTGGGGTAACAGGAAGATGATGGTGAAAAATCACCTCTCATCATCAATCGGCAATTCTTTACCTAAGCTCTACGAATTTGTATGACTAAAAGTTTCGGCACATACTGCGGTGGATGTGAGCCTCACTCGTTATTACCAGCCATTTTCAGGTTGAACGATGATATTTCGTCGTCTATGCTTTTGTCAGACATACCCAAAGCATTCAGGATGGTTTTTTGCCTGGCTGTTAACGCATACCTTCTGCTGTAAGTGTTCTGGGGAGTGCGAGTGCATTCTATCATCTCCAGCTGATCAATTATCCCGGGAACAGCTGCCAGGAACATCAGATGAATTTTACCCTCGGCCGCTTCATCGGAATGCACAGCCGGGGTTTTGAAATCCATTCCCCATTTGACAGACCTGAAGAACTTTTCAATATTGTCCCGGCCTCGATAATTCTCCAAAACTGCCCCGCAATCTTCTTCCTTTGAAGCAACGATACAGAAGAATCCGTAAGAGTTCAGCTGTTTTTTGATAACTTCATGTTTGAGAGTATACCCGGTAAGCATCCTGATTTTTTTGTCATCATTACCGTCCTTGTCGGTACCCTTGCTGCTCCGCTTTTTGGATTTTTTTGGTTCCGTGATTTCTGAAATCTCAAGTTCAAACCAGGCTTCATAGTCTGAAAGACAGGCATTCTTCCTCAGC
>CACYPY010000084.1 GCA_902776415.1 uncultured Ruminobacter sp.
CGTATACCAGATCCAGCCGGCCCTTTCCGGACTGCTCCTCCCGTCTTGCATTATACCTTTTAACGGTGGCCAGGCTCAGGCCGGACATCACGCAGTAGGTCAGGGATTCCTCGCTGTTATATGAAAGAAGGGATATCTCCGGGGAATTATGAATTTCCTGAATAATCGCCGCAGCCTTTGTGCCGTCAAGATCCAGAATGGCCTGATAAAGACTTTGGGATCTCCTGACCAGCGTTGTCAGTCCGTCATACCAGTCTGAGATTTTATGACATTCGTCAGATTGCTGCGAATTTCCTTATTGGGAATAAAGGCGGCATTTACCGCTTCCTCATCAGGATTAAGTTCCTGGTCAGTACAGGCAATATAGCCGAGACATGCCAGCAGGCTTAAAACGTCATCCTTCGAGGTAATGCCGGTCATGTCGTTTTTAAAGCTGCCGCTCGTGAAATACACCGGATCCCCGTTCAGGAGTTTCAGGATATCCTCCTTAATCCCCCTGAAATTCAGGTTGATAAGTCTTATCACTTCTTCGGATGATCGGGTGCCGCTCCAGTAATTCCGGCACTTGTTTTTCATAACGGCGTTCACTACGGAATTCGGATTGTAAATATCAACTCCGTTAAGCTTATACCCCTCATACCATTCCCGGAGTTCGGCAGCATCGAGACGGCAAAAAGGAAGCCTGACAATCTCCTGAACCTCCTCCTCTGTGAACCCGAAAAACCTTTCCAGAGGCTCCGGATTCAGCATGGTGCATTCATCGAAGGTATTCAGAGATGATTCAGAGTTATCCTTTATGATGGGAAGAATTCCGGTGAGGTAGGCCAAATTAAAGCATTTCTGACCGTCGGACGATTTAAAGAGATCCCTCAGCAGATCTATGAATTTCTTCAGAAGAACCTTGTCATCCCTGAATTCCCGATATACCAGATCCCACTCATCCATGATCAGAACGAACCGGATGCCGTTTTTGTACAGGGTTTTAAAGGCAGTGTACAGACTGAGACATGACACCCGGTCATTCTCCAGAGCTGTTTTAAAGGATGCGTCTTCGTACAGTTCCCTGATGGTCTGGTATTTTAAAAAGTCCACAATGTCTTCAGCCATGCGGGAAGCCGAATTCTTATGGTCGGTCAGGTAATCACGGTATCCGCCCAGGATTGAGTTCATGTCCCAGTAAATCACATTGTATTTGTTAAGATGCTCCTGATAGCTTTCCTTTTCTGAAATTTTAAGTCCCTTAAAAAGCCCGCTGCTGTCTCATCCTTTGGAATAGTAGGATACCAGCATGTCGGCCGTAACACTCTTCCCGAACCTCCGGGGCCGGGTAAAAGCCATAAATCTTTTTGCCTTGTTCAGTTATTTATTGGCAATCTCAATAAAATCAGTTTTATCAATAAAAATTCTTTTATCCTTAAATTTTACCAGTCTCGCAAAACTGTTGTTATTATCAGGATTTAATATCGACCCCATAACTGCATAACTCCCTAATCAATAACTCCGGCCCAAAAGCGAGACAGCAACAAAACACCGCTTAAAACAGCCATTGGCTTATATAAAAAAAGTTTCAGGACTTTTGCACACAAATTCATCAATGCGCCTGTTATGCTTTGCTATACTGAGACACCAAATCAGGGATTAAAACAACTGACTGCTTCCGTCAAAAAACAGAAAACACTTTCGTAACACATCTGCATGCAGCATATTCAAATCATCCCCGAGATAATTATAGTACATCTCGGATATTTGACTGTACCGTTCCCCGACAGATGCACCCGAAAGAGGGAACGGATCACGCAAAACGGGATAAATCCGCCAGCCCCGGACCCTGAGAACCGGAAGAAAACAGGAACATTCCTTCAGGGCTCTGAAGACAGCCGGCGCACAACTCCTGAAAAATCGTCAGAAACAGCAAACAAACCCAAAATACTCCCTGAAAATCCCCTGCGTTTTCAGATCCGGCATAAAACCCCTCCTTATGCGGTCATATTGTGAACAATCTGAACAAAAAAGCACCGTCTTGCCGTTCCTGAGGTAACTTTTTTTAAAAAAATTGTTGATTTACCGCCGGGAATCAGTAAAATAGCACTCGTTTCCGGTGCGGTGAGGTGTCCGAGTGGTTGAAGGAGCACGCCTGGAAAGCGTGTATACGGCATAAACCGTATCAAGGGTTCAAATCCCTTCCTCGTTCAAATCCCTTCCTCACCGCCATGCTTCTTTGCATCGTCTCCTGTTTTGATTCCCTTTCTTTTTTCCCTGATTTCCATTACCTGATTTAAGGTTTTAATCTGATTTTTTGCAGTACTGCAGTTTTTCGGCTTTCGTTTGCAAGGCTCGGGCGAGTCTGACTGTTTCCGGTCTGAGGCCGGTTCTGTCCGCAAAAACCGAAGGCTCAACCGCGTTTCCTGATTCCGGCAATAAAAAAGGAGAGTCCCGGCATTAACAGGAACTCTCCTTCCCTCAGAAGTCCGTACCGGGACTCAGAGGAAGCTATTCAAGATACTTGAAATCAATGTTCTGAATCTTCTTCCGCCATTCCTCGGGGCCGTTTACATGAACATTGCTGCCCTCGGAATCCACTGCCACCATTACCGGCATGTCCTGCACCTCAAACTCGTACACGGCTTCCATCCCCAGTTCGGGAAAGGCCAGCACGCGGGCCTTTTTGATTGCCTTGGACACCAGATAGGCGGCACCGCCTACGGCCATCAGATAAACAGCCTTGTGATTCTTGATGGAGGCCACGGCGGCAGGACCGCGGTCAGCCTTGCCGATCATGCCGTAAAGTCCGGTCTTGCTCAGCATGGTTTCCACAAACTTGTCCATTCTGGTGGAGGTGGTGGGACCTGCCGGTCCTACCACTTCATCGCCAACCGGATCCACCGGTCCCACATAGTAAATAAACTTGCCGTGGAAATCCACCCCGTCAGGCAGCGGCTTGCCTTCGGCAATGAGATCGCAGATCTTCTTGTGGGCAGCATCACGGCCGGTAAGAATGGTACCGTTGAGGAGCAGGGTTTCGCCGCTCTTCCAGGTAGCCATCTCCTCCTTGGTTACGGTATCAAGATTTACTCTTCTGGCATTATCGCTGCCGCCGACCTCGATATCGGGCCATTCATCCAGAGAAGGCGGTACCAGATCCACCGGCCCGGTGCCGTCAAGCTCAAAGGATACGTGTCTCGTGGCGGCGCAGTTCGGAATCATGCATACCGGCTTGGAGGCAGCGTGAGTCGGGAAGCTCTTGATCTTCACATCCATAACAGTGGTAAGGCCGCCCAGTCCCTGAGCACCGATACCGAGACGGTTAACCTTGTCATAAAGACGGAGACGCAGCTTTTCTTCAGCGGTCTCGGCCCCCTTCTTAATAAGGTCATCAATATCAATCGGCTCCATCAGAGCTTCCTTGGCCATAATGGCAGCCTTTTCGGCAGTTCCGCCGATACCGATGCCCAGCATGCCGGGAGGACACCAGCCGGCCCCCATGTGGGGAAGCTGATCCAGAACCCAGTCCTCAATGGAATCGGAAGGATTCAGCATGGCCATCTTGGTCTTGTTTTCAGACCCGCCGCCCTTGGCCGCGATTTCCACAATCACCTTGTCGCCCTCGATAAATTCGATATGGGTTACGGCAGGAGTATTGTCTTTGGTATTCACACGGCTTCCGGCAGGATCCTGAAGCACGCTCTTGCGAAGAGGATTCTCGGCGGAACAGTAGGCTCTCCGACAGCCTTCGTTCACCATGTCCTGCACCAGCATGTCACCCTCGAAGGTCACATTACGGCCAATCTTTACAAAGCAGGTTACGATGCCGGTGTCCTGACAGAGCGGACGATGACCGATGGCGCACATTTTGGAGTTAACCAGAATCTGGGCAATGGCTGACTTGGCAGCCGGATTCTGCTCCCGGTCGTAAGCCTTTTTGAGACCTCTGACAAAATCAACCGGATGGTAATAGGAAATATACTGCAGTGCCTCATAGATGGAATCAATAAAGTCCTGCTGTTTTATCACAGTCATTAGGAAACTCCTATAATACTCGCTGAACGCGGGAACGGACCTGTTCCGCTCCGCCTTATAATTATCTGCCCCGTAACGACTTCCCGAAAATCATTTCCGGATGAAGCCGCAGGATAAAAAACTACGCCATTATAGCACGTGAGGGCAGTGCCCGCATAAGATGCCGGATCGGCACATCCTGAAAATGCGGAATCGGAACAAAAAGGAAGGCTGTTTTCACGGGACGTCAAAGCTCCCCTCAATCCGGGAATCGCGGAATAACTGCCGTCTCCGGGAATAAAAAAACTCCCGCCCTGCCCCGGGCCGGATCATCCCCTGCCGGCCGGGATAAGCGGGAGTCCTCCTGAAAGGAAATGCAGCTTCAGAGATTTTCCACAATGTCCTTTATGAGCTTCGGCCCCTTGTAGATGAATCCAGTGTAAATCTGCACCAGATCAGCTCCGGCCGCCAGCTTTTCCCGGGCAGCCAGGGGAGAATCAATGCCGCCGACCCCGATAATCGGAATTTCCCCCTTAAGCTCCTCCCGGATTCTTTTCAGCTTTGCGGTGCTTTTTTGGAATAACGGCCTGCCGCTGAGTCCGCCGGCCTCGGTTACATGCGGCATATCCCTTATCATTTCCCGATCCAGAGTGGTATTGGTGGCAATGACGCCATCCACCCCGTATTTCCGGAAGATCCCGCAGACCTCGGAAATTTCCGAATCATCGAGCTCGGGAGCCAGCTTGACGGCCAGAGGAACATAACGGCTGTATCTCCCTTTAAGCTCCGCCTGTTTCTTTTTAAGAGCTGCAATCAGGCTCTCCAGGGCGGAACCGTGCTGCAGGGTTCTCAGATTCGGAGTATTCGGCGAGGAAATGTTCACCGTAACGTAGGTGGCGTACGGATAGACCTTTTCAAGGCAGTACAGATAGTCATCGTCGGCCTTTTCCAGAGGAGTGGTCTTGTTTTTGCCGATATTGATGCCCAAAACTCCCTCGTAACGGCTTTCCCGGACATTGGCCACCAGATTGTCCACTCCGAGATTGTTAAAGCCCATGCGGTTTATGATGCCTTCAGCCGGGATTACCCGGAACAGCCGGGGGGCGGGATTTCCGGGCTGTGCCTTCGGAGTAACGGTTCCCACCTCCACAAAGCCGAATCCCAGAGCGCCCAGGGCATTCAGAGCCACGCCGTCCTTGTCCAGTCCTGCGGCCAGCCCCACCGGATTCGGGAACTCAATCCCCATGACCTTCCGGGGGCGCTTTTCCACATTCTGCCGGATGAGCCCGGTCAGGAGGGAACTCTGCCCCATAAAATTCATTAATTTCATGGTGACATTATGAGCCGTTTCAGCATTCATCTGAAACAGACAGGGCCTTACCAGTCCTTCGTACATTCCGTAAAACATTTTTGTCTCCGTTCCTGAAAACCGGGTCCCCTGACCCGAAAACTCAATTAAAAACCGTTATTCCGGCAAGGATCAGGGTGCCGTTTTCCCGCAAACACCGCACTCCTAACCGATCTTCTCCATCCGGACCAGGCGGTTATTGCCGTCCAGAACCATCCTGAAACGGCCGTGAATTCCCTGCCGCGTGGTGAAATTCATAAAGTGCTGGGCATTGATGTCGATCCTGAGTCCGGTATCGCTCACCACCATAACCCGCCGGATTTCCCCGCGGTATATCGCCAGTACCTCCTCGGCACTCAGGGATACGCTGAAGGTAATAACATTGTCCGCCATTATAAGTGTCTCAGCGATTTGTCGATAAGCTCATATACGGCATCCGAAAGCTCAGGCTCCCCGAGAAGCCGCTCAAGGCACCCTTTTATCATATCGCAGCGCTTTCTGTCAAAACGACGCAGCGCCAGCATCGGGGTAAGGATTCTGGCCGCCACGTGGCCGTTGGTTTTGTTGAGTCTGCGCACGGTTTCGGTAAGAAAATCGTAGCCGCTGCCGTCAATGGCATGGAAGCATTCCGGATTTCCGGAGGAAAAGGCCCCCACAAGAGCCCGCACCCGGTTCGGATTACTGATGTCGAAGCATTGGTGATTCATAAGCTCACGAACCCGGTTCAGGGTATCCGGACGCGGCGCCATGGCCACGGATCGGAACAGATTGTCGAACACCAGAGGATTCCCGGACCACTTTGCCTCAAAGTCCCCGAGAATTTCAGCCTCTGAGGACAGCCCGCAGCGCGTTGCGGTATTCATGGCCGCCAGGGTGTCAGTCATATTGTCGGAAATCCGGAAATGATGCAGCACGGCTGCCGCGGCTCCGGACTCGTCTCCGGAAAGCATCAGATAACGGGCATAAAATTCCAGCAAAAATCCGGAGAGCTCCCGGTCTCCCATCTGCTCCGGAGTCACGGCATACGACCCGGGAGTGCGCACCCGCTCCTCGTAAGCCTCTAGAGATTTCCGGTAAATCCGGGAAATATCTTCCCCGAGCCCCTGCACCAGGCTGTCTCGAAGATGCCGGTACACCGCAAATACCCCATCCAGGTTAACCACCGTAAAATTCTCGATAACGGAATTAATGGGCGGCAGCGTCATGATAAAGGCGGCAAATCGCCGATCCATATCGCTGTTCAGAATGTAGCGATAGGCCTCAATGAGAGCCTTAGGTTCAGAAAACGGCTGATTTCTCTCAAAGTTTTCCGCATTCCGGTAGAAATAGTTGTTTATCAGACTCTGCACCGCATCGTAGCGGGATACCGGATCCTCCGCGTGCATCAGAAGAATGCGGAGATCCTCCTCGGTATAGGGATACTCAAGCTTCACGGGAGCGCTGAACCCCTCCAGGAGCGCCGGCACCGGCCGCTCCGGAACGTTTTCAAAAATCCAGGACTGGCTTTCCTCACTGGCAATCTGCACCGGATTTGCCGGCACGCCGTCCCTTATCAGCGGAATCCGGTTCCCCTTCCTGTCGTAAAGAGACATTCTCACGGGAATGACAAAGGGCTTCTTCTCAGGCTGTCGCGGGGTGGGCGGAGTTTTTTGCTTCACCGTGAACTCGCATTTCCGGGTTCTTGCGTCATAGTTCATGCTCACCGTCACCACCGGGGTTCCCGCCTGGCTGTACCAGTTCCGGAACTGCCGGAGATCCGTTCCGGTGGCATCCTCCATGGCCGAAACGAAATCCTCGCAGGTTACCGCTTTGCCGTCATGCCTGGAAATATAGAGCCGCATTCCCTTCTGAAAACCTTCCTCGCCCAGAATGGCATGAATCATCCGGATTACCTCGGCGCCCTTGTCATAAACGGTGGCCGAGTAGAAATTGTTCATCTCCATAACGTAGTCCGGACGCACCGGATGCGCCATGGGGCCGGAATCCTCGGCAAACTGCGGCCCCCGGATCACCCTGATGGCCTTGAGCCGCTCGATGGCCCGGCATCCCAGATCCGAGGAAAACTCCTGATCCCGGAATACCGTAAGGCCTTCCTTGAGACTCAGCTGAAACCAGTCCCGGAGCGTAACCCGATCCCCGGTCCAGTTATGAAAATATTCATGCCCGATTACCGAAAGCACGTTTTCATAATCGGTGTCCGTGGCACTGGCCGGATCCACCAGCACATACCGGGAGTTAAAAATATTGAGGCTTTTGTTTTCCATGGCTCCGGCATTGAAGAAGTCCACGGAAACCACGTTGAATCTGTTCAGGTCATATTCCAGCCCGAATCTGTCCTCGTCCCACTTCATGGCCCGGAGAACGGAATCGATGGCGGTATCGCCGAAGGCTGCCATGCCCCGATCCACATAAAGCCGGACCTGCACCTTTTTCCCGCTTCTGGTGACAAATTCCCGGGAAAGCTCGTCAAAGTCTCCGGCCACCAGGGCAAAAAGATAACTGGGTTTCGGGAAGGGATCCTTCCAGGTTACGGTGCGCACGCCGTTCCCCGTGACGTCGGACACCAGGTTGCCGTTACTGAGCATGAAGGGATAAAGCCCGGCGGGAGCGGAAATGTGAACGGTATAGCGGGAAAGAACATCGGAGCGATCCAGGAAGTAGGTGATTCTCCGGAACCCCTCCGGTTCGTTCTGGGTGCAGAACTTGCCGTCGGAAACGTACAGTCCCATGAGCTCGGTGTTGTTCTCAGGGGATATTTCGGTAACCACCTCCAGCCAGAATTCCTTTTCGGAAACCGGTATCGTCAGGGATTTCGCGGTCTCGGCAAAGGAACACTCCTGACCGTTGATTCTTACCCCCAGGAGTTTCAGACCGTCACCGTCAAGCACCAGGGGCTGCGACAGATCCGGGGTGAGTCTCTTAACCTTGCTTTTTTGGACAACCCGGGTTTTTGTCAGATCCAGACTGAAGCTTAAATCAACATCGGTAATGGTAAACAGGGGAGGTTTATAATCAAGACGACGCTTTTCCTGACGGGATACTGCCATTTATTTCCAACTCCAGATAAAAGAAAAACCGCGAATTCGCGGAACCACGGCCCCGGGCCTGAACTGTCCGCCCTATTATAACCGTCTCCGCCGGGATCCGGGATTTTTTCTGAAAGCATTTCCAGAAGCAAGGGGAAATGGCATAGGGAGAGGAGGAGAAAACACCGGAAATCACACCGGAAAACCCCGGGAGCATGCCGGCAAATAATCGTGCCTGGCACTGCGGTGATCCGCAATGACCGAAAAACACAGCTGTCAGAATGCTCCGCAGGTAAGCCGCGGTATTCCGGGACAGGCCGTATCAGGACTTTTACTTCCGGGTAATCATGAAAAGGTGCGGAAACGCACTGATACCGGCATCAGACTGAACCGGGATCGCACCGCATTAAAGCTTTATTTCGGCGATACCGGTCTTCTGATAAGTCACGCCTTTGACGAAAACGGTCTGGTAACGCAGGAAATATATAAAAAGCTGCTCTTTGGCAGGCTGGAAGTAAATGAGGGCATGATCCTTGAGAACATTGCGGCTCAGATGCTGACCGCATCCGGACACCGGCTGTACTTCTATTCAAATTCTTCCAGAAATGATAAAAATGCCCGGATGGAGATAGACTTTCTGATCACCGGAAGAAAAATCACCGGCAGACACAACGCTTCTGCAACAGAAGTGAAATCAGGAACGCGATACACATATTCGTCTCTCCGGAAGTTCATGAACAGGTACCGGAATCAGCCGGATGTTCCCTGCATCCCGCATACCGCCGGTTATCCGAAAAGGACGGGACAGTATTCCTCCCCGTATACCGGACCTGGATGCTCTGAACGGGAATTAAAAATCATAACCTCTGCTAAAGCCCCTTGCTGGCCTCGTAATCCTCCCGGGAAAGCACGGTGCTGAAAAGCCCCACGTCCTCCTGACCGTGGCTGTCTATTCCGGTATATTCCAGACTGGAATCTTCGTAACGCTTGAACTTGTACACCGCATCGTTCATCAGGGATTCGTTGAAGAGATTCAGGGACACCAGGAGCTCAAAGTCGGCAACATCGATTCCGGTAACCTTGCGGAACAGTTTTGACTCCAGCATGGTGATGACATCCCGGAGACAGACCTCCCGGTAATCCGTAAGATACATGAACACCGGTATTCTCGTGGCAAATTTGATAAGCTTTTCCTGAATCTGCCGGCGCTTTGACTTGTACTCCTTTTCGGCGTCGCTAAGCTCTTTCCTGACGGCCGGAGTCTGTTTTTCCTTTCCGGTTTTCGCCTTTCTGACCAGGGATGACTTGCTGATGATGGTTTCGATATCGGAATTAAGACTTCTGAAACCTTCAATCTTCATAAGCGCCGCCATGGCCTCCTTATTCTTCAGAAGCTTCTCCAGCGTGCTGTTGTCCACATTGACCAGAAGTGCCGACTCCCACCGTTTTGCCAGAAGCGTTGCCGAGGTTCCCGACATTGCAAAATCCAAAACATCCGTGGCGCTGACCTCCTTCATGGCACTGCCGTCATATGCCAGAACCGGCAGGAATTTTATGAATTCGGCAACTTTGTTTTCCGGGTTCTGCTCGCTGACATTGAGACGGCAGCAGTAATCGGAGATCTGCCGGAGCGCCCTGTTTATGGCAAAGTCAAAGATGTAGCACTCCTGCTTTATGATCTCGTTATGTCCGTTATCATTCTTTATTACCCAGGGACTCTGCACCCGGAAAGCCGCCTGAAAGTAGGTTTCCGGAGAAGACAGGTTCCTGAGCATCAGAATTCCGGTCCACGGTTTAATGGTAACCCCCGTGGTGAGCTTCCCGCAGGAAAGGGTGATGGTTCTGGTTTCCAGGGGATCCTCCATGCCGTTCCGCACCGGAGTCAGGGCCTGGGCACCAATCCCCGCCTTTATCCCCGCACAGACAATAACCCTGTAGTCATGATAGAACCGGTTCTGCTTCTCCGCGAGAAGATTGGCCATGGCATGGCAGGAGGCCACATCCGGCATAAACCACAGGGTGTGCGACAGGGTACTGAGAAGCCGCTGATCCGAAAAGGGAAACGGCGGTCTTTTGGCTCCCAGCTTCAGATCTGCAACCGAGGTTTCGGAAAACGCTCCCCGAATCAGATCCAGCCATTTCTGAACATAGTCCCGGTATCTGAAAACGGCATTTTCACCTCTGCCGTCAGCCCTGAAAAACTCGTTCAGATCAAATTCGTCAAATTCCCCTTCCCGGGCGATTCTCTGAATGGACTCCGGAAGCCGGTAGGTCAGCATCACCATCCGCGGCAGTGCGGCATACGGATTCTCCTCGTCAGGTGCCGGGACATACTCCGGGAAATGGGAGAGTCTGGGCCATTCCGCCTTGCACTGCTGCTCGTCGGAATAGGTCCAGTTGTAAATCTGCTCCTCGATAAATTCTCCGGAATTCAGCGCTCTGAAGGGAGTTCCGGACAGGAAAAGATAATACCTGGCCGTTATGGGAAGCCAGGACTCGTCATGGGCATTTCCGGCGTCATAACCTGACAAATCCTCGTCATAGGCATCCTCATCCTGCTCAAACAGCCTTCTGGCATTGTCCTTCCAGGCCCCGAAATGGTATTCGTCAAAAATCACCAGATCCCAGTTTGTGGCATGCACCCATTCGTTGCGGGCCTTGATGCCGCCGTTATCACGATCCTTTCCCAGAAAATCCTGAAAGGAACCAAAACAGACTATCGGCCTTTTCCTGTCGGCTCTCTCGTACTGCTCGTCAATGGATCGCCCTGCCGCATCCTGCGCGGAAATAAACTGCCAGCCCTCAAAATCGACATGAGTCTCGATATCCTCGCGCCAGGCCGTCTGCACCGCCGGCTTGAAGGTCAGAACCAGAACCTTTTTCAGCTCCATTCTCCGGGCCAGCTGGTATGCGGCAAAGGTTTTGCCGAAACGCATCTTGGCATTCCACAGGAATTTCGGAGTTCTGCCGCTCCTGTCATGAGATGCCGTAGTAAAATACTCCAGAGTCCGAACCACCGCATTTTCCTGTTCCGGTCTCATGCGAAAGGTGCGGTTCCGGTTTTCAGAATTATCGGTGCCGCGGGAAATCGCTACCACGGCCGCTTCCGTGTCCCGGAGCGAACATTTCATCCATTCGTTGCGATCCCTGTCGGGATTGAGCGGCAAAAAGCCCTTCCTTTTCAGGTAATCGCGCACCTCATGATCCATGAAGATGCTGCCGTCCTTCCTCATGGCTGGCCAGGATCCCAGAATCCGGTAAGGCACGGCAGGTGTATGCAGCTGTTCCTTTACCCGAATCTCCACATCACGGGTGGTATAGCCGATTTTGATGTAGCCTTCATGACTGGCAACCCCGACGAGCTCATAGGCATAAATGCGCGGCCGGGAGGATGTTTTCAGGGGAAAAAAGTTCCGGTCAGTCATCAGGAGCTTCCTCCATGGGCTTGATCATCGATTCGATAAAGGCAATTTCCTCGGCGTTAATCCCGTACCTGGCGTAAAGTTCCTCGTCGGTCCAGGATTTGGTGAAATCCTGCATGGGAACTAACTGATAGACACCTCGCATGGCATGCTGGGCATTTTTCTTCTGAAGAACCATAAACCTGAAAAACCGGGTCGAAATATAAGAGATTGCATTCTCACACTCGGTTTTGTTTCTGAAGGGGCCGATAACCAGATAACTCTGATTGCAGATACTTCCCGGTTCTCCGTAGAACGGCTTTCCCAGAATCTGATGCGGGAAGGAATCACTCCCGCTTCCCGCCATATTGATATAAACCTTATGCCAGGGGATCATTTCCTCGCCCTTGGTAACCCTGGAAAGCGGCGCATAAAACGCCTTTCCCCTGTACTTTCTGTCATTTCCGCTGATATACATCTTGAGGTCTGTATCTGACCGGGGGGATTCGGTTCCCTTGTAGCTGGTTACAATTCCGAACGGTGTCTGCGGACTAACCAGTTCGCTGAAGGAACGTCCTCCTGGATCACAGACCTTCTTGATGATCGAAATGGCCTGGTTGTATCTGATAAAGGTTTCATTTCCGGCTTCAAGCAGCGGACGTTTCACGGGGCCTGTAACCTTGCCGTTAAGATGAGTGTATACACTGCAGTCCCCGTGCCGATCCCTTTCCCACAGAAAATAGCAGACTCCCGCTTTGATCTGTACTCCCGGAAAAACATCCCCGGCATCCGGATAATCATGAATAACCTGAAGCCGGTCATCATGTAGCATTTCATCCCGAAAATCATCAAGACCACGGCCTCCGGCATACCACCTGGCCGGAATAATCATTGTCAGATATCTGGGATTCAGCTTTTTGGCCTGCTCAACAAATTTCTGGTAGATCGGAATGGCATAGTTTTCTTTTTCCACGCCGACATTCAGCTGGTAGGGAGGATTTGAAATGACCACATCAAATTTCATGTTAAATATCCCCTGCGGATCTGAAGTATGAATGAACTCGTAGGCATAAAGCTCCATTTCTTCCCGCTGATAGATGCCGCCCTCTTTCTGAGACACTCCGCAGAAGACGCATCTCCCCTTCTGCCAGGTATGACGGGTATCGGAAAATCTGACGTTTCCTTCGGGGGTATCGAAATGAGCCACGGAGTATTCGGAATCCGCGTCCTTGGAGCAGTAGAGACTGCGCCTTGATATCAGGGATGTCAGTTCGGTAATGGCAATGCCGAAAAGCTGGTTTTTAAAGATATGCTGCAGCCGTTCTTCAAGTTTCGGAAAAACAGGACTGAGCCCGGTAATAAGGCGTTTGGCGATTTCCCTGAGAAAAACTCCGCTCTTTGAACAGGGATCAAGGAATCTGGTATCAGGACTCCTGAACAGATCCTGAGGAAGCATGTCCAGCATGGCATTGACCACCTCAGGAGGAGTAAATATCTCGTCGCTGGAAAGATTGGCAAGACATGACAGCACGTCCGGGTTGTATGATTTTGCGAAAGCTGAAGACTTGTCATCTGACATAGGAATTTTCCTTCCTGTAATCAAACACGTACTGTCTCAGCAGTACAGGCTCACACTGACCATCCAGGCCGGCAAAAATATCGGTCTGCCCGGTCCTTCTGAAATCACTCTCCCCGGAGGCCGCAGCCAGAAGTTCCGCAAATGAATAATCCTTCCTCTGAACACGGGTATCGTTGAAAGGAAGCGACCATTCCGAAAACACCAAAGGCTCCCCGGTGTCCTTCTGGTTTTCATCAACGCACATCAGGGTCAGGGCATTGCCGCAAACCACATTCCTGCTGAGAATAAACCTGACGGTATCACGGCAGGCATCGTCAGCTTCGTTCTCCAGCACGGACTCGTATTCCCGCTCCCAGATCCGGTACAGCCGGTCTCTGGCGGCAATTACGTTGTCAAGAAGGAGATCCACGCCATAAATGCTGGCCACGGAAAGAAGAGAGTTTTTTTCGAATTCGAGAGGATCGGGAGATTTTTTGGTTCGCGGAGACACCGATAATATGCGGGCAGCGGCCAGCTTCCGCTCCAGAATTGCCGCCATGAAATTGCCGTCTCCGCAGGCCGGTTCCAGAAAACGGCTGTCCACACGTTCCGTTTCCGGCTTTACCAGATCCAGCATGGCAGTGACCTCCCGATCGCCGGTAAAAACCTCGCCGTGAGCCGCCACCCGCTGTCTGGACTTGATCTGTCTGACCATTGACACATCCTGGGAATTTTTCTGAAGAACAAGACAGACAGACCTCCGGCATTTTCCGAAAAAAAGTTCATTCTCTGAGATCTTTCTGCTTTATTAGACTAAAAAAAAAACTCACTATGTCAAGTTTTTCAATTACTATCTGGTACAGTTATATGCCCACAATATTCAGGACGGTCATCATCAATATCTGCCGGTATGGCCGACAGCATCTGATATTGAGTTCGGAAAATACCTGACAGTACACAAAGAGAAAAACCTTAATTTGCAAGAGGCCGGAATTCTTAAAAACAGAGTATCTGTGACAAATACCCGGGGCCCTATCCGATAACAGGAAATTCCCTGAAACCGGTACTGTTCAGATTTCAAAATTGCCGCGAAATATCCCATACTCATTCTGACGCGCGGCTTCCCATCCTCCAAATCTTGTTCCCTGATCCTGCCGCGTCCGTTATTCCTGTGAATAATCTCCGATCCTGTCATAAATTTATCTCCGCGGTATTCGGGAAATGCTTTCGTGTGCTATAGTGAAACTCGCAGACGATGAAACTGGGCCGGGGCCGGAAGAACATAATCAAATGGAGATTGTGCAATGCCAAAAATTACCAGCGACAAAATTCCTGTAGGAATTACGGATTTTGAAAAGCTCATCCGTTTCTGAAACCCCTTTTGACATCGCAGACAGATGTCTTCCTGCTTCTGAGACCGCGGCGTTTCGGAAAAACCCTGTCCATGAGCATGCTGGAAAATTTCCTGGAGCTCAATTACAAAAATCCCGAAGATCGGAGCCGGCAGGAGACACTTTTTAAGGGGCTGAAAGTTTGCAGAAACAGGAAACTCTGCGATGAATACATGGGCCGTTACCCGGTGGTCAGCGTTACCCTGAAAGATACTGACGGAGAAGATTTTGAAGATGCCATGAATTCCATCCTGGATTTTCTGGCCGTACTTTTTGAGAGGTTCAAATTTCTCTTAAGGAACAAAAAGCTGAGCACCGCCGCAAAAAGCGGATTCCGGGAAAGTCTGAAACTCTGCCAGCGCAAAAGCCGGAAACTGTCAAACCCGGAAAACATGAAAATGGCCAAAACCGTGATTCAGACATCCCTCCGACAGATCGGAAGCATGCTTGCCGAGGCATACGACAGGAAGGTTGTGATTATT
>CACYPY010000085.1 GCA_902776415.1 uncultured Ruminobacter sp.
CCGGTCGTCGATATTGTCTCCGATGGGAACCAGATATTTCTGAATGGCCAGATAGCCCTCACGGGGATGGCCATCATCAGTCTGCCTGTACACTTCCTCTTTGGCCTTGTCGTATTCGTTAAGGTTGTGTTCCATGCTCTTTACGAGATCAAGACAGTCTTCCCTGCCTTTGCAGGCCGCTCTGATGGCGTCGATGGTCTGGTTAAACCTTTCCCGGTTGGCGATATAGGCCTTTCTCATGCCGGTACGTTCCTCGGGAGTTACCGTCATCGGATACTTGATGGCGCTGATGCGGAGCTCCTTGAACAGTCCTTCGGCATGCCGGGCATGATCCACAAAATCCACGCTGTTACCGAGTGCCGGGATGGTATTTTCGATTCTGCTAAGCTTCAGTGCGGACAGGGAAATCAGAAAGATCAGTACCAGAATCGCCAGAAATGCAATGATAAAAAGACGGCGGACGATTGTAATATTCTTCAAGTTCATTGTTAAGCTGCCTGATAATTAGTGAATCTGTGTCTGACAGGAACAAAACCCCGGTGAGTCCGTTTTCCAGGTTCCGCAGTATGCACAGGCAATTTCCGGCGGGAACATGAAAAACGGGATCCATTTTATACAGCAACGGATATTTTTGGTATTATCAGGTTTATAAAATGCATGGCTGGTCATGTTTGTTGTTATGTGACGGGTTTTATGCAGAAGGTGCGGCCGGCCCCCGTCATTGCCGTGTTTTTCCGGACGCGGCGGGAGCCCGGTGCCGCACGGTTTTCAGGAGGAGAATGCATGACGGAAGCGGCTTTTTTTGTCCCGGATCTGCCGCCGGGGATTCCGCATCGCCGGGAGCTTGTCGTCAGAAGAAGCCGGTTTATCGCCAGTGCCGGGCATACCCCGGGGAACGAGGCGGTCCGGCTCTTCATCGGAAAGTGCCGGGAGGATTTTCCGGATGCCCGGCATCACTGCTTTGCCTTCAATGCCGGAAGAGGAGACAGCACGGCTTTTTTGGGGTCCTCCGATGACGGGGAGCCCCGGGGCACGGCCGGGCGGCCGATGCTGAATCTCCTGACCCATTCCGGCATCGGCGAGATAACCGTGGTGGTCTCCAGATACTTCGGAGGCACGCTTCTGGGAACCGGCGGCCTGGTCCGGGCTTATCAGGACAGTGTCCGGGAGGCGCTTCGGGAACTTCCCCTTAAAAAATTCGCACCCGGCATCAGGTACCGGATTTCCGCCGGAGCGGCCGTTCTGAATGCCGTGCTGCTTCTGATTCGGAGATCCGGAGGAGTACCGGAGATGGCCTTTCCCGATGAAAGGGCAGTGCTGACGTTTTCCCTGCCGGCCGGGAATGCGGCCGAATTCGAGAAGGAACTCCCCGGAATCCGGGATACCCTGATTCTGGAACGGCAGCCCTCCTGAATCGGAATGATTCCTGAGGAAAACGAAAGCCCCGCCGGGAGGCGGGGCTGTATTTTCGGAGGGGGCCGGCTATGACTTTTCGGAAACCCTGACGCCGTCCTCGGTGCCCACAATAAGGACATCGGCGCCTCTCTTTGAGAAGATTCCCACGGTTACCACGCCGGGAATGGCATTAATCGCCTTTTCCAGTTCCCCGGGATTCTCAATGCGAAGGTCGTGCACGTCCAGGATCTGGTTTCCGTTGTCGGTCACGCAGTCCTTCCTCCATACCGGATTCCCGCCCAGTTTTTTAAGCTCCCGGGCCACGTATTCCCGGGCCATGGGAATGACCTCCACCGGCAGGGGAAATGTGCCCAGCACGTCTACGGTCTTGCTGTCATCCACAATGCAGACAAACTTCCGGGCCACCGCGGCCACAATCTTTTCCCGGGTGAGGGCGGCGCCGCCTCCCTTAATCATCTCCAGGGACGGATTGATTTCGTCGGCGCCGTCCACATAGATGTCAAAATGATCCACCTCGTTAAGATCCAGCACCGGAATTCCCATCTTCTGAAGTCTGGCGGTAGATGCCTGCGAACTGGAGACGGCTCCCCGGATCCGGCTTCTGATCTCTTCCAGACCGTCTATGAAAAAGTTTACGGTGGAACCGGTTCCCACCCCGAGAATGGCGTTTTCCTCAACGTATTTCAGGGCTTCTCTGGCGGCATGCTGTTTTTTGGTATTCTGGCTCATGGGTGCTGGTCTGTTCCTGACTGATTAACGGACAGGTGCATTATACGCCGGAGAAGAAAATTGACAATACACAGATTTGATTTTGGAACTGTGACAGACCGCAAAATCATGAAAATGATTTTTGTGTCAGGCGAAAAACCGTGAATTGCGACATTTTTTCGGAAGCCGGATTGCCTGAAGGATCCGCAGAAAAGCCGCCAAAAACAAAAAGGCCGGCATGACGGCCGGCCGGTGCGGTTGGCGGCGGAGCTAGCGCCCGGAGTTCCCGGACGGTTCCCTGATATTCTTCTCGAATATGATGTCCCGGGTAGGAGTGATGATTTCCGGGAGCGGCACATCCCAAATCTCGGTGGGAAGGCTTTCCACCTCCTGAATGTCCAGGGCCAGTCCTACCGGGAAGGGCCCCTCGCCGGTCTGGTTGTAAATCTGCAGGGTGCGGTCATAGTAGCCGCCGCCCATGCCAAGACGGTTGCCGCTGGCATCAAAGGCCACCAGGGGAGTGCACATGATGTCGATACGGTTCAGCGGGATGACATTCCGGACATCAAGTTCCGGTTCGGGAATGCCGTACTTGTTGTTCACCATGATGGTGTTCTTGTCATAGTTGAGGAACAGAAGGTGTCCCTTGGAGAACGGGTGCAGCACCGGAAGCGCCACCCGGATGTTGTTGTTAAGACACCAGTTGATTACCCCGGCGGTGTCAACCTCGCCGTCAACGCTCATGTACAGGGCGATGCATGAAGCCCTGTTAATGCGCTCATGGTGCATAAAACGGTCAACCATCTGGGCCGAATAATGAGCGTGCTGTTCGGGAGAGATGGTTTTACGCAGGTCGCGGATTTTCTGACGCAGAAGAGGACGTGATGTAGGCATATGTTGTTTTACAGCTTAAAGTTACGGGTATTAAAAAAGGCAGGTGGAACCTGCCTTTTCAGTAATAATCAATCACACCAGACTCCCAAACAATGCTAAGGTCTGAAACCTTGAACCCGGAAGTTCAAAGCGGGGGACGCTGAAGTACACTTAGGCTTCCTGATCGGTTTTCCCATGCGGGGTCGCAGGCTTGCGCACCATGTACCTTTAATCTCCCTAATCTGTATGTATCGGCTCAGGGACATAACCAAATACAATGCCTAAAAATCGGCGATTGAAGAGAATTCAGCCCTCGTTGCCCTTTAGGAGCTCCGCAAGCCTCCTTACTCTTGTTTCAAGTGTATCTCCGATATCCTTTAATTGCAATGATTTTTGGTTCAATTCGTGACAAAAATCCAAAGATGCCAGAAGCGCTATCTTTTCCATGGAGAGCCCCGGAGCCATTTTCCGGAGCTCCAGAATCTTGTCATTGACCATGTTCTGGGCCCGGATCATTGCTGCGGATTCCCCCTTGCGGCAGGTGATGCGCATGGTCTGTCCGGAGAGGGTGAGATTCACCTGTTCGGTGGCCAGAGGCTGAATTTCGTCGGCTGAAGATGCGGTCTCCGGCCGGTTTTCGGTGTTATGCATTGCGAATGTTTCCGCTTAAAACTGAAATTACGGATTGACCGCGGATTAGCTGGACTGTTCGGAGTCCGGTACTTTCGGACTTTCCTCCGGTTTGGGATTTCCGCATTCCGTGCAGAAGTGTCCCTGATTTATTTCGCCGCAGGAACACTGCCAGACCACCCGGCTCCGGGGGGTTCCGCACTCGGAGCAGAACTTGCCGCCGTTCATGCTGCCGCAGCAGCACTTCCAGATTATCCGGAAGGACTTTCCGGAAACAACGGGATTCTGTCTCGCATCCGGCCGTCTTTCCTGTCCGGCCATGGCAAAAAGTCTCAGGGACTCGCCGGTGCCTAAGCCCATCAGCCTCTGGCCCAGCATATATCCCGTGCCGTAAAGGGAAGCACCGAAGGGGGCGGGATAAAATCCGAAAGCCGGATAGAATCCGGGAACGAAGCCGTACCCCCCGGTCCCGCAGTCCGGAATGCCGCCGAAATCGCCCATGCAGCCTGTATCGTCCATAGTGTTCTCCTCGTGTTTTGTCAGCTGTTGTTCCGGAATCCGGTAAGTCCAGCTTATGAATAACATATATATTTGACCGTTTTTGACGCAAACAGTTCCCGAAACGGCATTATTTTTTGATTTTATACCGGATTTCCGAAAGCCGGCCGGCTTCGGACGGATCTTCCTTTTCCGCTCCCCGAATCCGCTTCGGGGAAGCGTCCCCGCCGCAATAATTCTTTGCAATGGCGGGGGTTAGCGATTATAATTCCCGCAATCCCGTGAAGAATCGGGACTTTCAGTTCAAAGAATCATATCCCTCAGTCGCCTGTTTCCGAACCGTCAGTGCCATGGCGGGGCCCGGCAGTCTGCCGGAGCAGTTATTCGGATACCCCGGGTTTCGGGCTTTTTTGATTGTCATTTGATTTTTTTCCTTCAGCAGTTTTGCGCTTTGCCGTGAGGCAGTGCAGCGCAGGGTTTTTTATATATGAGTGAAAAGTTGCATAAAGTGCTGGCAGAGACCGGACTCGGTTCCCGCCGTAATATGGAAGAGGCCATAAAGGAAGGCCGCGTCAGCGTTGACGGAAAGGTTGCCGGGCTTGGTGACCGGGTTGAGGGAACCGAAACCATCAGGGTGGACGGCAGAATCATCAAGACCGGGAATCAGGAAAAGCCGGTGTGCCGTGTTCTTATGTATAACAAGCCGGAAGGGCAGATGTGCACCCGGATGGATCCTCAGGGCCGTCCCACGGTGTTCGACCGCCTTCCGCAGATTTCCAACGGCCGCTGGATTTACGTGGGACGTCTTGACGTGAATACCTCGGGACTTTTGCTTCTTACCACCGACGGTGCTCTTTCAAACGGCCTTACCCATCCGAGCCGCGAAATGGAGCGCGTTTATGCGGTCCGGGTGTTCGGAGAGGTTTCCCGGGAGCATATTGAAAAGCTGACCACCGGGGTGGAGCTGGAGGACGGGCCGGCCCGTTTTGCCCGTGTGGAGCAGGGCGGCGGCGAGGGCATGAACAAATGGTTCTATGTTACCCTTCGTGAAGGCCGGAAGCGCGAGGTCAGAAGGCTCTGGGAGGCTCTGGGCTTCCGGGTGAGCCGTCTCAAAAGAATCAGATATGCCTGTGTGGAACTCGGCAAGCTTCCCGAGGGCGGCTGGCGGGAGCTTTCCCTGAAGGAGGTAAACGAGCTCCGGCAGATGGCAGGGCTGATACCGGAAACACGTACCGTGCTCAGCACTGAGGATCAGGCTTCGGGAGCCCGGGAGGAATATCTGGAGAGAAGACAGATTCAGAAATCCTTCCGCCGCTATCGTGAGAAGCAGGGGTTCGGAGGCAGAAGCGGCGGTGCCGGATTCCCCGCTCCCGGGGGCGGGAGCGCCAGGATGCGGGATGCGGTTTCCGAGCGGGCCGGCAGAGGTTTTGCGAGCACCTATCTCCCCCGGAACCATAAGCCGTACATTCCGGTTACCGGACTCAACAGGGACGATGAACGGCTTGGCCTGGATTCACCCTTCGCCGGAAAGCCCCGCCGGGAGCGGAGTCGCTTCGGCGGGAAGAGCGCCGGATCTCAAAAATCCGGCAGGAAGGAGACCCCCATCCGGGGAGATTTCGGCGAACGCGGTGAAAGAAGCGAATCCCGGCAGCGGAAGGAGGGATTTTCCGGAAAAAATTCCCGCGGTTCCGAAAAGGGCAGATTCCGGGATCGGGATACTGACAAAAAGCCCTTCCGCGATGCACCGAGAAAACCCCGCGGTGCTCAGGATCTCCGCCGGAAATCCCCGGCCAGAAGCTCCTCCCGCGGGGCTTCCGGGAAGAAAAAGTCCGAAATTGATTTCTGATGCGGCGTTTCGCGTTGCGGCCCGGAGTTTCTTCGGGCCCTGTTCCGTAACTGCATGGATAAAGTCCAAAACACAGCCGCTGGCGACAAGTGCAGCGAGTTGCAGGGTATTCCAGAAGCAACAGAGAATTCCTGAACTGACGAGCGGAAATCACAAAAGTGCAAAATAGCTCGAGATCCGAGTACTTATGCGTATTCTGCTGATTGCTGCCGGACTTTATCCAAAAAAAACACAATATTCAGGGCTTTTGGAGCGGGATGTTCAGATGAGAGGAGTTGGAAAGTTTTGCAGGGAAGGGCAGTAAGCAGAAATCCCATTATGATGACGTTTTAAGCCGCAGACAGGATCCGCGTGTATGGCTCAGGGGCCGAAAATCTCCTTGCGTGATTGAAAGCTATGTTCTGAGATGTTTCGGTTTTTCATAAAAACACCTGAGGCTGCCGGAGATTTTGGGAACTCTCCGGCAGGACTGAAAACATATCAGATGTTTTTCTTTGCTGATGCAGAGCTGAGTTCCAGTATTCGGGCTTCCATTATCCTAAGACGCTTCTCCTTCTCAGCATTTTCCTCATCCGCCCTTTCCAGCTTATTCCGGTATTCGTCCAATTCAGCCCTGACACGGGCTTCGGTCTCGGCCCTGACGCGGGCTTCGGTCTCGGTTCTGACGCGGGCTTCGGTCTCGGCTCTGACGCGGGCTTCGGTCTCGCGGCCCTGACGCGGGCTTCGGTCTCGGCTCTGACGCGGGCTTCGGTCTCGGCCCTGACGCGGGCTTCGGTCTCGGCTCTGATACAGGCTTCGGTCTCGGCCCTGACACGGGCTTTCCACTCAGGCAGAGCTTGCTCAAAACGGGCTGTCCAGAACTTATTATAGTTCTCCATATATCCCCTCCATGTATCAGTACCGGTAAGAAATCTCAAATCCCTGGCTACAATATCTTCCATTATACCTCTGTCATCGTTGTCGCATAAACTCTCAAGATCCTCATATGTGGAGCACAGCAAATATGACAGGTAGTATTCCAGAAACGATGACGGTTTCTTTACTTTTTCACGGAACCTGTTCAAATCGATTATCAGTGTGCATGGCCCTTTTTGGAACAGTTCTCCGATAATATTCCGGTTCACGAGGTCAAACGAACAGTATCCCGCACCCCAGTACCAGTTGTCAGACGGCGGTCTGAGGTTGTTTGGTGCTCCGACACTGGATATTATGACTGTAAGACATTTTTTTTCGAGCACCAGTTTTCGGGTATCGGTTCCCGGATCCTTATTTGCTGACCATCCGCCCCAGTAAATAAGGAAACGATCTATGTGGTAGCTGGTGTTCTGCATTTCAATATCGACATCATATTCGCGAGACCGGGCAAAGACATCCATGGCAAAGGTTCTTTTCCCGTACTCCACCTGAATTTCCTCGGAACCGGAACTGAGCCCTGAAACAGAGTCGTCTCCGAAATACATCCGTATCAGCTCGCGTCCCACACCGTCAAGAACACGTTCCTTCAGAATAAACTTGAAATAGCTGTCTTCCATTCTGCATATCTCTTCTGACTTGTTTTCGGCCTTCAGCTCGTTCAGGCGTTTCCTGTTGATTTTCAGGTCCTGCTCATATAGCTGTTCCATGTATAAACTCCTTCAAAAATCAAATTAACTTGTGTGCCTGGGACCCGGAGAATCTGATGGTCTTAAGGCGGCTTAGTCAAAGAAATGATCTGAATGAGAACGTTCTCATCTGTCCTGTTATCCGGTTCGTCAGATATCAGCAGAATAATAATCCCGCAGCATCAGGCATGCTGTCGGAAAAGCTGTCGCCCAGGATCCTTAAAGGGATCCCGGAATTCCGTTCTCCCTGAAGAAAATCCGGGAGGAGGACCTGAAAACAAAGAGAGACAGTAGGATGCGGGATATCCGTCCGGTATCGGCACGGATAAATCGCAGGGGTGGATTTCACGAAAAACAGATCGAAAAATCAGAGAGCGAAATCTGCAAATTTCAGGCAAAATAATTTCTGCCGCAGTCATAATCTTTACCTTTCGAACCTAATATCAGCGTTTCGGACAAATCTTTAACTTTCGTATTATTGTTCACTTGCGGAGAACAACGGCATTGTATCATGACTTTTTATAAAGTTGCAGAACTTTTTATTGTTGAGATAATTTTATATAAAATTGTTTAATTTATAGCCAGTTAAACAGTTGAAGGTGGTAACGCATGATTCTGGCATCAAATCTGCGCGGTGCAAATAGCCGCAAAGTGCCTGAAAATCACGATGGTTGATTTTGAAACGTTTATTGAGAAAATAACGGGAGTTCTTTAAGGGTATCGGCATTCCTGCGATTCTGCGTAACATTGCTCTTGATCAGATGAGCATTTCGGTAAAATCCGGACATCCTTTTGTTCGCTCGGGTGATTTTAAGCACGATCTCAGACCGTTGAGAGATCATAAAGCATCTGTCTGACACTGCTGTTGAAAGCAGGTAAATCCGAAACGCATAAGGAAGGATGTTATCCGGTTTTCAACGCTTGGATACTCGGTGGCCGCAGGGTAAAAGTCCCAAATCCGCCGCTGGTGTTGAAAGTGTATTGCCTGGTGGTGACAGCAGTGAAATAGCCTACAGAAGCAATCGCGAATTCCTGAACTGACTGACAGAAATCATTTCAGGCAGAGTGGATAAGAGTGCAAAACAGCCTGAAGTCCGATTACTTGTGTATGCAGCCGGTTTTTGCCGGACTTTATCCAAAAAAAAACAACAGACCGGGCTTTGTTGCTGGAAGCCTGCCGGATGAGGGCGGATGGGCAGATGGGCAGATGGGCAGATGATGGGCGGACAAAACCGGAAAAATTTGCATGGAAGGGCAGAAATCCCATTATTACGTTTTCAGCCGCCGGATGCGGAACCGCACTTTACGGTACGGGGCGGTTAAAACTCCTCCTTCCCGAATTTCCGGAAAAGGTATTTCCGGCCGCGGTTTCGCGATTCCGGGTTCCCGCAATAAAATATCACGTCCCGGACGGTTCTGTATGTATAATGATGTAATGTGCAGGTATCCGGAGAATATCTTAAAGTGTTTGACATGATGTGGGTTTACGATCCTTCCGCATGGCTCGGGCTGCTTACCCTGGTGGTGCTGGAGATTGTCCTGGGAATAGATAATCTGGTTTTTATTGCCGTGCTGGCTTCAAAGCTGCCGCTTCGGCTTCAGGACAAGGCCCGCTATGTCGGTCTCGGCATGGCCCTTCTGGTCCGGCTTGTCCTGATTTCGGCCATCTCCTGGATTGTTACCCTCACGAAACCCCTTCTGGAGTTTTTCGGCACCGGTTTTTCGGCACGGGACATCATCATGCTTCTGGGGGGCGGATTCCTTCTTTACAAGGCCACCAGCGAGCTTCATGACAAGCTGGAGGGACAGGAGGAGAAGGTGTCCTCGTCCCGGGCCGCGACGCACGCCTTCTGGCTGGTGGTGCTGCAGATTGTGGTGCTGGATGCGGTGTTCTCCCTGGATTCCGTCATTACGGCCGTGGGCATGTGCGAGCATGTGTTCATCATGATGTTCGCGGTGATTATTGCCATGATTATCATGGTCTGGAGCTCCCGGCCGCTTACGATTTTTGTCAGCAGGCATCCCACCCTGGTGATTCTCTGCCTGAGCTTCCTGCTCATGATCGGGTTTTCCCTCCTGGCGGAAGGCCTTCATATTCATGTTCCCAAAACCTATCTCTACGTGGCCATCGGGTTTTCCATTCTTATTGAAATCTTTAACCAGATTGCCAGAAAGAACAGCCTTCGGCTCAGATCCGACATCAAGAACAGCCGGGAGCTGGCGGCCTCGCTGGTACTCCGGATTCTCGGATCCCGCAGCGACAGTCAGGTGCAGACTATCAAGGAGTCCATTGTGGCTCCCCCGGAGGCGGTGTTTGATTCCGCCGAAAAGGATATGGTTTCCCGGGTGCTGCAGCTTTCCAATCAGCCGGTGCGTTCCATTATGACTGCCCGCCGGGATGTGGTGATGGTGGATATCTCCCAGGACTGCGGGGAGATTATGAAGACCCTGGCCGAAAGTCCCTACAGCCACCTGGTGGCCTACCGGGACGGCAACCGGGATGCTCCCATCGGGATAATCAGCAAGTCCGAGGTGCTGTCCCAGGAAGTGCTGTCCGGCACCGTGGATTTTCAGAAGCTGGTGAAGCAGCCCCTTCTGATTCCGGAAACCGTCAGCGTGCTCAAGGCTCTCCAGGAGGCCAAAAGTGCCAAGATCTACCACGTTCTTGTAGTGGACGAGTTCGGCAACTACGAGGGGCTGGTAACCATGCACGACATTATGGAATGCTTTTCCGGAGACCTGCCGGAACGCAGCGAAATGGCCGAGATCCGAAAGCTTGATGACGGTTCCTTCCTGGCCCGGGCCGATATCCCGCTTTCGGAGCTGGAGATGCATTCCGGCTGTCATATCGAGCCCAGTGCCCACTACCACACCCTGGCCGGGTTTGTCATCGAAACCCTGCAGAATCTTCCGGAAGCCGGTACCGAGCTTGTCAGGGACGGGTGGCTGTTCCGAATTACCGAGGTTGAAAACAATACCGTGGCGCAGGTGCGGATCTTCCCTCCGGCTCCGCCTGCTTCCGGCAAAGAATAAAGGAGATAACATATGAGCAATGTTCTCAGCTCCTGGCTTAAGAATAATGAGCATGAGGTGATTCTCTGCTCCCTCTGCTTTCTGGCAGTGTCATTTTCATTTCTGAATCCCCTCTGGTTCGGTCAGGCTCCGGGATTTGACGGCTCTCTTTTTGCGGTCATCGGCAAAATGTTCGCCGGAGGAGAGGTACTCTATCGGGACATTATCGATATCAAGGGGCCCGGGATCTTCTTTATGGATCTTATCGGCTACCGGATCGGCGGCTTCCGGGGGATCGCCTTTATCGAAACCATTCTCCTGGTCTTCGGGGTAATCTCCGTGGATCTGGCACTCAGAGTGTTCCGGCTGAGTCCCCTGGCCCGGTTCTGCTCCATCATGACGGTGCTTACCCTCCACGGTTTCAGGTACTATTACGGCAACATGACCGAGGACTATGCGCTGTATTTTTCCATGATTGCCAGCTATCCCTTTGCCCTGATGCTCGGCCTCCGGCGGTTCAGCTGGCGCATGGGCTTTCTGGTGGCTTTTTTGTTTGCGGCCACGGTTTCCATGCGTATTAATAACGGCGCCTATTTCGGGGCCTGGTATGTCATGCTGTTCTTCTTCTTTCTGTCCGGCAGAAGGTTTATGGACGCTCTCGGGCTGTTTCTCACCAGCATTGCGGGACTCGCGGCGGTTTTCGGGGGATTCGGACTCTACTTTTACTCCCAGGGCGGCATGGCACTGGTGAACGAGGCGGTGTTCTACAGTTTTTCCGTGTTTTTAAAGGACGGCGCCTACGGCACCCCGGGTTTCAATCTCCTGTCAGGCATCACGGGGCTTTTCCGCACCGGACTTCTGCCGCTGGTGCTGGGTACGGCGCTGGTGCTTTTCAGAAAGGACAACTTCCTCATAATGAACTCCCGGTACAATGACCGGAACTGGTTTCTGTTCTATCTTGCCCTGGGGATCGTGTTCACGATCATTGCCAACAGCATTTCGGGACACGTTTACGATCACTATGACGAGCTGTTCCTGCCGTTCATGTTTATTCCGCTGGGTTTTCTGGTGCATCGCTATCTGCATGTGATCCAGGACATCAGCATCAGCTTCCTGACCATATTCTTTCTGATAATTTTTCTTTTGTCCGAGCATATCCTGTGGACCTGGGATCATCATGAATGGACTCATCTCACGGTCTGGACCCATGTGGGAATCGATGCGCTCATTGCCGGAGGACTGGCGCTGGGGCTGTTCTTTCTGAGAAAGCTGGCCGGAAGATACTGGCACAGCCATACCCTGTTCCTGTGCATCAGCGTGGTGGCTGCCATTGTGCTGGGCATCTATGCCATAGTCCTGGGACATTCCCGGGGCCGTCCCTGGGACGAGGACACTCAGGAGATTGTGGATATGGTCCGGAGCCAGACCGCGGATCAGGATCGTATCTGGGTGGAGGGCGATGCGCCGCAGTACTATCTCTGGACCGATCGCAATGCTGCCGCGCCGCAGCTCTTTTTCGGAAACGTGAATCCCGGCTATGACGTCAGAATGAAGGTACTGAGCTCCATTACCTTTTTCAGGCCCCGGTTCATTATCTTCACCGGAAAGAAACTCAATGCCTACCGGGATGCCGAAGCCAGGAACATGGTGGAGACGGTGTTCAGCTATTCCGAGCAGATGTTCTACCGCTATATCTTCGGCAACTACGAGGAAGTGCTGCCCCGGCTGTTTGTTCTTAAGGGAGCCGAGGTCTCGGTCATAAATTCCGGGACGGCTCCGGAGAACGGCGGGGAGAATTCATCAGAGGCTCCCGAGGACAGAGAAAATGAAGTCCCGGTTTCTCCGGCAGGAACGGAATCCGGAGAACTCCGGCTTATCGACGGCGGTGTTTCCGGGGCGGATTCCGATACGGGAGTTCCTCCTGCTCCCGTTGCCCCCGCCGCCGGCAGGGAACCGGCCGGGGAGCCCATAGAGCTTCCTCTTAACGGATCCTGAGCTTTACTCTTCCGTGATCCGAAGCTCCCAGGCGGAGCTTGCGGGTACGGGGAAGCCCCGGGAATCCTGTTCCCGGGGGGTACCGAAACGTTCTCTGCCCGCACGGGTGTCGCGAAGCTGCCATACGCCCATGATTTCCCCGTCCGAGATCCACAGCGGGTAGCAGGATCTCAGGTATACCGGAATCCGGTTTTCCTTCCAGAAGCCTTTCATCAGGGTGTGTCCGCTTCGTCCCGGAAAGGCGAGCTTTTCCGAAAGAGCCGGCAGAAAGCATAGCGTGATTTCAGCGGGCAGGGGAATTTCCGGAGCTTTGCCGGCAGGTTTTCTGAAGATCCGGAAAACCAGATCCTGAAAACGTCCGGAAAGCTCCGGCCGTTCCGGAGTATCTCCGGGCGTCAGCCTTACGGTGCAGCCCTTAAGCCTGTCATGAAAACGGGGAACGACATGGACACAGTCTCCGTATATGGCGATTCTGATGCCGTTTTCCGTTATATGTCCGGTTTTGTCCGGAACCGGCGAAAGCCACATCCTTAAAAGTTCCTCGAGCTTCCCGCGGGAGGGCGTCAGATGCTGTCTTCTCAGAAACTCCCGGACTGTCAGCATGGCTTCGTCCCGTTCCCGTTCCCGGGAAAAACCTCCGAGATCGAGCACGGGGATATCAGTGCCCGGGAACGTCAGGATGTTCTTTTCCAGGAGTGCCGCAAGATGGCGTTCCAGCACCCGTTCCTCCATGGCCAGGTGCTTCACGGTGAGAGAGACGGCTTCGGCACAGTCCGGGAAGCGTTCTTCCAGGAGCGGAACGACCCGGTTTCGGATAAAGTTCCGATCGTAGTTGTCCTGCAGATTTGTGGGATCGGTTACAAAGCCGATGTCATGACTCCGGGCGTATTCCTCGATTTCGGCACGGGTCATGGAAAGCAGGGGGCGGGCCAGGGTGCCGTTACGGAAGGGCTTTTCCGGCTTCAGGGAAACCAGTCCCCGGAGACTGCTGCCCCGGAAGAGTGCCAGAAATGCCGATTCCAGAAGGTCGTTTTTATGATGGGCCGTAAAGAGCACCGGATGCTCCAGGGGAGCCATGTGCCGGGACAGGGCCTCGTAACGGACTTTTCGGGCCTCGGCCTCCGTGGATCCCCGGGAGGTATCCACAGTAACATGCTCGCAGGAAAACGGGATTCCGAGCTCCCGGCAGCGTTCCCGGCAGAAGATTTCCCAGGAATCGGCGACGGACTGGAGATGGTGGTGCACGTATACCGCCTCCAGTCCGGCGGCAAGCCTGCGGTTTTCGTGAGCCAGCGCCAGAAGCACGGAGGAGTCCGCGCCCCCGCTCAGGGCGATGATCCAGGGGCGTCCGGCCCAGCGGGACCAGTCGGGAAGCGTAATGCGGCTTAAAGGAATGTCAGGGCTGTTCATGGGGCCTCCGGGATGCTTTTGCCGTCATTTTACCGCAGTTTCGGGGACAGCGGGCCGGGGAATTATTACCGGAACGGCAGGGTACAGGACGGTTCCGGGGGCGACGGCTACTTTAAACAGGGCCGGCATCATTAACCGGATTTCGGCATTGACCGAATACTCCGGATGCAATATAGTCCTGATTGAGGAAAATTACCGGGAGGATCCCGGGAAGGCTCTGATTTATCATGGTTCAGGGGGGCGAATGCATGCTGGAAGGACTTTTTGAGGCCGTGTTTTCAGGCTGTGGGATTTATGCGGTGCTGCTGGCACTCGCTGTTTTTATTATTCTGATTGCCCTGGCGGAGCCGGTTATCGGGATTCCGCTTTTTATTGTAATGCTGTTTTTTGCGGGGCTATACCTGAAAGACCGGAAGAAAAACCGGAGTAATGAACCCCCGGCTGATACCGTTCCCGACATGGTTCCTGATTCCGGGCGGAAAAAGGGCCTGAACCGTTCTGTGGACGAAATCTGGCTGGGTGTTGTCATCGTGGTGCCGGCAATACTCTGGAATGTATGGAGCTATATTAAGGATAATGCCCCGTTTTTTTCAGGCGAAAAACAGGAGGAGGCGTTTTCCGCTGCCGGATCGGATACGAAGCTTTCCGGAAAGGGGGATACAGGAGGCAGTGAAATTTTAAACTGCGCAAAACCGGGATCGTCTGTCTCCGGACGTTATTCGGTTATCGGGGTTTACAGCACGCTGAGCGAGGCCGGCAGGGCCGCAGGAACAGCCGATGACGGAAAAGAAGTCCCGTCCGGTGTTTTATGCATTGATGCCGTTTCAAATCCCGGAAAATTTGTTCTCAGGCGGTTCCTTCCCGATAGCACGCAATAATGCCTTTTCCGAGTGAGCCGGCAAAGTATCGGAGGAATGCGGGAAATAAGGGAGATCAGGGAAAGGAGAAATAAAACAGCCGGGGCGGCGGGAAAGAACCAAAGATGCCTGCCGAGCCGTTCTTTCCCGGGATACTTTAATGCTCAGTCCTTGTCAAAGAAGTTGCGGGACGTTACATTGCGGTGATTGTGCTTCATCTGTTTTTTGACGCCCTGGGTCATGGTGATGACGTATTCGTTCAGAATGTCAAGATTGCGGTTAACGAGGCTGAGGTCGTCAAATTCCTCGGAAAATACCTCCGAGGTCCAGAAGCTGTTCAGATGAACAATACCGGAGCTCCGGCTTTTGACAACGATACTCATGGCTCTCCTGACGATTTCGTCAGGAGAAAACACCGAATCATCGTGAGGAATCACCTCCGCATAGGGGATTTCAAAGAACTCCTCCAGCTTCATGATGGTTATGAGACTGTCTTTTCTGGCTATCACCTCGCCGTTTCCCGTGGCTATGCCGTGTTTCCACGGGGAGGAGAGCTCGGAGGGATCCGGTGTTTTCAGGTGGGTTCCCCGCGGGTACTCCTTTTTTGGCATGGTGTCTGTGGTGAATTCCAGCCCCAGGGATTCGGAAAAGGCGTCAGTCATTGTAAAATTGTCAAAAAGATTCATGATGGAATATCCTTAAATTATTACCATGTTAGCGACTAATTTTTATTGATGCTATACTTATAGCACAACAGCAGGCAAAAATCCACAAAGATTTTACTGTGCATTTCCGTGCCGGATCAGGTACCGCGGGCTGAGACCCGGCGCCCCGATGGTACGGGGAATGCGTGAGCGGCAGGGGGAGGAGTCGGGAGCAAATGAAGACCGGGGAAAGAAAGACTGGCAGGGATTTGAAAAAGGGGAAGGAGCCCCGGAACGGAAAGGCGGGGGACGTTCCCGGTTCCGGAGGCGGAGAAGATTCTTTTCCGGAGCTTCCTGCGGGGCAACTCCTTAATCCCGGGAGCTTCGTCCGGTTCGGACATTTCCGGCAGGGAAAGAGAGATACCGGGGAGGCAGTTCCCGTGGAGTGGCTGGTACTTGAAAGAAGATGGAACGAGGTTCTCCTGATAAGCCGCCATGGTCTTGCCGGAAGACGCTTTCATGACAGGCCGGACCCGGTATCCTGGGCGGACTCGGATCTCAGATACTGGCTCAATCATGATTTTCTGAACACCGCGTTTTCAGCCGGGGAACGCAGGGCCATCAGGCTGTTTGCGCACAGTGATGAGGATCTTTCCGGGCAGGAGAGTTCCGGATCAGGGATCGTCCGGGACTACGTGTTCTGCCTCAGCATTGCCGAGGCCTCCCGGTATTTCAGGGATGACGAGTCCCGGCGGTGCCGCCCGACAGAGTATGCCAGGCTCGGTTATGGCACCGAAATTTGGATGCTGCGCTCCCCCGGAGCCTTTCCGGATCAGGTGGCGACGGTAAACGGTGATGGCAGCGTCTATCCGTACGGGTGGAATGCCGGAGAGTATTTTTCAGTACGGCCGGCGCTGTGGGTCGGTCTTCGTCTTCCGGAGAATTCCGGCAGCGGGGAGTTCTCTGTTAAAATGTCGGCCGGTGGTGATCTGTGATCCCGGAACCACCTGATTCTGCCGCGATCCGTTTTTTTTTGAAAACCGGGGTGCGTCGGACCCGGGAATGATTTTTGCGAGTCGGAGAAACTAAAAAATATGAAGAGACTTTTTTTGCCGGTTCTTGCCGCGCTGCCGGTTTTCTGCCATTTTCCGGCGGCGGCCATGGATGACCGGGAGGTGCTGGCAGAATGGGAGAATACCGTCATTTCCGTTGCTCCGGACAGCCGGACACCCGAGGATATCACGCTTCTCCGGGCCTTTAACAAAACGTGGCAGGTTCCGGCCATTTCTGCCTACCTGAAAAAGTGGAAGCCTGCCGGAAAAAAGTCCGGGAAATCTGCCGGAGGAACCATTGCGGTCCGCGGTTATGACGACTGCGACGAGGACAGCTGCACGGTTTTCGTGCGGGAAAATGCCGGGAAGGACGGTCATGCGCTTTTCTTCGTGATTCTGGGGTCGGTATCGGACGTCGTGTATACCGAGAATCTCATTGCCTACGATTATGACAGAAAGGCCGGGATCATGAAGCCTCTCCCGGATCTTCCGGCTCTCGCTTATTCCTCGGGTCTCAGTACTCAGGGGTCTGACTATCAGGTCTATTCCTTTCAGGACAACGACAGTCTGGTGATCACCGACGGAGTGACCGACGGTCCCCTGGTCGAGGCCAAATCGCTGTTTCTGCCGGACGGGGCCTCTCTGAAATACGAGGGCACCGAGATCACCGTTAACGGTACCCGCATGAAGGAGCAGCTGGCAGCGCTGGATGCCGGTGAGTTTGCCTTTTACGATATTGACCAGGACGGGAACACGGAGCTTTTTCTGAAAAACACCGCCGGGGGCATTCTGGCTCTTTCCGTTGCCGGCAATCCGGAAACCCGGGAGGCGGAATACATCGATTTCAGCGAGGAAGGTACCTTCCGTTTTTATGAAAAGGGACTTTCTCAGGAGCGGGACTGCGGATCCGGATGCTTTTCGGGAAGCTATGTTCTTATGGAGAACAGTGTTGCCGCGGCAAGGCTTTCGGTACATGAGATAACCACGCCGCCGGGAGAGAGCGTGAATCCGGAGGGAGCTTCGCAATACAGAATCTCGGGCCCTGACGGTTCCGAAAGGGAGGTAACTCCGGCGGAAAAGGACGCCTTTATTAAAAAAATGGGGAAGCAGGTTACTCCGGAGTACGGGTGGCAGCCCCTTTTGGGCATCAGAGCCGAATTCCCGCAGGACGGGGAGCCGGGCAGGTAAGGTGCCGGCCGGCCCGGGGGAAAGGCTGTTTTCCCGGACCGGCAACTGATATTCAGGAGGCAGAATGAGCGACGGAAAAAGAGAAGGCCCGGCCCAGAACCGAAACGGTTTGCAGACAAAATGGCTTCCGGAGACAGTATGCGGCATTTTTGCGGCGGCTGTCGTAATTCTGCCGTTTTTTCAGAAGGAGTGCCGGGAATCACCGGTCGCCGAATCATGCGGCACGGTCTGCCTGATATGGGATACCTGGACCTCGATGTTCTGCGGGATGCCGTTTATGACACGGATGGTGGCAGTGTCGGTGATTTTCTGCTGGTATACAGTGTGGAAGGGCTACGGATTCAGCAGAGGACTTCTTTTTGTGCTGTGTATGATTTTTACTCAGGCACTGGTCTTTGGTTATCTGGCCGCCCGCTGAATTGTCAGGGGGCAGTTTCTGGAATTCGGTGAAATTTTGTTTGTGATTTGTGATGCTTTTGCAAAAACAGAAACATCCGGATTCGGAGTGCAGAGTTTTCACGTTTTTACATTTTTCATCTCATAAACTATATCCTGATTCTGATAAAATTATGGCTCTGTTGCAGAGGATAGTTGATCCGACAAAATCCTGATTTTGAGTGATGTAAATATCTTTAAAGAGGTTTCAAAATGATTTTAAGCACTTGCTTCTACATAGACAACACAGGATGGTTCAAAGAACAGTTTGAACTGTCAAGGTGCTTATTTAATCAGGCCAGATACTTCTTTAGAGATTATTATGATAAAAATAAAGCCGTTATGCGTGAAAACGACCTTGAAAAGGTATTAAGGACTCAGGATACAAAGCTGAATTACTATAGAAAACTCTGCAAGGCTAAACTTGCTCAAATGATCGTAATCAGTTTATATAAGAATTACTCGAGTTTCTTTAGTACAATAAAGGAGTTTAAAGTTCACCCGGAGAAGTTCAATGGAGAGCCCAAAGCACCTAAATACAAAGAAAACCCGAATATGCTGTATTTTGATTATCAGTCAGTTAAAATCAAAGGCCAGTTTATAGTATTAAATAAAAATGTAAAAATTCATATTCCTCATGATATATTTGAAAAATACAAAGATAATTTAAATAATTTTAAAACTATTAACTTTATTCCGAAATTCAATAAAATCAAAGTCTGCATTTCTTATGAAACAAAAGAATTAAACTCCGATTTAGATCAGAATCAGTATTTAGGTATTGATCTAGGTCTGAACAACCTTTGCAGTTGCGTTTCGGAATTTGAATTAAACTCCGATTTAGATCAGAATCAGTATTTAGGTATTGATCTAGGTCTGAACAACCTTTGCAGTTGCGTTTCGGAATTTGATTGTTTTATTATAAACGGAAAGCCTGTAAAATCAATAAATCAGTATTACAATAAAGAAGTTTCAAAATTAAAATCGGAAAGGCCTTTAATTGGAGACAAGCAAGACTTTAATTACAACAAATTCAATATTTTTAAGTTAGGGTTTAAACGAAACTTAAAAATTGAAGACTATTTGCACAACGCATCCAGAGGCATTGTGAACTTTTGTGTGGAACACAAAATCGGTACAGTGGTTATTGGAAGAAACAAGCAATGGAAAGACTCCATTGCATTAGGTAAACAAACCAACC
>CACYPY010000086.1 GCA_902776415.1 uncultured Ruminobacter sp.
TGGATGCCGGAGTGGTGGTTAACCGGGTGACCTACGAACGGGAACGTCTGGAAAAAGAGCGTGCCGAGCATGCCGTTCTCATCAGGAAGCAGATGGAGGAGCGCCGCCTGAGAAAGGAGGAGGAACTCCGGAGAGCCGCGGAGGAGTCCGGAGGGCAGGCCGAGAGTGAGGCGAACGGGGATGTGTCTTCTGATGCTGCTGCCGGGGAGTTGCGGCAGGAATTGCCTGCGGAAGCTTCCGAAAACACAGAGTCCGCGGGGACTCCTGCCGGGGAAGTTCCGACTCAGTCTGACTTTTCCGAAGCAGCCGTTCCGGATATCGCAGCAAACGTTGCGGAGGAGGAGCCGGGTATTCCGGAGCCGATCCGGGTGGATTTTCCGGAATACTACACCTCCGAAAAGCTCAGACAGCTGGCCCATGACGAAAAAATCAAGCGGGCAGGTACCGGCGATATCACCATGATGAAGGAGCTGGCCTTTGATGCCCTTTCGGGATTCGGGGTTTCCGAAAGCTCTGAATTCGGCGTGAACTACAGCGATGCGATTCTCTGGTTTTCCAGAGCCGCCCAGGCCGGAGAGGATGCCGAGTCCATGTTCGAACTGGGGCATATCTATCAGACCGCCGAGGATCGGAGTATCCGAAACAACGCCCTGGCTGACGCCTGGTATCAGAAGAGCGCCGATCTTTGCTATACCCCGGCATATCTGGGACTGGGCAGTCTTTACGGTACCAAGAATTCCGGAATCGAGGATGCCAGAGTTTCCCACAGCTGGTATGAAAAGGCGGCCAAGCTGGGCAGTCAGGAGGCTCAGATGGCGCTGGCCCGAGCCTTTGCCGAAGGAGGACGCGGTGCGCAGCCCGACTTCCGGGAGGCTCTGAAATGGCTTCTGGTAGTGCGCATCAGCATGGAGAAGGCCGGAGACACCGCAGGACAGGAATACAAGGCCATTCAGGAGCTTCAGGAATCCTTCGAGTACCACCTGCAGCCGGACGAAATCAGGGAAGCCCGGACCGCAGCCGAGAACATGCACGAGATTTACGGAACCGACTGGTAGTGCGGCTTCCGATTTAAAAGGGAACTCCGTCCGGAACACTTCGGGCGGGGTTTTTGATTTTTGGCATTGCCGTGTTTCAACATTCCGTGGTAATTCCGGGGAATTCCCGGCAGGCTTTCGGGGCCGTCTCTGATTCAGTTTTTGTGCGGAATTTTGTTATCCTGTCCGGAGATATGATATTCTTTGACGGGGTCAGAGCGTTTTTCGGGGGAATATGCGTTTCCGGGAAACGGGATTCGAGGCCGTGCCGGAAATGTGAAAACTTTCCCCGGAATATCCGGAAAGTCCGGTGCCGCTCCTCATGACGGTACTTTCTTTCAGGCAGGATTTACAGGGAGGGCGGCTATGGACAATTCGGCAAATCCAGGCGGGAGAAATACGTCACCGGCTGTGATGCTTACCGGAGCGGCAATATTTTTTATATGCCTTTTCCTGGGCTTTTATTTCACGGATGACAGGGAGTATTCAGACGCTCCTTTGGTTATTGAAGGTTTTCCGGAGATTCGGGAATTTGCAGTCCTGGATATGTCCGGGGTGCTGTCGCAGGCGTCTCATGATTATTTTAACAGGGAATCCCGGAACCTGCAGCAGACGAACGGCAGCGAGATTTTTGTAGTTACCATGAAAACACTTCCGGAGTATGATTCCGGGAGGAAGCATTACCGGACTCCGGACATTAATGAACTGGCTACCTTACTTTTTAACGAAATCGGACTTGGGAGCAGTCAGCGCAACAACGGAGCACTGATCCTTTTTACCACTGACACCCCTCATGCGGTGCTGCGTACCGGTTCCGGCCTTGAGTCCTGCATTTCGGACGGAAAGGCCGGCAGAATACTGGATGACTATGCGGTAGATAAACATGAGAGCCGGACAATGGAACAATGCGGCCATTAAAACCTGGAATGCGGTAACCCGGGAGATTTACCGCTGCTACCGGAACGAAATTCCCGGGGTTTTGGAAAACTCCCGGATGAAGATCCGGGAGGAAGCATCAGGTTTTTACGGTCCTCCTCTGAGATTTAAGGATCCCGCATCTTCTTCCGGGAGCGCAGGTCTCATCTTTGTTCTTCTGGCTGTTATCGACTTTCTTTTCATGTTGTTTTATGGCATGAGCTCCGCCGGAAGTCAGGGCGGCGGAAGGCGCATCGGACGCGGAAGCAGATTTTCCGGCACAAGCCACCACGGAGGAAGCTCCGGTTCAGGCAGACACGGCGGCGGTCGCACCCGCGGCGGCGGGGCAAGCCGGTGACCCGGGGGGCGGAAACAATCAGAGGTAATGCCGGGGCAAAAGGGTTTGAAACTGCCGAAATTCCTTAACTGAAGCCGGAAGAAAGGGGCTTGTGCTGCTCCGGTTGTTTTTCCGGAGCCTGTATTCCGTTTCCCCCGAATTTCACCGATTTTCCTGTGCTGACCGTTCATGATTTCCAGTTCGGATTTGTTAAGTCCGGTGCTGCCATCGGCCCCCGGGGGAGGATCTTTCCTTTTCAGGAATACCGTTTCGAAGGGAGAACCGGGATTCTCCGTTTCGGTCCGGGTTTTCCGGGAGTGTTTGTCTGGAATTTCCGGAGAATCCTGCCGGAATTCCCTGTTTTTTGCACTGTGTCCGGGAGCGTTCCCCGGGTTCGTGATATTCTGGGAAACAGGAGTCTGCAGACTTTATTCCGGATGAAGCTTATGGGAACAGATTCCGGAGCAGGGGCTTACCGTGATAACAGGAGAGGGAAATGGCTGTGAGAAGGGCAGCGGGATCTGCCGGGAAAAGCACCAATGCCAGGGATCGTTTTTTTGTGCTGGTGTTCCTGCTGGGATTTGTGAACTTTTTCCTGGGCGTCGGGATGTTCTGCTATTACTGCAATGACGGGAAGCCGGTCGGCAATGAGGTGGTTATCGGGGGGCTTCCGGAGATTCGGGAATTTGCGGTTCTGGATACGGCAGGGGTGCTGTCCGCGGAGACTCACGATTATTTCAACAGAGGTTCCCGAAAGCTTCAGCAGGCCAACGGCGGCGAGATTTTCGTGGCTACCTTCAGGGACCTTCCGGCATATGATTCCGGGGGAGTGATGGCTCATGCTCCGGACATTAATGATCTGGCTACCTTTCTTTTTAACAGCATCGGGCTCGGGAGCCGGAAACGGAACAACGGAGTCCTGATTCTCTTTACCACCGGGGAACCTCATGTGGTACTGCGAACCGGGGCCGGGATCGGGCACTGCATTCCGGACGGAAAGGCCGGCAGAATACTGGACAATTATGCGGTCTCGGACATGAAAGCCCGGAGATGGAACCATGCCGCGGTAAATACCTGGAATGCGGTGGCCCGGGAACTTTACCGCTGTTACGGTAACAATGTTCCGCCGGATGTCGGATATTCCTATGCGAAGCTTCAGGAGGGAACTTCGGATTTTTATGAGGCGACTCCGGCTTTGACGGGGCATGCCACCAGTGCCGAAACAAAGGGAGTCATCTTCTTTTTTCTGGCATTCGGTGACGGGATTCTGCTCATGATTTTTCTGTGTACTGACGGGACGAAATCCGGACGTTCCGTAAGAATAAGAAGGGTTGGCGACAGTCATGATAATGACGGTTTCGGGGGAAGTAACTTTGGAGGCGGAGGCTTCGGAGGAGGCGGCGGCGGTTTTGGCGGCGGACACGGCGGCGGCTTCAGCGGCGGCGGAGGAGCAAGCAGGTGACATTGTTCCGGAGATAAAGGACCTCAATTCCGGATGCTCTGACGGGCTGCTTCACTAACATTCCCGGAATGAGAAAAGCAGAAGAATCTGCCGAAAAGCGCCGGCAAAGACCATGAAGCGCAATTATATGGCGTTTCACACTGTTGATCCCGAACTGCGATGATGACCTGCCGGAAATTTCCGGAAATTAACAGACAGAAGAAAGGGCGACGGCAGATTTAAGCACTGATGACGTTTCCGGAATACAGGTTTTATCAACCTGGAAAACAGGCATGCCCCGGCTGAGTTTGCAGGAACCGTACATGTATGTCAGCGGCGATATCATATCGGGAGCGCGACTGTCCGGGACCGAAACCGGACATTAGCCGGCCGGTGCCTTCGGGAACAGGGAGAACCGGAAGGGGGTTATTTCACCGGGAGGGCTTCAGATTCTGCGGTTCCGGCATTCAGCTTTTCCAGAAAGGCCTCCCGCACCAGCTTTTCATCCTGCCAGATCCGGGAGGTGTAGTTGTCCAGGCCGTCCAGGAGCTCGAAATTCACGTTGTTCACGGATTTTTCCAGCATCTCCCGGTATTTGTCCTTTTTGCGCATCTGAAAATATCCTCCGGTCACCAGGCTAATCACACAGGTTCGGACGTATTCACCCACGGCGCCGTTCCATCCCGAAAGACGGGAGAGCTTTTCCCGGGTAACCCTGGCGATGTCAACCTCCTCGTGGGCGAGATCGATGCCGGTATAGCTCCTGATAACCCCGGCACTCATGGTGTTTATCTGTTCCATTTTTTCCTGAAATCTGCCGTAGACCCGTTTCATTTCATCCAGGTAGAAGTCCGTGGCCTTTTCCCTGATGGCGTCATGCATTTCCTGTCCGTAGACGGTAAAGACTCCCAGAGAACCGGCAAGCTCCTCAAAAACATCCATGGTGCGTCTTTTGGCGATTTTTACCGAAAGCTGCATTTCCTGGCGGGTGGCGGCAAAAAGATGGCTGAGGAGATTGTCCCGGAGATTGATGCACATTTCCCGAAAAAGCTCCTCCCGGCCCTGAACCGCGGTGGTTCTGCCGTTTCTGAGCTTCTGGCTTACCGCCTCCACCGGGATGGCGGCCAAATCAGGATAGAGACTGAGGAGACCGGTTCTCATGCTTTCCTTCTGGCGATCCGTGCAGAGTCCCCAGCGGGTCAGCGCGAAAATGAGCCGCACTCCCCGGTCCCGGAGCTCTTTCAGCACCTTTTCCTGCTCGAATTCGTCCGGACGGGATTTCCGGGCATCGCAGCAGTAGATGACGGTGTGAAACCAGTCCGCAATGTTCTGGCTCTGATCCGAGTCCCTCATGGCGGCATACAGATCCTCCTTCCAGACATCGGCACGGTTCGATTCCAGCCCCCAGCTGTCAAACACGGATACCTGCATATCGTTCCAGAGAAAGGGCGGATGGCGGTGCAGTCCGCGCTCCGTTACCGGTTTGCCTGCCCGGGCGATGGCGATATTCCGGCCGTAGAGATAGTTTACCAGGGCGGATTTGCCGGAACCGGTCTTTCCGAGAATAAGTACATTGGTGTTAAAGGCGCTCACGTGTGTTCCTCTGCTGGGTGATGTCCTGGACGGGGAGCCATTCCCCGGGGCGCCTTCCGGGAACATTTTTCTGAAAGTCTCCGGAAAACGGCCGGCTCTAATTATATTTTGAAGCGGCGAACCCTGTCGCTAAATCGGACTATAGTTTGAAGGAATACACAGTTTTTATGCGAGACGGGGAGGGGCCGGTGCGGTAATGTGACGGAATTTTCTCCGGCAGCCCCGGCGATTCTGTCCGGGAGTCTTTCCGAATCACCGCAGAATGTCTTTGAAGGTGTTTGTGTTGCAAATTTTTCTTCAAACGGATAAGTTTGCTACGATTTTGCTATATTAGATTTAAGAATTTTGCAGAAAAATTGATCAATGGATTAGTTTTTATTGAAAGTTTGTAATAAAATGGTAGAATCGTCGGTGCTGACGGAATCCGGCATCCCCTGAAACTTTTTTGCCACAGGGGCGGATGATTATGACAGTCCGGCCCGGTTCAGAAAAAGATCGTGCTTTTTCCGGCGGAACGGGTAAGATTACGATCTAACCTGAACAGAATGCCGTATTTGGCGGGGCGGGAAGTCCGGCAGCGGATATGAAATGCGAATTAAAGTCTGCGGCGGTACGGAAGCCGTGTTTACATAAGATTGTGCAGATTGGTGCTGCAGACGGTGACAGGAGGATTAAATGAACAATTCCGACAATAAAGAACAGTTTCCTCTGGATATTCTTCCGGAGATTCAGGCAAACCCCGGGGGGTACCGGCTTCTGGAGCGGGTGCCGTTTTCGGAATACGACGAGGAATCGAATTATCCCGTGGTGCTGGGCCCGGAGGCTCCGGATGAAAAGTCCCTGATTATTCTGGATACCGAAACCACCGGACTGGAGCTGGACAGCGCCCAGATTATCGAGCTGGGCATGGTGAAGGTGAAGTATTCGATTCACGAGGCCAGAATCACCAGGATCGTTTCGGTATATGACGAGTTCGAGCAGCCGGAGGAGCCGATTCCCGAGATTATCACCAAAATCACCGGCATTGACAACGGCATGGTGGAGGGGCGCCATTTCGACGAGTCCCGGGTGATGAAGTATTTTCAGGACAATCCCCTGGTGGTGGCCCACAACGCCACCATGGACCGGGGCTTTGTGGAAAAGCGCTTTTCATCGCTGTTTGCCAGCATGAATCTCCGGCTTCCCTGGGGCTGCACCGTGAATGACGTGGACTGGCATAAGCTTTTCCCCGGAATAGCCTCCCGGAAGCAGGAGTATCTTCTGAATCAGCGGGGGTATTTCTACGATGCCCATCGGGCCATAAACGACTGCCTGGCGCTGCTCTGGCTTCTTCATACCACCCCGGGTGTGATGGTGTCGCTTCTTCAGAATGCCCGCAGAAGGAACCTGGCTCTCAGAGTCGGTGCTTCAGGGAATACCTGGAAGCTTCGGGATGCCTTTAAGGATTTCGGTTACCGCTATGTCAGATATCGCAATGCCTGGGAGAAGATCTGCCAGGATCAGAACGAGGTAAACCGGGAACTGGAAATGCTCCGGGGCCAGATGATGATTCCCGACGGTCAGATTCAGGTATCCGTGCTGGATGCCTATAACCGCTACCGGGACAAGCTGGAAGCTCTCGGGATGTGAGGGGCCGGAATCCGGAACAATCCCCGGAACAATCCCCGGTATAGCATTCCGTGAATTGTGAATATGGAAGAAACGCCAAAGAAGAAAGAAACGATTAAAGACAGAGAAAAGAAAGAAGAGAGTGTGGCAGAAATGACAGAAAGCATTGCAAAGTTTCCCCTGGATCGGATTTCCGAAATTCAGGAGCATCCCGGGAATTTCCGGCTGGAGATCGAGATTCCCTTTATGAGATTCGCCTCGGGCAATCAGAAATTCCCGATTGAACTTGACCGTCCATCGGACAATCCGGATCCCCTCCGCAGCATGGTAATTGTTTCCGAGGACATTCAGCCCCGGGACGGCAGGATGTACGGTCTTGGCATGGTCCGGGTCTCCTATGATCGCTATACCTCAAAGCTGGTCAGCATTGACCGGATCTGGAGCGGTCTTGAGAATCCTCCGGAAAATGTCCGGGAGAATCAGGAGCTTTATACCACCGCCGCCCGGAGGTTCGATGACGAGGAGGTGCGGGAGATGTTCCGGAAGGAACCCGGTACCGGAGGTGTTGCTCCGTTTGCGGTGTCCCTCCTCCCGTATACCGAGAGACCTCCCTTTGACATCCGCTTCCCGGATTTGGGTACGGTGTCATGGGTAACGGGAGGCCGGGGTTTCCCCTGGGCGGAGCTGGACGAGGATCTCCCGGCGCAGTTTTCGAGCATGCACCTCCTGTGCATGAACAAGAGGGTGTTCTTCAATGAAAGGACTCCGGTGGATCGCTGTCTCGCGCTTCTGTGGTTTGTCAGCATGGTTCCGGGAGCTCTGGAGCATATGGTTCAGGAGGCGGATTCAGCGGCCAGCACCATTCAGGTCAGGAACTGCTTCAACCAGAAGGATGACCTTAAACAGCGCCGGTTCCGGTGGAACGGGGAGGAGCGCTGCTGGAGCAAAACCGTCTATACCGAAAAGGAGCTTCAGGAGGAGCTGGAGGCAGTCCGGGATATCATGATGGATCCCGATGACCGGAACGTCCGCGTTGTCGAAAGCGCTCCCTGGGAGAGGTACAGGAAGGTCTGAGAGCGGGATTCGGAGCCATTCCGTCCCGCGGCCGGGTGAAGAAAAGCCGGACCTGTCCGGCTTTTCGGGGCTGTGCAGAAGCTGTTTTATTTTTCCCTTTTTTCACTGCCGCCGCTGCCACCGGCTGTCTCATTTTTCGTCCTCACTCTCCTGACCGTGCCGTCCTTTCCGGTTTTTCCGGGGTCGCATCCCCTTTTCTGAAATCATAATGCCGCACGGATCACATGACATTCGGCGATTTTGTGAACTTCTGACAGATCTTTAATCCTACAAATTGATAAACTATCCGGAAACGGTTTCATTCCGGTGACTCTGGTATCTTTTTTAAGATCCGGAGCACTGCCGGAAATCAGGAGGGGCTTTCAAATGCTGTTATTCGCCCGGAACAGGTGGCTATGGTAAGAATTCTGCTTTCTGATCATGACGAGATGTATTCCATGATCATTGAAATGATTCTCAGACAGGCCGGCTATGAGGTGCTGTCGGTGGCCCCCGAGTACTGTATCGGAGAGCTGAAATCGTCCCGATTCGATCTCCTGCTTCTGGGTGTTTCCCCTGATCTCGGCGAGGGCTTTCCCGTGGTTGAATGGATCAGATCCGATACCGCGCTTTCAGAAACGAAGACTATCCTTCTGGTTTCCCACAGCATGAAGCTTGACCTGACCAACGCCTATCGTCTGGGTGTTCTTGACTTTATCAGGAAGCCGGCGTTTCCCGAGGTGATAACCCGCAAGATCCGGGATGCTCTTGAGAAGCCCTGCAAGGATTCCATTCTGGTGGTGGACGACGATCCGGGCAATATCATGACCTTTACCACCCTCCTATCCATCGGCTACCGTATCAGAACCGCCTCCTCCGGAGCCGAGGCTTTGAAGCAGATCTGTCAGGAGGTGCCGGATCTCATGCTCCTGGATCTCCATATGCCGGGCATGGACGGCTTCGAGGTGATGAGCGCGCTGTCCGAGATCGAAAACGCCCATAATCTGCCGGTAATTGTGGTTACCGCGGATGACGATGTGGATACCGCCGCGGAGATTTTTCAGTCCGGAGCCATGGACTACCTTGTCAAGCCCATTGTCATGCAGGTGGCCATTCAGCGGATTCGCCGCATTCTGGAGCTGTCGCATTTTCAGAACGATCTCCGGGACGAGCTCCGCCAGAAAAATCAGGAGCTTATGGCCGCCAATACCCGCCTGCAGTCACTTTCGGATCAGACCATTTATGCCCTGGCAGGGGCCATTGATGCCAAGGATGCCTATACCAACGGTCATTCCCGGCGGGTGGCGGAGTACGCCCGCGAGCTTGCCAGGCGGATGGGAAAGAGCAGGTACGAACAGAATGAAATCTACAATGTGGCACTGCTTCACGATATCGGCAAGATAGCCATTCCCGACGGTATTATAGACAAGCCCGGAAAGCTTACGGACGAGGAATACCGCATCATCAAGTCCCATACCGTCCGCGGCTACGAAATTCTCAGAAACATCACCGTAATGCCGCTTCTGTACATCGGAGCCCGCTGGCATCACGAACGCTATGACGGCCGAGGCTATCCCGACGGCAAAAAGGGGCAGGGTATACCGGAGATTGCCAGGATAATCAGTGTGGCTGACTGCTATGACGCCATGAGCTCCGACCGCAGTTACCGCCGGGCTCTCCCGCAGGAGGAAGTGCGCAAGGAAATTCAGGCGGGACTGGGTACCCAGTTCGATCCCGGGATCGGAAAGATCATGCTGGCCATGATTGACGATGATCGGGAGTACCGGATGAGTCACAGCGTGAATTTTCCGCAGGATGGCGGGGACGCCTGATACCGTGCGGAGCCACGGGACGGGATTTCGAATCCGGGGTATTCTGACAGATTTTGCGGTTTCCGGTCTTCTGGTGCCGGAGTCGGTTTTTTTGAATTGCGGAGCCGGCAGGCTTCGCGGGATGTGTTTTCGCGGAATTCCCGCGGAGAACGCCGTGTGTTTGCAAGAAGCAGGGAGACAGAATTATGGATTCAATAGTGGCCTATACCGAGGAAATAGACGATCTGGAGCAGGCTGCCTCCGAAATTTTCGATCAGGTGAAGAATTTTAAGCTTCATAAAAACTCGCTGGGCATTCTCTTCTTCGAGGAGGAGACCGATTATCCCGAGCTTTACCGCCAGCTTTCTGCCAAATGGGATTTTCCCATTGTGGGATGCACTGCCATGGCAATGCTGCTCGGCCGGGAGGGGTTCCGGAATCTGGGCATCTCCTTCATGATCATGTCAGGAGATGACTGCTTCTTTTCCGTGGGCATTACCGATGATTTCAACATCAATGACTACAAGGAGAAGATCGAGAATACCTACCGATCCCTGGAGGCGGCACTGCCTGATCGGCCTAAGCTGGTTCTGACCTTCGGCGAGATGGTTCAGGAGGATATCCATGTGGATGCGGATTACGTTCTTGAAGAGCTGGACCGTCTTTCCGGGCATATTCCGGTGTACGGCGCCATTGCCTCCGATGGCTTCAGCTTTGGGAGATACCGGATTTTCTGCAACGACCAGATCCGCAAGCACGGACAGCTTATCGTGCTGATTTCCGGCAATGTGGAGCCGAAGTTCTATCATATCAATTCCATTAACAACAAGGCCACCTCCAGCTTCCGGGTTACCGAATCCAAGCGCAACATTGTCTACCGGCTGGGGCAGGATACCTTTGTGGACATGCTCCGCAAGCAGGACATGAACGTTGACAAGAACATGGTTCTCGGAGATTACATTCTGTCACCGTTTGTGGCCATCAAGGAATATCCCAACGGGGATCATGTGGAGGTGGCCCGCACGCTGTCCTATCTGGATCAGAACGTCGGATCGGCCGGATTTCTGGGATCCATTCCCGAGGATGCGGTGATGAGCGTGGCCATTATCAGCAGGGCCGATGTACAGACATCGGTGGCCCGGGGTTTTGATCAGGTCTATGAGGATATCAGAAACAGCAACGGCCGCTACAAGACCATCCTTTGCAGTACCTGCTGCGCCAGGTTTATCGCTCTCGGTTCCGACACCGATGCCGAGGCCAAGGCGTACCAGACCCGGCTTCCCGAGGATGTTTCCCTTATCGGCATTTACAGTTACGGCGAGTTCTGCCCGGTAAAGGGTTCCATAACCGGACAGCGTTACAATTTCTTTCATAATTTTACGTTTTCGATTCTGATGATTTAAGGATGTTGCGGAGTTACAGATATGGACGAATCGGATTACCTTCTGGAAATCAAGAAGCTCAACCGCGAGATCCGCCGCGTAAAGAAGGATAACGAGCTTCTGCGCATTGCCAACGATCAGGCGGCCCGTACTCAGGCCTATATTCAGAAGGATTTTACGCAGCAGATTTTCTACATCGACCAGCTCCTGAAATCTTCCCCTTATCTTCTGGTGCTGACCGATCGCCAGCTGCAGACCGTGATGATTTCGGATGTCTATTTCCGGCATAAGACCTCTGTTACCAGGGATCAGGTACATCACGGAATTCCCCTGGAGCGCATTCTTCTAACCTATTTTAACGAGGATCAGATCCGGGAGCTTCTTAAAAAGTGCGAGGATGTGCTGGAAGGCCGGGACATGGAGCCGTATCTGGTAAGAACCATTATTGACGAAGATAGGTTTGCCGTTCAGATCAGCGTGCGTCCCACGGTGCAGAAGGGCGAGATTATCGGACTTAACCTGGTGTTTGTGAATGTGACTGCCATGGTGGAGGCCGTGGAGCATGCCCAGCAGGCCGATCGGGCCAAGAGTAATTTTCTGGCCAACATGTCTCATGAGATCCGCACCCCCATGAATGCCATTGTGGGCATGTCGGAATTTATTCTCAGGGACAGTTCGGATCCCAAGGCCAAGTCTCACGCCTCCATGATCAGGTCCTCCTCCAAGACTCTGCTGTCCATCATTAATGACATTCTGGACTTTTCCAAAATCGAGTCCGGAAAGATGGAAATCATCAACAACTACTACCGGCTTTCTTCGGTGGTTTCGGATGTGAACGTCCTCATTCGCTTCAGGATTCATGAGAAGCCCATCAAGCTTGTTATGGACATTGACCGGAAGATCCCCGACGAGCAGTACGGCGATGAGGTGCGCATCAAGCAGATTCTGATAAACCTTCTGGGAAATGCCATCAAGTTTACCAGTAACGGTTCCATTACTCTCAGGATATGGATCGACGAGG
>CACYPY010000087.1 GCA_902776415.1 uncultured Ruminobacter sp.
CCGCCGAATTAAGCAAGTGGGCGAATTTCTAAGCTGCCTGTGCGGCAGATAACAAATTCCTGCTCTGAGAGTAAAGAGTCTTCATTTTCTAAGCTGCCTGTGCGGCAGATAACCCATGCCGACAATCGCCAATGCGGTAGCAACATTTCTAAGCTGCCTGTGCGGCAGATAACAAATCCTCGGCTTTTACACTGGCAATTCGGGCTTTCTAAGCTGCCTGTGCGGCAGATAACGGTGATACGGGTGTCAAGTTTTCCCGCCGCAATTTCTAAGCTGCCTGTGCGGCAGATAACATATGGTGCTCGTTGTGGCCTTCCTCATTTCCTTTCTAAGCTGCCTGTGCGGCAGATAACAAAAGGAATATACCGATAACTGGGCATCTTTCTTTCTAAGCTGCCTGTGCGGCAGATAACTACCCCATTCATAAAGAAGTTAGAATGAGGTAAGGTGTCAGACTGTTATTTACAAATTCCAAAACCGGTTTTCATAACAAAAAATGATCGGTTAAAGAGCCTGAATACGAATAAAAAAACTAGGTTCTGAAAAACACTGAAAATACAACAATTGCCGAAAACTGTAAAAATTTTGGTCTTTGCAAAAACTGACAAAATAAGCCAATTGTTCAAGTCATATCACGCTCCCCCTGTGGGGCTGTACGGAATCGAAGTAAGGCAGAAAACCTGACTTTGTAAGACCGTAGTTGTTGAAAATGTATCCTACTCGTAGTGGAACAGCATTTTTCAGTTTGTCTATCTGGTGCTTCGAAAATTTTAAGTGAAGCTGACCATAAGTCGGACTTTGTGGTGATGCAGCGTAGTTGTAGTTAATTTTTTCAACACAGCTCTCACTCTCATTGAACCAGGCCACCATGATGTCAGGTTTAATATCTCTTGCCGCACAGTAGTTTTTAAAACCTTCCTCATAGGCATGGAAGAAAGAAACTGCAATTTCAGGCGGAAGCGTAGCCGATGAAAGAACTACCTTTCTGCCTAAAGTTCCGCAAAGATGGATGAGTCTTCCGATGGCTTTCAGGTCATTTCCGGTGAAATCATCAACCTCGTCAATTATAAGGTCTGATGACATCAGTCTCAGCAATGGCAGCATATAGCGACCTCCGCGACAGCACTCTGTGGCAGCCATAATCTGATCGATGGTACAGCACAGTACCGGAGCGTACAGCATTTTTGATGAAGCCTGATTTTTGAACAGTGTGGCAAAACCTTCGTGAGGAAGCTCTCCATCGAAAAATGTCTCAGCTGCAAACAGGTCTTCCAGCGATTCCGAGCCTCCGAAAATCCCCTCATCCGTTGTATTATTGTGCAGTTTTTGCAGCAGACGCTCCTGTTCATGAAGATATTGCACAGCACTGGAACCGATGACCACGGCTAATTCTTCATCTGTTAGCCGCAGTCTGTCGCGGTATTCATCGCCGGTCTGTAAGGTAAGGGTTCTCAAACCAAGAGCAAGTGTAAAACGCAATGTTCCCGGTTCTTCTCCCAGAGCTGCCGCGATTTTTGCATTTGCGGTTGTTTTGCCGCAACCGGTACCGGCCAGATTAAGAATAAAACCTCCTGAGAAACCGGGATTTTCGGTCCGGAATTTTTTAATGGCAGCTACAGCCTGATCCTGCCAGATGTATTTGTTTTGGGATGTTTCAGCGCCTGGATAATTCCGGTGTGCGGAAGTTCATTTTCAAGAGCGGGCAGGTAGTGAGAGACTTTAAGGGCGATATTTTTAACTCCGCACAGATGCTCATCAAGCTTTTGCCTAAGGCTACCATGATCACGATCAGTGTTGGCGTAAAGCAAACAATCGCTTTGCCATTTCGGATCGGAGTCCTGCGAGGAATAAAAGTGATCTCCGAGCATCAGCGAAAGTCTGGCATATTTGAGTATCAGTCTCAGGGTTCCGTCTTTTGAGAATTTTTCGATATCGGGTGAAACATCTAGCAGTCTGCGGCACCATTTTTTAAGGTCGTTACGCCATTTTTTGGAAAAAACAGAAAATTCATAAGAAAAATCAAAGCAACGTTCCAGATCTGCCATGAAAGTCCTGGATTCATTCGAACAATTTTCCGTAAAACGTCTGTAGGTAACACCTGGAGTGATATATGACAATAGCTCTGCAATGGTGGGAGCACCGCCACTAAGATTGTTTTTGGTAACAATGTCTCCCTGATCATTTACCGGAAGCGGCAATCTGTGATGGCTTAGTACCAGCCAGATGATACAGCAAAGGACAATTGACGATTGTTTCTTAAATGGGCGGTACTGAGGTTTAATCTCCTTTTCAGGCTCTCTGCAATAACATATAAAATCTGCTATTCGCGGCATATTGTCAGAAGCAAACTCTGTCCATATATCAAGATTTTCTTCGGCATAATAACGGGACATTCCCTGTATGAGCAGCGCTGATATGAATTCGTGTCTGAACGGGTCTGCCGAACAGGATGAGCTGCGGAGCTTCTCCTGAAAATACGCTGATGCCTTGCCCAGATCGTGCATCAGAGCCGCAACGGCAGTGAGTGCCTGTACAAGAGGCATGAAGTTCCAGCCTGTTTCCTTGTAGTGTCTGAGAATTTTTCTGCCAGTGCTGTTTACCGGTACATTTCCGTCTTCATCAAATTTGTTTTTGTTTCCCACGATCCACAGTAATTCGGAAACCTGTCTACTTCTAACCCAATGGCAACTGACCGAGGTGTTTTTGCTGGCAGTTTTCCTGAGAAGATGGCGTACCATTTCAAGCCCTTCTTTGGTAATCACAGTCTGCCAGGTATTTTCTCCGATTCTGTTGGCAAAGGCGTCCAGTACTCTCCGAGTGTGGTTTATGGCATTTTTTTTCGGACTCTGAGACAAACATTACCATCATGGCTGTATGGCCTCCATCCTGTTATTGTCCGAGCAAATCTGTTGCACAGTATTGAACATGTAATCCATTACTTTAAGTTCATTAAACACCACAACAAGCTGTTTTCTGAAACTGTTGTCCTGATCGTTCCGAGCGGCGCAAACAAATGCCCATGGCAGTACTACGGCGTCTTTGATGATGTCTGCCACGTCAAACACCAGGGCCCCGCGTCTGGTTTTTCCGTGCATGAGTGCAAAGGCGTGCGGGATTCCCAGAACCCACAGGACAGATGCGGCAAGTCCATACGCTAGGTAATTTCCATGATCCAGGAAACTGTTTGCAAGATCAGAGCTTTCTCCTTCCCTGCTGCGCGTGAATTCGCTCTTAAGAAGAGTAGTGGCAGCATACTTGTACAGCAGTTTAGTAAACCGAGCCTCGATTGTAAGTAGTTCACTTATGGAAGATGCCTTGTCATTATGTTCCGAATATTCGTTGAGGGTGCTATTCAATTCATCGCTGATTGTCAGGCCGAACTGATTAAGCTCCCGGTTGGCTGACCAGACTTTTCTGATAAACAGCAAGCGGCAACGTTGCAGTTGTTTTGCGGCCTGAAGTCTCAAATCATCCCTGTACCAGAATGATAGCCATTGCTGTACAAATTCTGGCGGCCGGTATTCGCTTTGAGGTGTGACGAATTCAATGTTGTTTCCGTCGAAGAGAGGGGTTCCTCCTCCTCCGCAAAAACCAAATAACACACCGGCCTGGGCAAGCATTCTGGCGGCGGCCTGGGTGATTGAAGTTCCTTCCCCCAAAAGAATAACGATTGTATTGCAGATAGGGATATTAAAATAGTTTTCCTGTTTTGATTTTTCTGTGAGGTAAAGAACCCTCCCGTCTTTTTGCATCACGCGGCAATGCTCCAAAAAGTAGATATTAGATCTTTTTGAATGCAGTATCGCCTTAAGTTCAGAAGATTTGAAACCGTCCATAGTATCTCTTAATGCCAACTATTAATGTCTGTTAGTCAGTATTAAAATGCTATTATTAAGAATATTCTTTGTCAAATGTAAATATATTGCCCATTTAGAGATTTGTTATACGCCTCATAAAAGATCGTAATTAAGGATGGCGGTGCAATTATGATTATGACTGAAATAAATATAAAAACGATACCTGCCTTATTCTCTGAGTATAAATAAAAACCGGCGACAAAGTCCCGGGAGACTCTGTCGCCGGCTTCAGAACGGCCTGTGGCTCGGACAATTTTACTGCATGTCTTTACCGTTTATCTTAAGGGCTCCGTCCCGGAACTCCAGATGATAGGTGTAGACCGGAGCGGCCGGATCCTGAGCATACTGCTTCAGCATTTCCGTCATGTCCTCAGGAATATACTGAGGTTTGCCCAGAAGGGCGGCATCAATGCTGATGTCGGCATCAAGAATAATGGCCCCGGGGAGATCCGGCATGGCAGGAGTGGCATTTTCCCCGGACCCGGAGGTATTCTCCTCCGGCTTCGGCCTGATTCCGGCCGTGGCCTTTGCGGAGATCCGGGAACCGCCCAGCTCGGCACCAAGGTTAAGACTTGCAGAAAAATCCCATCCCACAAGTCCGAGAATTGCGGCGTCCCGTGCATCCTCGTCAATGGTCATGTTGCATTTGGAGAACTGCAGCATGTTCATTCCGGCTGTCTTGTCGCCGCAGGCGGCGGCCATGGCACTGGTATCAAGGTTGTTAAGAGAAAGCTCTGCGGAAGCGTTTTTGATATCAAAGCGTTCGTCTTCCCCGGCATCCGGTTCGGCGAGTATCAGTTCACCCATCTTAAAACTGTAGCCGAGAGAATTCCTGTGCGAGGCAGCATCGATTTTTGATGTAAAGCCGGTCCTGAGATTCCTGATTTCTATTGGGCTGTAGCTGATCTTATCTGCGGAAAGGTCTGCCTGAAAGCTGTCCTGACGGTTCTGAGCCGTGAGACCGAAGTCGGAGATGCCGAACAGGAGAACACTCTTCTTACCGGCTTCCTTCTTTTCTCCGGTCTCTTCTTCATCATCGGCCTCTTCCGTTTCCAGAATTTCGAGGGAAGGGAGTTTAATGGAATAGTCCAGCGAGTCCTTGTAGGCAGTCAGACTGTGCATGGTGGTTTCCATAACGGCGGGAGCCCATTTGACGGTTATATCGTCAGCGGTGCGGGAATTCTCCTTCAGGCCGGTGGTTACCTTCAGACTGTCATCAGCAATACTGTAGAACCCCGAAGTTCCTTCAAGGATATCCCGGACGGTATCCCGCTGAACGTCGTCAATTTCCATAGCCTCGAACAGCGCATCGGAAATCGCCAGCTTTGCGGTGACTCCTTCCGGAGCCCGGGTGGTGATGAGATCGAAAGTTTTGCGGGAGTCCTCTGTTTTGTCACCGGCATTCTGAGGATCGGTTTCCGCGATTTCGTACTGAGTAATTTCCTCGCCGCTGTCTTTGGTTTTCCGGCTTACTTCCCGAACCGCCACCCCGTCTCCCACAGCCGCAAGTCCGTCATGAATGTCGCGGGCGATTTTGGTGACCAGCCATCTTTCGGCAATCCGGGGATCCGCGCCGGGAGTCGGGGCCGGAGAAACTTCCGGACCTGCCTGGGTTGCTTCGGGTTTGGCAGGATCGGCTGTACCGGTGCCGGCGGTTTCGGTTTTCGCGGTATCGCCGGTTTCGGGATCAGTTTTCGGGGGTTCGGTGTTTGCAGTGTCGGCTGTTACCGGGGTTTCTGCGGTGCCGCCCCCGATTTTGCTGATGATCCCGGCCATTTTGTCCCGGTCTACCTCGAATCTGGCGCGTACCGTGGTCTGCCCACTGTCATTGCTTTCCGAAGACAGAATTTCGCTTCCGGTGACCAGATTTCCGCTGTTCAGGATGATTTGCTGCCGGATATCGGAGACATGTCCGCGGACAAACTCCTCATCGGTAATGGTGAGCATGACGTTTCTTACGGCGTTAACCTCGGCTTTCTTCAGAGCCGCTTCCTGATTTTTTCCGGTGGCAGCGGTTTCAACCGGCACGGCCCAGACTGACAGGGGCAGGGCGGCAGCCAGCGCCAGGGTTATTAATTTTTTTGCAGACACAGTGATACCTCGCTTTAAGTGACAGTGCTGTCTGAAACACAGTTACGCGGCATTCCGGCAGGATTGCGGCGTAACTTAACTGCCGGTTATTATACATTGATCGTCTCAGACCGGACTCCGGAAAACCCGGGAGACGGATCAGTCGCACAGATTTGTCCGGTGTTTGGCTCTGCTCGCTTCGTTTTTGTGATTGCGATCGTTATGGCCGGATTATGATGCCGAACAGACAGAATTCCGGGAATGAAAAAGCGCAATCCTGAAATTCAGAACTGCGCTTTCGTACGAATGAGAGTGCGGTATCAGCCGTAACTGCCGGTATTTAACCTGCTATTTCACGGGGACCGGAGCCAGACACTGAGTCAGGCCTTCGGGAATCGTGTGTTCAACCCAGCCCATGCTGATGAACCAGTCGGTTACAGCCGGAAGTACCAGCCAGGTGCAGAAGAAGCCGGCAATGCCCATAACCAGAGTGTAGGGCAGAGCCATCCACATCATTCTTACATAAGAAAGACGGATAAGCGGTGCCAGTGCCGAGGTCAGCAGGAACAGGAATGCAGCCTGTCCGTTGGGAGTGGCCACTGAAGGCAGATTGGTTCCGGCATTGATGGCAATTGCCAGATGGTTGAACTGCTCGGCGTCGATTTTGCCGCAGGCCAGTGCCTGAGCAACCTGATTGATATATACGGTGGCCACAAACACATTGTCGGAAACCATGGAGAGAATGCCGTTGGCAATGTAGAAGAGCGGCAGCTGGTTTTCCGGAGACACGGACAGTACAGCGTGAATAATCGGATCAAAAAGTCCCAGACTGTTGATAACCGCCACCACGGCAAAGAACACACAGAGCAGAGTGGTGAATGGCATGTTTTCGGTAAAGGCGCTCCCGATTTCATGTTCCTTGTTGACTCCGGTAAAGGCAGTGGCCAGCACGATTACGGAAAGACCGATAATGCCCGGAACTGCCAGATGGTAGGCAAGGCCGACAATAAGCCAGCAGCATACCAGAGCCTGGGTAATCAGAGATATCCGGGCTTCCTTTGAATAGGCCTGTATCTGCCGTTCGCTGGAGTCCTTGAGAATTTTGAACACCTTTTCCGGCAGAGGAACCCCGAAGTCAAAAACCTTGAAGGTTTCCACAGCCCAGCAGGTAACAAGACCCAGGATAAATACCGGAGCGGAAACCGGCATTACCCGAAGCGCGAACTCCGAGAAGTGCCAGCCGGCGATATGACCGATGATCAGATTCTGCGGCTCTCCCACAATGGTGCAGATGCCGCCGAGAGCGGTACCGACACCGGCATGCATGAGCAGGGATCTCAGAAAGGCTCTGAAATTGTCCAGATCCTCACGGTCAGTCCCGGCGAACTTGTCGTTGTCATTGAGCCTGGAACCGGCTCCGGCAATGACTTCGTGGTACACGGCATAGAAACCGGAGCAGACGGTGATGATTACCGCCAGCACTGTCAGAGCATCAAGGAACGCGGACAGGAAAGCGGCCATGAAGCAGAAGATCAGGGACAGTATCACTTTTGACCGCACCTTGATGAGGAGCTGGGTGAATACCAAAAGCAGCAGCTTTTTCACAAAATGGATGCCGGCCACCATGAACATCAGGAGGAGAATAACCTCCAGATTGCTTTCAATTTCGTGGTAGATGGTGCCGGTATCGGTCATGCCGACAGCCACGGCTTCAATGGCCAGGACGCCGCCGGGAATCAGCGGATAGCATTTGAGAGCCATGGCCAGGGTGAAAATAAACTCGCCGACAAGACACCAGCCCGAGAGAAAGGGGCTTACGGCAAACAGCAGCGGATTCAGGATAAGACACAGCAGAATAAACTGCTTGTACCAGATTGGGGCATCTCCCATGAAGTTATGGAACAGTGCCCTGATACCCGGCATAAATCCCGTGGAATTGTTTACAGCATTTTGCATACAACTACAGTGACCCAGAATTGAAGAGAAAAAAATAACCTGTAGATTATACCTTACTTTTCCGGGGACTGAAGCGTCAAATATGCTCGCCGCTTTTCAGATCCGGATTTTTCCCGGAGCTGCGGAAGTGCTTTCCGGCAACGTCCGGGGGGATGCACCCGGATGGTGCGACAGTGACGTGTTTTTGTTTATGCTCCCTGTTTTCGATTAAAAAGGATTTTTTCCAAAAAGTTTTAATTTGTTCAAAAAAATTGTAAAATACGCCGCAGTCAGAGTACCGTGAGTTCGTCTGCGAGTTCGTCTTTTTTTGAATTTCTGCCGGTTCTTCGGTTGTCTGATTCCTGGTTTTGTTCTTTGTTTTTTTATCTCGGATCTTGTTTATGGGACTCTTTGATTTCAGCAGTACCATAGCTGTGATTACGGTGCTAATTTCCCTGGTATCGATAGTCGGCATACTGCTTGGAGATATAAGAATTCGCGGGGTCGGCATCGGCATCGGTGGCGTGCTCTTCGGTGGTATTTTTGTAGGATGGCTGGCTTCGTACATGGGATGGATTCCTTCAGCCGTTTCTCTTTCCAGTGCGGCGCAGTCGACAGATCCGAATGTGGTCAAAAACTATGCCAAGTTCGTGGCCTTCAACGACATTCTGCATTACATGCAGGAATTCGGCCTTATTCTTTTCGTATATACCATCGGCATTCAGGTAGGTCCGGGCTTTTTTGCCAGCATGAAGGGCAACGGACTCAAGCTTATCAGTTTTGCGGTTTTGATTGTGGTTCTGGGTTCTCTCATTGCCACCAGCTACAATGTGTTTTTCGGGATGCGTATCGATCACGTAATCGGTATCTATTCCGGAGCCGTTACCAACACTCCCGCTCTCGGTGCCGGACAGCAGATGATAAACGATCTGGCTTCATCGCTGGCAGGAGCAGACCTTAATGCCCGCGGACTTGTTTCAGCCAATGTTCCCAAGGCCTATGCCATGGCCTACCCCTTCGGCGTTCTCGGCATCATTCTGACCATGTTTATCATCAGAATGATCTTCCGCATCGATGTGACCAAGGAAGGCGAGCGTTACGATCTGATGAAGAAGAGCGGCCATAAGGAGCTGCACACTCAGAACGTGGTTCTCAAAAACCCGCTTTATTTCGGAAAGAGGCTCGGTGAGGTGCTGGCTCTTCAGAATGACAGCGTGCTCTGTTCCCGTCTCAAGAGAAGCAACGTGCTGATGGTGCCCAAGGCCGATGAGATTCTTATGGAAGGCGATATTCTGCACCTGGTGGGCGATGACGACAAGCTTCTCAAGGCCGCGGAAAATATCGGCGAAAGCATCAAGGTTTCTCTCAGCACCAAAGGGACCGAGTTTGAGGTCAAGAAGGTGGTGGTTACCAACGAGAAGGTATTCGGAAAGACCCTTGAGGAGCTGGATCTCAAGTCCCGGCACGAGGTGGTGATTTCCCGGATAATCCGTACCGGTGTCGGCTTTATTCCTCACAGAGGAACTGTCCTCAACTTCGGTGACCAGCTGAACCTTGTCGGCCGGCCGGAGTCCATTGAAGAGGTTATCAGGATCGTCGGCAACAGCGCTGCGGCTCTTTCCAAGGTTAAGATGCTGCCGATATTTGTCGGTCTTGCTCTCGGTATGTGCCTGGGCTGCTTCTCAATTCCGGTTCCGGGGCTTCCCGCTGCTCTTAAGCTGGGGCTGGCCGGCGGGCCTCTGGTGGTGGCTATTCTGCTGGCATGCTACGGCCATACCATTACCTTTAACAGAATGAACTGGTTTATGCCGGCAGCAGGAAACAGCGCGCTCCGCGAAATCGGCATTGTGCTCTTTCTGGCAATTGTGGGATTCAGATCCGGAGCCAACGGCTTCTTCGATGACCTTTTGTACGGTGACGGTCTGACCTGGATGGGCATGGGTGTGTTTATAACCGTTATTCCTATCTTTATTGCCGGAATCCTGGCCTACAAGGTGGCTCATGTAAACTATCTGCAGCTTTGCGGCATGATGGCCGGTTCCATGACCGATCCTCCCGCGCTGGCTTTTGCCAACGGGATGTACAAGAGCTCCGAAGCTTCGGCTCTCAGCTATGCCACGGTGTATCCGTTCACCATGTTCCTGCGTATTCTGAGCCCGCAGCTTATGATAATCTGCATGGTTGCTCTGGGCAGCTAAAATCGCACGACCGGGCTGTACCCGGTTCTGACTGAAAGCCCGCTCCTTCAGGGATAAGGTCCCGGGGGGCGGGCATTTTTGTGCCCGGATGAAAATCTCCGATTCCTCTTTCTGAAAAACTTTTGTCATTTCCGGCAATCCTGTTATTCTGTGAGGTGATGCCAACAGATGACAGGAGTTCAAATCACCATGAATAACGTTTTAACATCCTCCGCTTCCCAAAGAATTATTTCCGGCATGATGCGACTTTCAGGACGCGGTCATGACGAGGCTCTGGCATTCCTGGATTATGCCCGGGATGCCGGAGTCAGATGGTTTGATCATGCTGATATCTACGGCAACGGCGCCTGCGAGAGCATTTTCGGGGAATGGCTGAAATCCCGACGGGTCCGCAGGGAGGAGCTTGTAATCCAGTCCAAGTGCGGCATCAGGCCGGGCATTGCCTATGACTGTTCCGCGGAGTATATTCTTAATGCGACTGACGGGATTCTGAAACGCCTCGGATGCGATTATCTGGATGTGCTTCTGATTCACCGTCCCGACGTTCTCTGGGAACCCGAGGAAATTGCCGCGGCCTTTCAGAAGCTTTATGATTCCGGAAAGGTGCGGGAGTTCGGGGTTTCCAATTGCAATCCGGCGCAGATCGAGTATCTGCAACGGAAGATTAATCAGAAAATCGGCTATAACCAGCTTCAGCTCAGTCTCGCCTTTGCTCCGATGGTATCTGAAGGTCTGGAGACCAATACCTATTCCCAGAACGGCCTTTGCAGATCCCTGGGGGTTCTTGACTACTGCCGTCTTAACGATATCCGTATTCAGACCTGGAGCCCGCTGCAGTTCGGCACTTTCCAGGGAAGCTTTATCGACAACCCCGGCTATGGCCCTCTGAATGCCCGTCTTCAGGAAATTGCCGGAAAATACCAGGTATCGAAGGCGGCTGTGGCCGCAGCCTGGAATCTCAGACTCGACCGCAGGCTTCAGGTGGTTCTTGGAACGGTTAATCCCGTGCATTTTTCAGATCTGCTCACTGCGTCCCGGGTGACACTGACCCGGGAGGAGTGGTACGGTCTTTACATGGCTGCGGGGTATTCTCTGCCGTAAAGGATTGTTGCAGTGTTGGGGGCAGTGTCGGGGGCTTTTCCGGAGCAGATCAGGCCCGGAAGCAGCTGGAATTCTATGTTACCGATGACGATCTCAGGGTAACTCCAGATCTGCATCGGTGTGTTCTCATGTACACCTGCGGAGAGTTTTTCATGCAGGAAATTGTGAGTTCGTGATTTACTGCATTTATAGTCCTTGTATGGCGGTAATTCTGATATTACTTATCCGAATTGCTGAAACTTGGAAAATGAGCATAACAGAAAGATCCTGTTCATATGCGGGGTGTTTATTTTTTTAAGAGGTGCTTTATGAAGAAGTTGCCGGAGGCTTTTTCTGATTTTAATTTAATCAGAGAAAGAAATTATGTTTATATTGACAAGACAGAGTTTATCAAAAAATATGAAGATACCGGTGCCATGGTTTCTTTGTTTTTAAGACCGCGTCGCTTTGGCAAAACAATGTTTACCGAAATCCTGCGGTACTATTATGACAAAGCGCTGACTGCTGTGGCGGACGATCTGTTTAGAACATCCTACGGAATTTAAAAATTCCTACGGTGTTTTAAAATTTGACTTTTCAGGTGTCAGAAATATCGACAGCATTGAAGACACCATGGATTTTTTTATGGCTCAGGTAATAATGGGGATCTGTGATTTCTACAACAGATATCCGGAGAGTGTCATATATGAATTGAGTAAAAACAATGAAAAAGTTGTGTTGAATGAGGTGCGGATGTTCTATGGGGACAGAACCGTATTTAATTCCCCGGCAAAAATAATTACGCATTTTCTCAGTGATTACGGTTCCCGGTGGAATTCTCTGAGGCTTATGGTGATCATTGATGAATACGATAATTTCACCAATGATATTCTGAGCCGGAATCCCGGAATGTTTGCCGATATTGCCAGAAAGGAAGGCGAGATCGGGGCTTTTTACAATGTGCTCCGTAACTTTAATCAAAGGAAGATTGTGGAACGGATTTTCGTAACCGGGGTGCTTCCCGTTACCATGGATACCGCGGTTTCCGGCTTTGTATCTTCCAAGCTTTCACAAATTCCTGTTCTTAACAGTCTGGCCGGATTTACGGATGACGAGGTTCTGGAGCTTGTCAGGGAATCTGTTGATTTGGAAAGGTGTCCCCGGTTCAGCAGGATTGCCGATAAAACAGTTTATAACGCCACCCTGTGCATCAGTTTTGTGAATGCGGTGATTGATAACGGTTATCAGGTAATTCCCAAGATTGACATTTCCTCTGTAAACGATATTGATTATCAGAAGCTGACGGGGTATCTGAATCTGATAGACGAAAAGGATCGCAATACCATCATCAATGCGATTATGCGAAGGCGGCTTCTTCCGGTGGTTTTTCCGGGAGCGGTAAAGATTTCTTCGAAGCATGATGTCCTGAATCGCCATCAGGGTGCGGCACTCCTGTATCATCTGGGCTTTTTTACCCTGGCCTCTCTGGATCAGATCCGCGAAGAGGACGGAGACCCTGCGGGAGATTATCTTAAAGTCCCCAACGAGTATTTCA
>CACYPY010000088.1 GCA_902776415.1 uncultured Ruminobacter sp.
CGTGCTGTAGGTAAAAAAGGGCTTAAGGCACAGAAACACCGCCACCGGCCGGGCAATAAAGGTCAGTACCAGGGCGATAATGATTCCGGTTCCCATGTAGGGCATGAGACTGCTGGGGGTTACCAGAAGTCCCAGAATGAGGAAGAGGCCGATCTGGGAAAGCCAGGTCAGTCCGTCCAGTACCGGGAGAATGTAGTTCACCTGACGGTTTCTCCGGTTGCCAATGCACATGCCGATTATGAATATGGCCAGAAATCCCGAACCGTCAAGACTGGCGGTAATGGCGAATCCCGTAAAGGCAATGCCGATTACCAGGAGGGTGTAAAGTCCGGTGGGAATGCTTATGATACTGATAAGATAACGGGCCAGAAGTCCGAAGATAATGCCGAAGCCGGTGCCGAAGGCAAACTGCTTTACAAAGAAGACGGCGGCATCAAGCATTGATACGGCAGTGCCGGAGTTTTCGGCGCGGATCAGACTGATCAGGGTCATGGTAAGAAAGATGGCCATGGGGTCGTTGGTGGCCGATTCGATCTGCAGCGGAGATTCAACCTTGTTTTTCAGGGTAACGCCGTTGTTGCCGAGAAGACTGAATACCGCGCCGGCATCGGTGGATCCGACAATGGCTCCCACCAGCATGCACTGATAAAAGGGCAGCTTGAACAGGTAATATGCGGCGCCGCCGACAATGGCCGAGGTTATCAGTACTCCCACGGTGGAAAGCACCACGGACTGGACGGCAACGTTTCTGAAGGTGCTCAGGGAAGTTTGCCAGCCTCCGGAAAACAGAATAACCGCCAGGGCGATATTGGCGATCATGAATGCCAGGTCGTAGTTGTTGAAGGCAATTTTCAGAAAGATCCCTTCCGAACCGCAGAGCATGCCTATTCCCAGGAACAGCAAAAGCACCGGGAGTCCCATAATCGAGGATATCCGGCTTGCAAAAATGCTTACTGACAGCAAAAGCCCGATTATCAGAATGGAATAGTTAAGTGTATCCATGGCGGCACATGAGGAATTACGGAACAGAAACAAGCCTGAGTGTTAGTTTATGGGAATTCCTGAAATTATCAAGGACAAAATTTCCCGGATTCCGGCCGTTTTTGGCGGCAGGGCCCCGCAAAAACAGCAGGCGGGGCGATTTCCCGGCAATTTTTTTCTGCAAGGTGTTATGCGTGTAACGTCATTTGAAGTTTTCCGGAGATATTTGCCGCGGCAGACCTTCCTGAACAGGTATAATCAGACAATGAGCGGGGTGTCTCACGGGATTTTATTTTTTATCGGGATGGCGTGCTAGCAGATGACCAGATTTTCAAGGGTGATTTTTTTTGCGGCCTTACTGGCGTCCTCGGGAGCCTCGGCTCTTTCGCAGGATATGCTTTACGGTCTTTTTTCCAGGGATGACTGTGTTCGTGACGGTATTCCGGCGGATTTGTGCACCCGGGGGCTTCATGAAATGGATCGTGATGCTCTTCGGAAGATTGGTGCCATTTATCTTAAGGACACCACTGACAGAAGCCGTTACTTCAGGGGAATAACCGCTTACGGTCTGGCCATCAGAAATCATGATCCCCTGGCGGAAACCGAACTGGCCCTGTATTACCTGCGCAATGTCAGTGAAAAGCATGACGAGGCAGTGAGACTTCTGCATCTGGCCGCTCTGAACGGCGTTCCCGAGGCGCAGTACTATCTGGCTCTTCTTTACATGGTGGGAGACGGGGACATCAAGCAGGATTTCCTGGTATCGTATTCCTGGGCCATGAGAGCTGCGGAAAAGGGGTTTTCTCCGGCAGTAAGCTTCATAGGCTACTGCTATCTCAGCGGTACCGGGGTTGTTAATTCCCTTGGCGATTCTGTTAGGTGGTACACCAAAGCCGTGGAAATGGGCGATCCGGATGCCGCCTATGCACTGGGATGGATTAAGCTGGTTTCAAATGCTCCGTTTTTTGATCCCGATGAAGCCCTCCGGCTTTTTAAAATCAGCAGCAGGGCCGGAATTCCCGGTGCCGACAACGCTATCGGCGTGATGTACGGCGAAGGTATCGGAACGGAGCGTGATCTCAGGCTTTCCGATTATTATTTTGAGAAGGCGATTAAATCGGGAGACAAGGCGGCCCTTCTTAATCAGGGGATTCGCAACGTCAGAGTGGAGGGGATCTCCGATCCGGTGAAGAATGAGCGGAATATAACTGTTTTCATCCGTGCCTTTGAGAGCGGCGAGGCTGATGCCGCTGCCGGGATTGCCGGGATTTATCTCGGAGATCGGGAAAGCTCCGGACAGACGCAGATTCTTGAGGCCGTGGACTGGCTCAGAAAAGGCGCCGAGATGGGATCTGCGGTTTCCATGTATCTTCTCGGCAGGAGCTATGCGGAAGGGAAATATATTCCCAAGAGCTGTCATGATGCCTTCACCTGGTCGTCGCGAGCCGTGGACTACCAGTACTATCCGGCAGAGAGAGTGCTGTCAGGGCTTTATGAAAACGGCTGCGGGGCTCCCCGGGATAACGAAATGGCCCGGGCTCTCATGGATCGCTACGAACGTCATGCCACCCATGAAATTTTTCCCTACAAGGTGCTTTTCTACCGGCCGCAGTTTTTCGGAACCGGAGCCGACACCGTGGCTCCCGGGCATTATCATGAGCTCTTTACCGGCAGAAGGGATATTCCGCTGGAGTAACCGGCAGGTGCCGAGTAGTCTGTTACGGAAGTCTTTTTTAATCAGTCTGTAATTATCAGGTGTTTTTTTCGTTGCTAATGTGATATAAGACACATAACTTCGGCGGATCGGCATTTCGATTTCCCTGCGGCACCCCCGTTGTGCCGGTTCTTAAGGTATACAGAAAGGCAATGATGAAGATAAATTATGGCGTTGCTGCGGGATTAATGGCACTGACGTCTTTATGCGTTTTTTTTTCTGTCTCTCAGGCTTCCGCGGAAGCTGACATGACTCTTTCGGACTGCATTCGGCTTACATCTCTTGACAAAGAGTGTCATACGGCTTTTGAGAAAGGCTCCGGAGATTCCTGGGCCCGGATCGCAAACAATTTCATTATCAGATACGATGCCGGCAATCGGGTTAACGGCGAAATGTTCAGCCATATCGTTTACGCCTTCAGAAAGGCTGCCGAAAACGGCAATCCGAGCGGCCTTTTTTACATGTCGCAGCTTTACCGGGTCGGGAAGGGACGCGATCTTCCCCGGGATGAAGGAAAAGCCTGGGGATATCTTGACGAGGCTGCAGGCAAGGGGCATTCCCGTGCCATGGCTCTCAGAGGTTTTTTGCAGTATCAGGTTTTTTCTGATTATTATCCTTCGGACACCGGGCCGGCACTTGAGTATCTGAAGAAGGCTGCGGAAAAGGGGGAGCCTTTTTCCGAAAACATCATGGGCATCCTGCTTTATAACGGAGCCGGGATGGATCGCTCTCCGGAGCGCGCCTTTGAATGGTTTGGAAGAGCGGCTTCCCACGGATATGCTCCGGCTGTCAACAATCTCGGTTTTATGTACGAGAACGGCATCGGTACCGCAAAGGATCCGGAGATGGCGTTTAAGATGTATGAAAGGGCAGCCAGCAAGGATCTTCGAGAAGGAATTCTGAATCTGGGCCGGGCCTATCTCTATGGAATCGGAGTCAAAACCGATTATCTTAAGGCCTTTCCGTATATCGAAAGAGCTGCTGAAAGAAAACTTCCTGACGCCATGTATCTTGCCGGCTGGATGCTGCATTCCGGGTACGGAACCAATGCGGATCTGCCCCGGGGATTCCGGTATCTGGACAGAGCCGCCCAGGAGGGCAACCTTCCGGCTATCGGGCTTATGGCGGAAATGTACGAAAAGGGCGAAGGGGTTTCCTGTCAGCCGGAGAAGGCCAGGGAACTCAGGGAAAACATAAAGGATTCCGGATGGTACAATTACAGTGACAGTCAGATGGTTCCGGCGGTCATGTCCCTCCCTTCAGGGTTCAGGTTCCGTTAGTTTTTAGTTTGCGGAGTTCTTTTTTGAATCAGGCGGAGCTCAGAAATTACGGTATTTTCGTACGGTTTCGTAGGCTTCGTTGATGATCCTGGTCTTGTCGGCGTACATTTGAGACATTTCCTCGGGAAGTCCCCGGCCCTTAAGCAGGTCCGGATGGTACTTTCTGATAAGCTTGTGGAAGGCTTTTTTGATCTGCCGTTCGGAGGCGGATTCCGGCACGCCGAGAACCTGGAAGGCGTCTTTCGGGGCATTCGGATTCCAGGCATCTCCGCTGCTGTCATCCCCGGAGGTGCTGTGCTCCTGTCCGGAGCAGTGTTCCCGTTTTCTCTGTTCCTCCTGTTTCCTTTGTTCCTCGCGTCTTCTGGCCTCGGCCTGCTGCCCGCTCCAGTCATAGGAATCCCGGGAAGTGAATTCCTCCGAATCCGGGACAAAGTTTTTCCATGCCTGCAGTCTTCGGCATTCATCAATCATTGCGTTAAGGTCGCGGTAGCGGAAACTGAGCAGATCGCATATTTCGTGCAGCCGTTCGTCTTCGACCTCTGAAATCCGGCCGTCGCAGAGGGCAATGGTAATGATGAAGTTCATAAGATACCGGATATTGGGCTTTTTCCGGGACCAGGTGGTGTATCTTTCAAAGTAGCGGGCCGCCTGTTTCGGGGAGTAGTATTCATCGCAGCCGGCAAAAAATGCAGTCTTGCAGATTTCGGCAGTTTCCGGAGATGTTGCCATTCTGCGGATATAATCCTGTACTATGGCATTCCGGTAGGGATTCTGATCGTCGGTGCATTTTCCGATATAGCCCGCCAGCTGAAAAACTCCCCGGAGATACAGATTGATGTAGTCATTTCTGTCTGTGGCGAAGGGATCCGCCCCGGCCTTGGATTCTGCGTATCTGTCTTCTGAGGGGCCGGAGTTTTGCGGTTTATGTTTTCTGTCGGGATTTTTGCTCTTGTTGTACAGATGCGACAAAAAAGCCACTATTGCCACATAGATGACAATTGCCAGCACATTAAGAATTTCATGTAATATTTCGGGCATTCTTGATCAGTGGTCCAAAATGAAGTTCGGGGAGGAATTCCGGTTTTCGGGGCGGTATCACATACCCCGGGCCCGGCATACCGTTTCGTAGGCCTTGTTTATGGTTTTGGCCTTAAGGTCATAGATATGGGCCATTTCCTCCGGAAGGTCCTCCTTTTTTATCAGATCGGGGTGATACTTCCTGATGAGTTTGTGGAAGGCTCTTTTGATTTGCCGGTCGGAAGCGGAAACCGCCACTCCCAGAATCCGGCAGGATTCCTCCAATTCCCCGCGGCTGACCGGAGAGCTCTCTCCGGAGCTTTCATCATGGTTTTCATACCGGTTTCTGTAATCGCCGTGTTGTCGGCGTTTTTCATTTTCTGTTTTGCGTTTCTCTTCCCGTTTCCGGTACTCCTCCTGCTGATCTCTCCAGTCATAGGCACTCCGCGAAGAAAAATCCTCCTCCTGCGGGGCGAAGTTTTTCCAGGGCTGAAGTCTCTGGCATTCTCTGATCATGGCATCCAGTTTCCCACGGGAAAAATTCAGAAGATCGCAGATTTCATTAAGGCGTTCCTGCTGAATTTCCGGGATGCGACCGTCGCAGAGTGCAATGGTGATGATGAAATTCATCATGTACCGGATGTTGGGCTTTCTGCGGGAATAGGTGCTGTACCGTTCAAAGAAGCGCATGGCCTGCCGGGGATTGTAGTACTCGTCGCAGCCGGCAAAAAAAGCGGTCTTGCAGATTTCGGCGTTTTCCGGAGAATCGGCAAGCTTCCGGATATACCCCTGAATAACGGAGTTCCTGAAGGGATTCTGGTCATCGGTGCATTTCCCGATATATCCGGCCAGCTGAAAAACCCCCCGGAGATACAGGTTGAGATATTCCGAGTTTCTGCCGGAGAAGGTTCGCGAGTCGTCACTGTCGTCGTATGCAAAGGTTGGCTTATTGTGATTCAGCTGATTCAGGTACTGGAAAAGATAACTTACCCCGGCCGTGAGGCCAAGGAAGAGCATTAATACCAGAAAAGAGGTCATTTTCGGAAAGCTCCCTTAAAAACCGGACAGTTCGGATATCTTCGGTATCCCCCGAACCGTCAGGAAACGACGTTTCATGCAGCCCGATCTTTGCACACCGTTTCATAGGCCGTGTTGATGGTCTGGGCCTTGTCGGCATAGATATGAGCCATTTCCTCCGGGAGCCCCCGGGCCTTTACCAGATCGGGATGGTATTTTCTGATAAGCTTGTGGAAGGCCTTGCGGATTTCGTTGTCAGAGGCAGATGCCGGAACTCCGAGAATCTGGTAGGCATCTGCCACATCCATCAGCCGGTTTGCTTCCCGTTCGGCCCGGCGTTCCTCCTCCTGCCGCCGCTTTTCTTCCTCCTCCCGCTTTTTCCGTTCCTCGTACTGCCTCTGGTTCCAGCCCTGCTCCTGCTGCTCCTTCCAGTGGTTGTCGTAGGCGCCGCGGTAGGCGAACTCGTCATTATGGGGCGAGAAGTTTTTCCAGGACTGCATTCTGCGACATTCATCGATCATGCGCCTCAGATCTCTTTTTGAAAACTTCAGAAGCTGGCAGAGCTCGTTAAGACGCCGATCCTCCACTGATGAGATTACCCCGTCACACAGGGCGATGGTTACCACAAAATTCATCAGATACTTGATATTGGGTTTTTGCCCGGAGAAGCTGTTGTATCTGTTAAGAAGACGTACTGCGTTCATGGGATTGTAGTCTTTTGCGAATCCGGCAAAGAAGGCCGTCTGGCAGAGCTCTGCGGTTTCCGGAGAGGTGGAGAGCTGCCGGATATAATCCTGAACTATGGCATTACGGTAGGGATTGTCATTGCTGGTGCTCCTGCCTATATATCCGGCCAGCTGAAAAACACCGCTGAGATAAAGATTGTGGATTTCCCGGTCATTGAGAGTGGAGGTTCCGCCGTCCATGAAGCTTCCTCCGGAGGAACTGCCGCCCAGGTTCAGGTTGCGGATCTTATCGAAAATATACAATCCCACGACGATTAGTATGGCTGTTAAATAAGGAGACATTTCGGGAAACCCGTATTCATAATGGTGTAAAAACAGTTCAGACAAGTGAGTATAGCACAGTATCCCGTGATGTTAAGCTGCGGCATTTCCGAAATTTGAGGTGCATTTTATCAGACATGGAGGATGGGGATTTTTTCGGGAAAACGGTTCCGGCGGAATTCCGCGGCAGTGGGATCTCCGTCAGGAAATATCGCCTCTGTTCCGGGTTATCAGGGTGTAGGCGTCATTGATTTCCTGAGCCCGGTCGGCATAAATCTGCGACATTTCCTCGGGAAGTCCCCGGGCCTTTATCATGTCGGGATGGTATTTCCTGATCATCCGGTGATAGGCTCTTTTGATATCCCGGGGGCTGGCATTTTCAGGAACCCCGAGAATTTCAAAGGCCTTCCGGAGAGCCTGTGATTCCTGCCAGGTATATCCGGAGGAGCTGTCCCGGTTCCAGGAACCGCCGCTGTCTGTGCCTGAGTTTTCCCCGGTACCGGAGAAGCCGCTGTCATAGTAGGAGCCATCACTGTAGGATGAGCCCTGACCGAAGCTTTCGCCATAGGCGCCGTTCCCGGAAAATCCGTCCCGGTAGCCGCTTCCTCCGGAGGAGCTGCTGTAGCTGCCGGTAAAATTGCCGTACTCGCTGTCCCTGAAGCTTTGCCACTCCTTCATGATATTGCATTCCTCGAGCAGGGCAGTAAGCTTGGAAGAAGGGTAGTTCAGCAGGGCGGCGATTTCCTGAAGTCTGGCTTTTTCGCGATCGGTGAGGATGCCGTCGCTGAGAGCCAGAGTGACGATAAAATTCATGAGAATGCCCAGATTTACCCTTTTTCCGGAATATTTTTCGGAGGCGCGGATAAATCTGATGCCGGAGGTAACCTGATAATTCGGAGAAAGGCCGGTATTGAAGGCATTGATGCAGAGCTCGGTGTTTTCGCCGTTACCGGTAAGGCGCCTTATATATTCGGCAACGACGCGGTTTCTGCCCGGAGTGTCCACGTTGATGTCGCGTCCCACATAGCCAGCCAGCTGAAAAACTCCCAGAAGATAGAGTTTTTTCTGTTCCGCGGGGCCGGGAATATCTTCTCTGCCAAAGATCCTTTGCGGGTTGGTAACCATGAACCAAAGGACGTACTTCACCGTCAGGGTAATAATCAGAAAAATAACAAGCTTCAGCATGATAATCGGTACTAACAGCGTGATGGCGGGGCCGCGGTCGCTGACTGCGGCGGACATGGCAAGTCTACCACAGATAGCAGTTTCTTTCTGAAAAATATGCGTTTCGGGGAGAGGAAGCCCGGCAGGAGACAAGTTATTGATAAGGTTCCTATTGATATGTTCTGGAGGAGGTCATCCATATTTTGTCCTTGGCCAAAAAGAATTGTGCTGTCGCTGTTATTTGTCCTCCGAGATTTGTCGTAAATTGTATTATGTGAAAAATGTGAAGGGGTAACTTCACGATCGCTCATGAAATGTGTAAAATGTCAAAAGTATGGCTCATAATAATGTTATAGATATGCTAAATTTGCCGCATGTTATGTGAGACAGTGTTGTAATATCCTTTATGAAAAGTGATCGGGGAACCACAAAATGATGTTTCAGATGGAGGAGGATTTTGCAGCTTCGTATCAGGAAAGTGAAGATTTCATAAAATTATTGCTCATGAAATGAGAAAGTAATACCGAAAGTTCAATCTCTGATAGGTGTTGGATGAAATGAATCAGATAACCTGAGAATTGCCGTTTTCGAAAAATACCTGCTTGCCATATCTGAACTGTTATCGGAGGAAGCAAATGTATCTGAGAAGAAAGATAGATGAATATCTTACCAGTTGGAAAAGGGATCCTGAACATAAACCGCTGATTGTAAAGGGGGCCCGGCAGACCGGAAAAACCGCATCGGTATTGCGTTTTGCAAAAGAGAATTATGATTCGGTTGTATACATCAATTTTGCACTTGAGAAAAAGTTTCTCGGTATAGTCGATGACGGGTATGATGTTGCCACAGTTATTAAAAAAATCACCTTTATAGATCCGATGAAGGAGTTTATTCCTGGTGAAACTGTTATTATTTTTGATGAAATTCAGGAAAATCCCGATATTGCCACAACGCTGAAGGCCTTCAGAGAAGATGGCAGATATGATGTGATTTGCAGCGGTTCTCTTTTGGGGATTAATTACAAGAAAATCCACAGTAATAGTGTGGGCAATAAGACAGATTATGAAATGCATTCTTTGGATTTTGAAGAGTTTCTATGGGCCAAAGGCTACAGGGAGGAGCAGATCCGGGAAATACTTGAGCACATGATTGATCTAAGACCGTTTTCAGCTACAGAAATCACGTTGTGGAAAAGCCTTTTTTTGGATTATTGCGTTTTAGGGGGGATGCCGGAGGTTGTCAGGAGGTACATCGAGTCTGGAAACTTTTCTGGCTCTCTGGAACTCCAGCGGCAGATCCGTCTCGATTACGAGGAGGATATCCGCAAGTATGCGGAAGGTCTGGATCAGACCAAAATTGTGAGTGTTTACCGCTCAGTTCCCGTGCAGCTGGCTCGTGAGAACAAAAAGTTTCAGTTTAATATGGTGAGTAAAAATGCCCGATCCCGCGAATATACCGGATGCATTGAATGGCTTATTGATGCGGGAGTGGTTGTTGCCTGCCACTGCCTGAATTTTCCGGAACTGCCTCTTAAGGGAAATGAGGACATGTCCAGGTTTAAACTCTATTATCCCGATACCGGTCTTTTGGTAGCGGCTCTGGATGATGAAGCTCAGGAGGACTTAAGGGCAAACAGGAATCTTGGGGTTTATAAGGGAGCTCTTTATGAAAACTTTGTGGCAGAAGCCTTTGTAAAGCAGGGCTTGGGGCTCTTTTACTACAAGAAGGAGAATTCCACTTTGGAGGAGGATTTTTTTGTGAGAACGCAAAATGAGCTTATTCCGGTGGAGGTTAAGTCCAACGACAAAAGATCAAAGTCTTTGGCAACGCTTATCAGAAGCGATAATTACAGCGATATCCATCATGGCATAAAGCTGGGAGACTTTAATATAGGAAAGGCGGGGGGAATTATCACCTTTCCTTATTTCTGCGCGTTCAGGATCAGGGAATACCTTAAGACGTGGATATGGAAATGATACACACAATGATTTGCTATAAGATAGTGTTTACTTAATAATAAAATAATATAGTGCAAATCTCGTTTAAACAGCTTTGAATAGGTTCTGCTTTGGTATATACCTAGATTCAAAGCTGTTGAATTTAATTATGCGAAACTAAAATTGGTTATATTTTTGGCTTGGGACCGAATTTATTATCATCGGTACTCGCAAGGGTCAATAATATCCATAACACAAATTCTAATGGATATAATACATGGAATAAAATTAGCCACCATCCAGAAAAATTAGCATCGTGCAATCTTCGCACGGCTACAGACTGTAATAATAAAAAAGCGGTTAAAAATGGAATAAAGATCATAGGTGAATCGCGCTGGTAGTCCTCTAACATTATTTGAATAGCTACACTTGAAAGTAATGCCACAATATTAAACAGAAAGAAACTCGACCAAAACTCTTTACGAGTAGCCCTGCCTTTAAAATTAAGTACATTTTTTAAAACATTTAAATACACTAATGATGATACATTAAATTTTAAATTAACTTGCTCATCTATGGTATTTAAATCATATCCTTTTTCCTGTAGTTTGGATATTGAAGTAGATAACTCATTTATGTTGCTATGTTTTACAGATGATAGTTCTTCTTTAATTTCTTCTTTTTCAATTTTCTTTTCGATTAACGAAACTGCTGGTAATGCAGGTAATTCATTATTCTTTTGAAAAAGTTCAATATCGTCTTTGAGTTTTCTTAATTCAGTTAGTGTGCTTTTTGTAGTTAACTCTTGTTCGATTTTTTGTCTAACAATTTCATTAAGATCGCTATCAATTTGTTCGATTGTTTGACAATTAGTCAATCCATAAATTTTGAGTTTTTCTAAAATTGTATTTCTTAAATGAAGAAGCTCTGTTTCAGTATCCTTAATTGATTCGTTGTAGATATTTCGCATGTCTACATCAATCATTGAGGGAATGTCAACGCTGAAGGTATCACCAACAGCTAGGATATCCTTTGCATAAGTACCGTATTCTTTGAGACAGAATTTGTATAGATTTTCATTAAATGGGTTTGATTCCATTGCTTTGCAAATAATGTTCTTTTTTGTTTCATCATCTGCAATCATTTTAAGATTTTTAATCATTGAATCAGCAGATTCGATCACTTTAATATCTGGTACAAGATGTTCTCCGTTTACTTCATCAATAATCTGTGGAATAATCAAACTGAAAAATTCAATGTTAGAGTGAATTCCTTCTCGTAAGGTGGATAATGTATGAGTGCGGTGCAAAAAGTCAGTTCCTGACAGACAAATCAGAATCATTAATGGTACTTTACAAACATTAATTAATCAGTATTAATTAACAAATT
>CACYPY010000089.1 GCA_902776415.1 uncultured Ruminobacter sp.
CGTTTCCGCGGCATCGATGGAAAACTGGAAGCCGTCATAAACCGTCTTCATTTTTTCATAAACATCGGAAACGGACATATCAAGCACGGCGGCGGCATTTCTGACGTAGGGATCAAAATAGTGATGAAGCTCCGCATCGGTGATTCCCAGAAGCGTGGCATAATCATCATCGCAGGTAATGTCCTTAAGAGTGTTGAATACCGAAAACAGGCTGACATGGGCGATTCTGGTAATGCCGGTAATAAAGACAAAGCGGAATTTCGGTTCATATGATTTAATTGTGGCAAAAAAACCTGCCAGAACCGCTATGATTTTATCTCTCTCGCTCACATCATGAATGTGATGGGTTATGGGACTGTCGTATTCATCAATAAGAAGCACCACACTTTTGTATATATTCAGGGGGATAATAATTTCCATGTTCGTCTGTGGCCGGATTTTTGCCTGTATCCTCAAAGCTGTCAGCCAAATCCAAAGCAAAGCGCTTACTTAATTCTTCGCATGAAAAGTTTGCATACTGCGAAAAGTCAAGCCGCACTGTCTTATAGGTTTTGTCAGTCCATTTCTCATCACCGGTATCGATGGCCAGCCCTTTAAAGTTCTGAAGGCCTTTGGAGAACAGCGATTCAAAGGTGGAAACCAGAAGCGACTTTCCGAATCTGCGGGGGCGGGAGAGAAATACCGGGGCACCTTTAATTCTTGCCAGCAATCTTATCTTTGCTGTTTTGTCAGCATACAGGCATCCTGAATTCCTTATGGATGAAAAACCGGTCATTGCAAAAGGAAGTCTGTCAATGGCTGCTTCGCCAAGAATAGGCATTCCCATATTCTTATCTCCCGTTCATTATGCTCTTTGGATTCGCTTCGTTCAGTTTTACCACAAAACTCCTGAAAATACTTGCAGTGTAACGGCAAAAGTTCAATTGCCGGGCTTTCACTTACTGTTCTTCCCTGATGGCGGTACCCGTCGGTATTCGGCCGGATTCCGGAGACAGCAGTGTTTCCACCTGAAGTCTTAAGATTTACGGGGCGTTGCAATGATGTAAAAATGAACCGTCTGAAATTGCGACCTCGGCTTGTTTCCGGATTCCCGATATGACAGTACCTGAATTTTTATCCGAAACAGCCGATCCGGATGCGGTTTTTATTTGTGCTATCATGTGAATCGCAAAGACAATGTCGCAGCACAGCATAATTTTATTGCATCAGGAAATTAATGGCATGCGGTATCCGGGAGACGGGCACGCACTGATTAAATAGGGGAATCATTTTATGGGAGCAGGATCCGCGTTAAGGCGGGAGTTTTCCGGCTGGAAAACCTGGCAGGCTTTGTGGATGGGGTTTTCCGTTGCGGTCATTCTGGGGGTATCCCTGTATCAGGGGGATTCTCCGGTCGGCATCATTGCCGCGGTTACCGGGGTTATCTGTGTGATTCTCTGCGGCATGGGAAAGCTGTCCAGTTATCTGTTCGGGACCGTGAATACCGTTCTCTATGCGTATATGGCCTGGCTGGCGGGGTATTACGGAGATGTCATGCTGAATCTGCTTTACTATTTCCCCACCAATATCCTGGGATGGATCCTCTGGAGCCGGAACATGAACCCTGCTGCCACAGCCGTCATTATGAAAAGAATGACGCTCCGGCAGTCTCTCCGGCTTCTTCTTGTCTGCATTCTTGCCGTGGCCGGATATGGCTGGTTCCTGGACCTTATTGGCGGCAGTCTGCCTTTTGCGGACAGTATGACCACGGTGCTGTCCGTTATCGCCCAGATTCTTATGATAAAGAGATTCGCGGAACAGTGGGCGATCTGGATTTTTGTTGACATCGTGTCGGTGGTCATGTGGGTCTGGGCGCTGACCGGAGAGGGGGCCAGTATCGCCGTTCTTCTGATGTGGTGCGTGTTTCTGGCAAATGCGATTATCATGCTGATCTCCTGGTACCGGAATGCGGCACGGCAGAATTCCGGCGGTATGACCGCCCCGGAAGCGAAGATCGGACATGACACGGCAGGGGCCTGAGAGGGGAGTTTCAAGGTGACAAACGGAAAGAAATACGGTGTCGGGATGTACGGCGGCTGTTTTAATCCCCTGCATCTGGGTCATCTGGAGTGCATTATCAGGGCGGCCGGGCTCTGCAGGGAGCTTTATATCGTCATCTCCTGGAGAAATCATGAGTCCGATGTGCCGCTCAGAGTGAAGATAAGATGGATCCATACACTTACCCGGCATCTCGGGAATGTGAAAATCATCCCTCTTGAAGACCGGCTGACCTGCAAGGAGGACTACACGGAGGATCTCTGGACGGAGGATGCCCGGAAAGTCAGGGAGCGGATCGGAAAGTCTCCTGATGTCGTGTTCTGCGGCAGTGACTACGACGAAACCAGCTTCTGGAATACCTGCTACGAGGAGTCCGCTTTTGTGGTATTTCCCCGGAACTCATATAACTCCACCGCCATCAGGAATGATGTTTACGGGCACTGGGACTGGATGCCGCAGCCGGTGAGATCCTGGTATGTGAAAAAGGTGCTGATAACCGGCGGGGAAAGCTCCGGAAAATCCACCCTGACCATCAATCTTGCCAACTATTACCGCACGGTTTATCTCGAGGAGGTGGGCAGGGATCTCTCGGAGCTTTCCGGAACCGATGTCTGGATGCTGCCCGAGGATTTCACCAGGATCCTTCTTGAGCACAGGAACCGGGAACTTCTGCTGACCGGGCAGGCCAACAAGGTACTGTTCGTTGATACCGACTGTCTCATAACCCGCTTCTTCATGGATTTTCTGGGAGACGGAGCCGGTGCCGGGGAAAATTCCGGAAATCCGGGTGCGGGAGATGGCAGGAGAATCTCCGCAGGAAACCGCCTCCTGGCAGATGCCATCGCCGCTCTTAACAGCTACGATCTCATTCTTTTTCTGGAGCCTGATGTGGAATGGGTACAGGACGGCGATCGCAGTGAGATAATTGCCGCCGACCGCAGAAAGTACAGCGAAATGATAAAGGAGCTTTATCGCTCACGGGGATTTGATTTTGAGGTGATAAGCGGGGACTACAACAGCAGGTTCGACAGGGCGGTGGCTCTGGTGAACGGACTTTTGGATTCCGGCAGGAGAAACTCCGGCAAATGAATTCCGGATTTTTAAGAACCGGGGAGCAGTCAGATTCCGCCGTTCGGGGAAGTCCGGTGCGGGGAATCCGTAACGTGGACATTAACCCCCGTTTTGCCGTTTTAATATTCCGGATCCCGTCGGCGGTGTGTTCACTGTGTCAATCTTGTGAACCGGATTTTTCGGTGAATGGTTTTGGTTCTTTGTCCTGATTTGTTTTTTACAGTCATCTTTTCAGTTTCCGCTTACAGATACTATAATGCTCATGAGAGGCCTGGTTCCGGAAGCGGTGTTCGTGACGCACTGCGGTTTTGCAACCTGAATCCGGAAACATGCCCGGTATTTTTGTCCGATGCTGTTTTCATTCGGTGTCAGGGTTTGACTGAGAGGCTTTTATGAAATTTTCCGGTGTTGCGGCGCTGCTGTCCGCCGTTTTCCTGTGTTCTTCCGCAGTGGCGGATTCTGACAATCCTTATGAAAAGGAGGTTCCCGGGTACAAAGAGTGTGCTGACAGGGCAGAAGCCACTCGCGATATTGTCGAATGCATTGACCTTGCGGCCAAATATTACGACAGAAAGCTTAATGACAATTACAAGGCTGCCATGAAGCAGTGCGATGCGAGAGCCGAGGATGACGGAAAAGCCGCTGCGGAACAGTGCAAGGCAAAGCTGAAGGAGGCAGAAAAAGCCTGGATTAAGTACCGGGATCTTATGGCGGAGTATCTGTCCCAGGTTAACGGGGGATCCGTGGCATCCATGGATCTGATTGAGTCCTCCGACTTTGTGGCGGATACCACCAGGAATCAGGCCGCATATCTTGAAGCTGCGGATGAAGAGGAAAACGAGTAATCCGGTTCGGAACCGGGAGATCAGGAGTCCGGATTTGCCATTTCCGGGCTGTTCGCATCCTTTCGGCGTTATCCGGTGCAGTTCTGTTTTTTCTGTCATTAAGAGGTTTCCATGAAATTTTCCGGAATTCCCGTGCTGCTGTCAGCAGCCATTCTTTGTTCATCAGTTCTTGCTGATTCCGATACTGCCTTCAGGCAGGAGGTGGTCGGATACAAAAAATGCATGGATATGGCCGAATCCAATACCGATATAATCGAGTGCACTGCCATGGCCACAAAGCATTATGACCGCAAGCTGAATGCCAATTACAAGGCAGCCATGAAAAACTGCGAGGCCAGGAGGGAAATTACCGGAGGCAGCGGCGTGGAGCTTTGCAAGAAGAAGCTCAGGGAGGCCGAGAGAGCCTGGATCAGGTATCGGGATCTGATGGCTGAATACCTGTATCAGGTCAATCTGGGAAGCATAGACCAGATTAATTCCGCCGGTTTTGTTGCCGAGGAAACCAAAAAGCAGGCTGACTGTCTCCGGGTGTCCGGTTTTGATGACTGAGAATCGTCTTCGGAAGTGATGACCGGGGAATAAATCCTGGCGGTTCCTGTTTGGGGGCGCTACGAGGCCCAATCCTCCTGGCTTATCCTCCGGAGGGATTCTTTCTGACCTTCATCCGAAGATCTGGTACAGGAGATAGTTTCCGCCTTTCCAGAGCTGCCACAGGAGCAGAATCACCAGGGTGATCCCGATGATGGCGATGACCAGAACTGCCCGCTGACCGGTGGCCTTTACCGCCCGGTGTTTGTTAAAGGCCTCCAGAATCAGATTTTTTTTGCGGTAGAATTTCCGGTTTCTTTCCTGCGCCAGAGCGGCGTCGTCCGTGTATTCCGCAATTTCAGCAAAATATCCCAGAACCGCCTCAATGTGATATACCCGGATTACCGAGGAACTGTCATGATCCTCGTCGGCGTCTTCGTCATCGCCGTTCTCCTCCTCGGGAATCCATTCCAGCTCCGCGGCAATGCTGTCGGATTCGGGAGTGCCGTACATTTCCGGGAGGGTAGGGATCGGCTTCCGGTTATGGTGCCCCGGACCGGAAAAACCGTTGGACAGTACCGCATTGAATCCCATGCTTTCCGCCAGGGACAGAAGATGCCGTTCCACCATGCTGCGGGAACAGGGCATTCCGGGGGAGCAGGAAAAGTGGTACGGAATGCTGAGGAACAGCCTGCGGTCTCCCGAAAACCGGTTTTCGAACTCCCGGACATCGGTATCCCGGGCAATGAGAATGCTGCGGAATTCCCGGTACACGGGGTGCATTCCGGAGTCCCCGGAGTTTTCGGAGGAGTCCGAAGCCGGGGAAGCGCCGGAGGCCGGTTCTTGCGCTGCCGGCTTCGGACTGTCTTCCCCGGGAAGCGGCGGGAGTCCGGCGAAGGCCCGGGCTTCAGGACTGTTGGGACCGCGTCCGGCGGGAGGAAGAATGTGCACCGCCTCCCGGCCTTCATCGGTGATGGCAATCGTATAGTCGCAGAGATCTCCTTCCATGAAGCTCCGGACCTGCGGGGAGTCCCGGTAGAAAGCTGCCGCGTGTCCGTCAAAAATTGTTCCGGGCATTTCCGGCGCGGCCTTCCTGGTAATTATTCCGCGGTGTCTTCTTGTCATGCTCTGATTCCTGTGTTTGTCGGGGCACGGTGATTTTACCTGATTTCAGGTACGGCGTATGCTGTTCCCGCGAGAATATCCGGAATGTGTCAAATTCATATTCCGGGGCAGTCTCTCTGTTTTGGTGTTTCCGGATTCGTTTGTGTCGGGTTATCCCGCAGATAATAAAAGATTCTTCTGTTTTCGGGAAGGATACATCCTCCGGCGCATCAAAAGACAGCCTGAAAAAACTCCGAAGCGGTGTGTCCGTGTTATTTCAGGTTTGCCCTTTTCCATTCTCCGAAATCAAATTTCCGGCATTGAAACTGTCATTATTCTCAATATCCTTACAGGTGTATAATCTGAACAAATGGGCTGCTCTTTTGCGGTATTGAATTTTTGAGACATGGCGGCCCCGGAAAGGGCTTCACGAGAGGAGAATCGGGATGAGATGCGGGGTTTGCTTCAGACACTGTGACCTGGAAGAAGGAAAAACCGGAGTCTGCGGAGTCCGGACTTTCAGAGATGGTAAGTCCGTTTCCCTGTCCTACGGCAAAATCACCGGTTTTGCCCTGGATCCGATTGAAAAGAAACCCCTGAGCCGTTTTCATCCCGGCAGCATGATTCTTTCGGTGGGAAGCTATGGCTGCAATCTTCGCTGTCCCTTTTGTCAGAACTTCGATATTTCCTGGTCGGAGGAAGCTTTAAGCGGAAAGTTTTCCAGAATTGTCCCTCCGGAAGAGCTGGTCATTGCGGCGGAAAGACTGGGTCCCCGGGGAAATATCGGAGTCGCCTACACCTACAACGAGCCTCTGGTTGGCTACGAATATGTCAGGGACACCGCAAAGCTGGTGCATGAGGCCGGAATGCTCAATGTGATGGTCACCAACGGCACAGCGACTCCGGAGGTGCTGGACGAGCTTCTGCCGCACATTGACGCGATGAACATTGACCTTAAAAGCTTTGATCCCCGCTGCTACCGCCGGCTTATGGGCGGGGATCTGGAAATGGTCAAAAGCTTTATCACCCGGGCCGTAACCTCCTGCCATGTGGAACTCACCACTCTGATAATTCCCGGCGAGAATGATTCCGAGACCGAGATTGAGGAGCTTTCGGAATGGGTGTCCGGCCTTCGGGATGCATCCGGTCAGGTTATCGGGAAAGGCATTCCGCTTCACGTTACCAGATTCTTCCCGAGATTCCGGATGATTGACAGAAAGGCCACCGGGGTCGAAACCGTGTATCGTCTTGCGGAAATTGCCAGGAAGAATCTCGATTACGTCTACACCGGGAACTGCTGATTTCCGGAGTACCTCCAATCGGGATACGGACACATCGGCATGAATCCCCGTACTCCCCGTGAAGTTCTGTTTCCGATAAAGTCAAAATCGGCATAAAAGCCCGGGATGGCGTTTTCCGGGCGGAGGCGGTTTTCCTGTGGCACAGTCAGAAAATGAAATTCTGCCATGTTCCCGCAAGGATGTTTTTTATAGGTATTATACAGTTTGGGGAGGCGGGCAATGTCAGGCAGCGAAGCGAATCAGGAATGGTGGCCCTGTATTTCGGAGTATGATCCGGGAATTACGGCGCAGGAGTACCATGATCTTTTTCTGGATGAATCCCTGGTAAGGAAAGAAGGCCTTCAGGCACTGTACGATCTGTATCAGATGCCGGATCATCAGGGTACCTGCAGTGAGATGGGGCAGCGTTACGGTCATCACTCCGGACATTATCTGGGGTGCCTTGTTGCCGTGGCCGCAGCGATTGTCAGAAAAACCGGATGCGAGGTCGTCCGGGATATTACTGACGGGAAGAAGAAATTATGGCCGGTGCTGTTTATCGGCCGGGATGTCGGCGACAGAGCCCGGGGCGGCGTATTTTCCTGGAAAATGCGGGAGCCGGTTGCCGGGGCCATAAGGATGCTGATTGAAGAGGGAAAATTGCCGGTCGGTTCTCCGGTTACCCCAAAGCTTTCGGAACGGATACAGCCGGATTTTCCCCGTAACCTGATTCTGTACGGTCCTCCCGGTACCGGAAAAACCTATCACTCCGTTAATTATGCCGTGGCCATCTGCGAAGGAAAGGATCCCGAAACCGTCATGAAGGAACCGTATCGGAAGGTCTTTGATCGTTTCCGGAAGCTCCGCGAGTCCGGACGCATTGACTTCATGACCTTTCATCAGTCCTGTGGCTATGAAGAGTTTATTGAGGGAATCAGACCGGTGCCGGATACGGAGGGAGGCCTTATGTACCGGCTGGAAAACGGCATTTTCAAAAACTTCTGCGAAAGGGCCGGACAGGTGCGGATCGGACAATCCGGGAAAACGCCGATAAAGAAAAATCCCCGTATTTGGGGCATGCTTCTGGGCGGTACCGGCATGACGGAGCTTAAAAGGGAGTGTTTTGCCAGAAACGAGATTCGTCTGGGGTGGTATGAATTCCATGATGCGCCGGACGGAGAATTCACGGGGACGGCAGAACTTTCCGCCAGCGCAAGATGCATGCTGACCGATTTCAGATCCGTAATGGATATCGGGGACATCGTTATTATTGCGAAGAACAGCAGATCCGTCGATGCCGTCGGAGTAATTTCCGGCGACTATGAATACGATGCCTCTTCGGGGGACTATCCCCGGAGACGTGCCGTTGAATGGCTGGTCCGGGACATCGATCAGGATATGGGGGAGTTTCTGCCGGAGGGCCGTCTGCAGATGCCCAGAAAATCCCTGTTTTCTCTGGATGTTGTGGGAACTCAGGGCGTTTCCGGGATTCTCCGGAGGCATGGCGGTGCTGCGGTTACGGATATCCGGCAGGAAGAAGCTCCCTTTGTTTTCATCATTGACGAAATCAACCGCGGCAATATCTCCAGAATTTTCGGGGAGCTTATTACCCTTATTGAGGATAGCAGAAGGGCCGGAGCCGAAGAGGCTCTGGAGGCAACGCTGCCGTATTCCGGGAGCAGATTCTCGGTGCCGTCCAATGTGTTCATACTGGGAACAATGAATACAGCGGATCGCTCCATAGCCCTTTTGGATACGGCATTAAGACGCCGCTTTGATTTCCGGGAGATGCGGGCGAATCCCGAAGTGCTCCGAAATCTTTCCGCTGACAGAATCACGGTGTCCGGAACGGAGATTAGTGTGGCCCGCATCCTTGAGGTAATAAATGAACGCATTGAGTGTCTGTATGACCGGGAGCACACCATCGGACACGCGTTTTTTGTTCCTCTCCGCGAGAGTCCGACTCTGGAAACTCTGGCCAGGATTTTTAAAAACAGGGTGATTCCGCTTCTTCAGGAGTATTTCCATGAAGATTACTCCAAAATTCAGCTGGTGCTGGGGGATAATGCCAAGGATTCCCGCTACAGGTTTATTGATGATGAGGAATTACGGGTGAAATCGGTGTTCAGCGGGGTTCCCGATATTGATCTCCCTTCCCGGAAGTATCGTATTCAGGATTCGGCCTTTACGGAAATCATGAGCTACAAGCTGATAGGTTCCGGCATCTGACATGAAAAAGCTTCTGACGGTAAGGGAATTCGACATCATCACCTGCAATCCGGATTTTCGGGAGGAATATCCTTTTCTTCCCGAAGCGGATTTTCGGAAACTGGAGGAGTTTGTCAGGAACTCCGGCGGGAATCAGGACTCACCGGGAACTCCGGAATTTCTGAAAATCGGCTTCAGGAGGAATCTGGGGCCGGTCATAACGGTAACGAATTTTGCCGGAGTTATCGCGATTCCCGGAGGGTATCAGATAGAGGTGCTTCCGAAGATGGATTTCCCGGCAGAATCCGATTCTGACGCCGCGGCCGATTCTGAAACCTCGTGCCGGGAAACCCGGCGTATCCTGCTCCGCATGCTGCAGAGCCTCGGGGATTTTCCGGGACATTTCCTGAGAGAGGCAGGGCTCGGCACGGACCGGATGCCTCTTTTTGAGATCTTTATTGGCATGTACCTCGGCGCAGTGCGGGATCTGGTTAAGCACGGCCTTAAGTCGGCATATGCCGAGAGGGAGGGGAATCTGTCTTTTCTCAGGGGAAAGATTATTTTCGGGGAGCATCTCAGAAGAAATGCCGCTCACGGGGAACGCTTCTATGTCCGTTATGAGGAATACATCTCCGACAGGGCGGAGAACCGGCTTCTCAGGGCGGCTCTGGAGAGGTTGCGAGCGGTTGCCGGCAGTCTGGAAAATCAGAGGGAGGCCAGCCGGCTTCTCGGGGCTTTTGAGATGATTCCGGCCTCACGGAATTTTGCGAAGGATTTTTCGGAGGCAAAAACCGAACGCCATGACCGCAGCAGCGGAGAATACCGGGATCTTATGCGCTGGACTGAAGTGTTTCTGGGGCAGCGGAGCTTTGCGCCGTTTTCCGGCGGAGACCGGGCTCTGTCATTTCTGTTTCCCGTGGAACGGCTTTTTGAGGCCTTTATTGCCCGGGAACTTCGGAAGGAGCTTCAGGATTCCGGGTGGGATTTTTCGGTACAGGACCGGAGCTTTTATCTTTTTGACAGTCCCTCCCGGTTTGCGCTCCGTCCGGACATGGTGATTACCAGGAATGACGGAACCCGCGTGATTCTGGATACGAAGTGGAAGAGTCTCGTCAATGATCCGGGCCGGAATTACGGTATCTCACAAAGCGACATGTATCAGATGTATGTTTATGCAAAAAAATACGACACTCCGGAGGTCTGGCTTGTCTATCCCCTGAACAGGGAGATGCGGGGAATACGGAGCACGCGGGGTTTGCAGAAAATGACGGACGGGAACATTCGGGTGATGAAAGGGAGTGAAGAACCGGGGGAAAGCTCCGGCCCCGGTATCATTTCCTTTGAAAGCGGAGACGGTGTCAGAGCCGGAGTCTTTTTTGCGGACATGGCCAGGATCGGAGAGAGCATGCAGGAACTTCGGGAACTTTTGGTAAAACGCGGCAGAACGTGAAACCCTGTGGCAGGGAATGATCCCGGGAAGTAAATGGCGGAAGGCAGGGCGTGATCCTGTGGCAGCCCGAATAGGACCGATGCCGGTGCCGGCATCACATCTGAGTTTAAAAGTATTTGTATCATAAAATATTTTGTGATGAAACGCATTGTTTTCGGGTGAATGAGGCGGATATTCTTTACAGCGACTTTGTTATGGGATAAGTTTTTCTGGTGCGCTTCATCATGTTCCGTTCCTCCGGATGCGGAGTTTTTCCGGAAGGCGGGAGAGTATGGAAGCAGTCATTTTTTGGTGCCCGTTTTGTGGGAATCAGGTTTTATCAGGGAATATTTTATGGCTGACATCAAGTATGAAATCAAGGAACATATCGGAGTTCTTTCAGAAAACGCCAAGGGCTGGAGGAAGGAGGTAAATCTCATTTCCTGGAATGATGCCGCTCCGAAATACGATATCCGGGACTGGGCTCCGGAGCATGAAAAAATGGGCAAGGGCGTTACCCTTACCGCCAGTGAGGTAGGGGCTCTCAAGGAAGTTCTGGCAAAGATTCCGGGCTGATCCCCGGGAGAGCGGGAATGCGAACCGCATCAAGGAACCCGGGAAGCCGGTTTCGGTATCAGCATTCCTGTGAAAATGAAAGCATCTGAAGCCGGGGCGACGGTACGGCAGTTTCATAACCTGTTCGGTTATTACGGATCTGTTACCGGGGCGGGTTCGTAATGCAGGTTTTTCAGGACCGGCCGGAGAACTGCCGGGATACTGATACCCTGGCGGGCATTTTTTTCAGTTTCATCGGCCGGTTTTTAACAGACGGCTGAAATTTTCCGAAGTTGCAAAAGACATTTTTTTTACGGAGCGTTCCCCGTGATAAGAACCGAATCAGGGCTGGCAGCAGCATTGCGTTCCCGGGGGGATTTATATACCTCGAATGTGCCGTCTTATGAAAAAGCCGGCTGGGTTCCGCTTATTCCGCTGGCAATGGCCCTTCTGTTTTTGCTGTGCCATTTTTATGGCATGAAGAATGTGTATGCTGTCCAGTTATCCAGACTCACCGGAAATTATGTCTCAGCCGAAGCGATCGTGCTCAGCACAGACGAAAAGACGGTTACTCATCACAGACACCTGCAGAGAGGGCATGGAAAACCTGGCAGGCACGTACACCGCAGAACCGGTTCAGTTTCCAAAACAAGTTATACCATTGTGGCCGAGGCCCCGGACGGGACTCGTTTTACTTTTACAGGCCCGGAAAT
>CACYPY010000090.1 GCA_902776415.1 uncultured Ruminobacter sp.
TTTGTTGGCGAAAACAGGGGGATTTGAAGAAAAAGAAGCTACAAGCCTTATGAAATATAGCTCGATACTATAGTCCCAGGATTTGTGAAACTTTTAATGAAACGGCAGCTCTTGCAACCATTACCGCCACGGGGTTTGATGTAAGCACCCAGGCCAATTCCCAGAGCACGCTGATGCTTGTTGACAAGTTTGTGGCAGTGATTGATGCGAAAAGAGCCGAGCTGGGTGCCGTGCAGAACCGCCTTGAATCCACCATCCGAAACCAGACCAACGTTTCCGAAAACGTCTCCGATGCCAGAAGCCGTATCCGTGATGCCGACTTCGCCACCGAGACCGCGGCCATGACTCAGCAGAACATCCTGCAGCAGGCTTCCCAGAGCATTCTGAGCCAGGCAAATCAGAGACCGCAGATTGCGCTCTCTCTGCTCCAGTCGTAACCGAAAACAACAGCACGCCTGCCGCTGGCATTTTGGCAGGCAAAATGAAGCATTTTACCTTTTCTCTCTTGAGCGTTATAGCTCTATCCCTTTGGCCGGAGTTGTTCTCCGGCCCTTTTTGTTTTCAGTTTGGCTGTTGTCCAGTTCGCAGTGCTTTCCTTCCTGACAGCTCCTGCCGGTGTCAAAAACATGACCGGAAAATTATGGCGTCCCGGTGTTCACGGGAGTGCGTGCCATTCACTCAATGGAGTATTCTCAGTCTTTTTCAAATCAGCTCTCGGAGTTTTATTTGTTTGTTTTATTTTTGCAGAATCAGATGGCACGATTCTTTCATAAAACATATGTCCGTGTTTCCGGAGAACCATAAAAAACAATAAGAAGCGGAATGTAAGTACGGAATTTAGTTAATACCGGCTTTGAAGGACAGACAAGTTCAGGAGATTAACAGATGGCCCTTTATGTAAGCACTAACGTTTCATCGTTGAACGCGAACCGAAACCTTGCCAACGCCACGAATTCACTGGATACTGCCTACAGACGTCTGGCGTCAGGCCTCAGGATCAACAGCGCCAGGGATGATGCTGCCGGTCTTCAGATATCAAACCGGCTGACTTCCCAGATAAACGGCCTTAATCAGGGAAACCGCAATGCTCAGGACGGCATTTCCTACTCTCAGACAGCTGAAGGTGCCATGGACGAAATGGTCGGTATGTATCAGCGTATCAGAACACTGGCACTTCAGGCGGCCAACGGCAGCAATTCCGCGGAAGATCGCAAGGCAATTCAGCAGGAGGTGACAGAGCTCTGTCACGAAATCACCAGAATCGGAGAAGACACCACCTTCGGAGGTATTCATATCCTCAATAAGTCCATCACAACGCCGACGGATTTTCAGGTAGGTGCCAATGCCAATGAAACGGTCAGTATTGATCTTACCTCGGGCTTCCGGCTTGACGATGTTTTTATGAAGCTTTACAACGACGCAGCTTCTGATCCGGCAGAACAGAGTCTTTTGATGAGCGCGGTTCCCAGAACGGTATCCTTTAATCAGGGCGGATCGTCCCCGGTGTTTGATGTAACTGCCGACTACTTTGCTCCTGACGGTCAGTACGCCATTAAGGTGACTCAGATGGCTGACAGCACGGCCGTCAAAAAATCCTTTCCGTCCTCCGGAGACACGTTCGGAGACGGCGGAACCCTGTCATTTTCCATCGGTTCCGGAGGAGGTGCACGGTCGTTTAATGTTGCGGTGACCGATACCGACACTCTGGCGGATATAGTCCATAAAATCAACACCGCTTCCGGAAACTTCGGCCTTTCTGCCACTCTGGGATCCAACGGGGACGGAACGGCTTCCCTGACTCTGACTTCCTCGCTTAAGGGGGATGCCTACAAAAACCTGACGGTAAATACCTCAGGAGCTGCCGAGCTGAACCCGTTTTCCTGCAGTGTATCGGGGAGCGGAGCTTCCGGAGGCTGGTCTGCTGAAAAGATTGGCCAGGACACGATTGTGGATATTTCCGGAGAAACCATCAGAAGTGCCGATAACACCGTATATTCATCATCCAAGGGGCTTACTGTAGCCGCCAACAGGCTTTCCGATTCTGACGGCTCGGGCGGTTTTGTGGCCACAAATATCACAGTGAATCCTGATGCCCTGTTTTCAGTGGAAACCGCGGCCAATGCCCAAAACACCCTGGCGGTGGTGGACAAGTTCATCGCCTGTGTTGACAGCAAAAGGGCCGAGCTTGGTGCCGTGCAGAACCGTCTGGAATCCACCATCAGAAATCAGACCAACGTGGCTGAAAATGTCTCTGATGCCAGAAGCCGCATTCGCGATGCCGATTTTGCTTCCGAAACCGCGGCCATGACCCAGCAGAACATCCTGCAGCAGGCCTCCCAGAGCATTCTGAGTCAGGCCAACCAGAGAACTCAGGTGGCGCTGTCCCTGCTTCAGTCGTAACAAAAAATCACGGCAGTACCGGCCGTTCGGATTTTGACATTCCGCCGGAAAGGCTTTGGTTTGCTCTGACTTTTCTCTTTCGGGCGTTAAGCTCGATTCCTGTGGCCGGCGTTTGTTCCCGGATTTTTTCAGGCCGGCGGAAGTGATTTGTCAGGCGCGTTTTTTCCGGGGCCGGCAATAACCTGCCGCTGTCAAAAACATGACTGGCTGTTTTCGGGTGTGGGAAGGTGTCCTTGCCGGTACCCGGTTCCGGAATGTTCCGAAAGCCTTTCAGGAACAACTGCTGCAAAATTTGTTTCCGGATTTTCGAAAGCTGGCACGGTTCTTTCATAAACAAGGATGCGGGGGAAGCCCCGAAATATAACAATAAACCGAAGCCAGGCGAATCCGGAGAAAACCAGTACTGGGAAATCAGACGGGAAAATTGCGGGACAGCGCCTGAAAAGCGGTCTGAAATATGACCTGGTTACCTGCTTCGGAATGACAGACAGGCTCAGGAGATTTAAAAATGGCTCTTTATGTAAATACCAACGTCTCATCGCTGAATGCGAACCGTAACCTTGCAAATTCCACCACCGCGCTGGACGTTTCCTACAAACGTCTGGCCTCCGGACTCAGAATCAACAGTGCCAAGGATGATGCCGCCGGTCTTCAGATTTCAAACCGTCTGACCTCCCAGATCAACGGCCTTAATCAGGGAAACCGCAACGCCCAGGACGGCATTTCCTATTCCCAGACTGCGGAAGGTGCCATGGACGAAATGACCGCCATGTACCAGCGTATCAGAACCCTGGCTCTCCAGTCCGCCAACGGCAGTAATTCCGCCGCCGACCGGGAGGCTATTCAGCAGGAGGTAACCCAGCTCTGTACTGAAATTACCAGAATCGGCGAGGATACCACCTATGGCGGCACCCATATTCTCAATAAGTCCATCACAACGCAGACAGAATTTCAGGTGGGAGCCAATGCCAATGAGGTTATCAGTATTGACCTCACTGACGGTTTCCGAATGAACGATGTCTATACAACCATTTACACTGACTCCAATACCACTGCGGCGGATCGGACGGTGCTGGCCAGAGCTGTCGCCAATACCGGAAACACCGCTGCCCATGCGCCGGGAATTCATTTTGACGTGTCAACTCAGTCAGCCTCTCAGGACACTCTGGCCGTGATGGACAGGTTTGTGGCGGTGATTGATGCTAAGAGGGCCGAACTTGGCGCCGTGCAGAACCGTCTGGAATCCACCATCAGAAACCAGACCAACGTTTCCGAAAACGTCTCCGATGCCAGAAGCCGCATCCGTGATGCCGACTTCGCCACCGAGACTGCGGCCATGACCCAGCAGAATATTCTGCAGCAGGCCTCCCAAAGCATTCTGAGCCAGGCCAATCAGAGGCCGCAGATTGCGCTCTCCCTGTTGCAGCAGTAACTGGTTATATCGGTGATGCCGGATTTTCGCGGAAACCGGTGTTATTAGAGCAGCCGGAAGTATTTGGTTTCCCCGGAGCCTTCAGTTTTCTCTCTTGAGCGTTAAAGCTCTATCCCTTTGGCCGGAGATTTTCTCCGGCCTTTTTTGATTGTGAGGCAGAAAGGCAGGAGGCGGCATGGGAGGTCTGTCGGGGCGTTTTTATTGTGTTGTGTTCTGGGACTCAGGTTTTATGATGTTCTCGCCTTAAGCAGTCAGAAATTAAGGACATGGCCGCTAAAACACTGGGATTCCGGAGAGCTGTTATCTCCTGCCGCCTGAATAATTCCCTTGGCGGTATACTTTAGAGATAAAGTCCCGGATGGAGTTTTCATCATTGAAGGCTTGGGCACAGGCCGAGATTCCTTCAGTGAGAGCGGCACTGAAAAGCCTGAATATCTCTTCAGCATCCCCGGTATTGACCATGTCTGCAACATTCGGATTTGGCTGACGTACCGGACATGATGCCGAATTTTGTCGGTTTCGAAACGATCCTTTACGTCGGTTTCAGGTTTATGTACAGGTTTTTAAAAGTAGAACAGGATCACAAATCTGAAAAACGGACGGCAGAAAACGATGTTTTTTTAATCAGATACTAAAGTTTAAATTTTTTTGTCCGCTAAGGGTATGTCTGGAAGTGTGTTTATTGCATAATGAACAGCCGGGGGACTATCCTTCGGAAACTTGATAATAAAACGGGTGGTGGAAATATGATTGATGCGGTAGTTAACAGTTCAGCCGATTTTCTTGCCAAAGGGAAAATTCAGAATTCTCCGGCAGCTGAGGTAAATCATGCTGTAAGCACGGAGACTAATTCCAAGACCAGCAGGGCCACTGAGGTTCAGAGCCAGGCCAGGGCAGTCAATGACAAGGATAAGGTTACCGGAACTCTTGTCGAGGAGCAGAAAAAGGCAGCCGAGCTTGAGGAAGAAGCGAAGCTGAAGGAGCAGGCCAAGGAAGAGTCCGAAGGCGAGGAAGAGGGACTTTTAAAATCCCAGGAGGATCTGGACAAGATGGCCGAGGCCATGTCCCAGCTGATTCCAGGTTACGGTCTCAGCTTCGCAATGGACAAGGACCTCAACGAGGTGGTGGTTACCGTAACCAACAAGACCACCGATGAGGTTATAAGGCAGATTCCCAGAGAGGAATTCCTCAATATTGCCAAGAAGTTCAATGAGCTTCTGCAGGAATTCAGCGGCAATACCTCCGAGGAAGACAGGAAAGGGGTTTTCATGGACAGCCATGCCTAGTCTCGCACGGGCAGGACGGCAGGTTCGGTGAATAAAATTTTAGGGGAGACAGTACTATGGTTTCATCAGTAACTTCGGCAGGCGCAGCTTCCGGCATTGATTTTGAAAGCATTATTTCAGCCAGTGTCGCCGCCAAGAAGGCATCCCTGAGTTCGCGGATTTCCTCCAGGAAGGAGAATACCCAGCTGGAAATCACCGGTGTAGGTCTTTTGAAGAGCAACCTGACCACCTTCAAGGATCTTTTGGACAACATGACCAAGGAGAATGCCTTCAACAAGAGAGCCGTGGCTTCCAACCAGAGTGCCACAGATCCGGTGTTCAGCGTTGAGACCAAGGATTCCGCCGCCAACGGCAACTACAATCTGACCGTGAAGCAGCTGGCTCAGAGCACTTCCTTCAGCACCAGCTTTTCATCGGTGGAGGAGACCTTTGGAAGCGGTGGCAGTCTGACCTTCGCCATCGGCTCCGGGGATGATGCCAAGTCATTCAGTATTGACGTGGGTGAAGGGGAGACCCTGAACGATATTCGCAACAAGATAAACAACAGCGCTGACAGCTTTGGGGTGACCGCCAACATCATCACCCTGCAGGACGGCACGGCCAAGCTGGTTCTGGATTCCGGCAAAACCGGCGAGTCCTACAGCAACTTCTCGGTAACAGCCTCCGGTGACGAGTCACTGAATGCCTTCAATGCCTCCATCACCACTGACGAGAACGGCAACAAGGTGGCTTCCGGAGATTCTGCCATGAAGCTGGTGCGGGCCGGTCAGGATGCGCTTCTGGATGTGGACGGCGATACGCTTTCCAGCAGCACCAACGTTTTTGACGACACCATCAAGGGGCTCAAGATTACGGTGAACCGTCTTTCGGATACCGAAAAGGTGGAGGGTGAAAACGGTACGGAGACGGGCTTCAAGTCCAATACTCTCAATATCACCACCGATACCAGTTCGCTCAAGAAGATGATGACCGAATTCGTCAGCACCTACAATGAGTTGCGTACCAATCTTGACAACCTGACCAAGAACAATACCTATTCCGACGGCAAGAGCAATGACGACGGCGGGTATCTGGCGGGGGACTCTACCGGCAAGACCATCAAGAACGCCATGTCCAACCTGCTGACCTCCTTCACGGTGGGTGGCGATTCCAACGGGCTCAGCCTGTTCTCCCTGGGCCTGGAGGTTGACAATAAGGGCAATCTGTCGGTAAACAGCGAAAAGTTCGAGGATGCCATCAAGAACAAGTACGACCAGGTGGTGGCTGCGTTTACCGGCAAGAACGGGGTGTGCGCCAAGCTATCGTCGAATCTTGAGACATATACCAAGACCGGTGGTATTCTGGACCTCCGAAAGGACTCCCTGAACTCCGAGCTTCGCAGCATCGAGAATCAGGAGAATGCCAATTCCTCCTATCTTGCCAAGTATGAGGAATCTCTGAGAAACCGCTACGGCAGCCTGGACACCATGATTGGCACCATGAATACTTCGCTGTCGTACCTGACCTCCGCCCTGAGCTCTATGAACGTGAATAACAAATCGTCGTCTTAACACGTTCCTGTTGCCGATTATGCGGCTCTGCTTGGGTTTTTGGCAGATGAGATGGGATATAATGCAGCACCGGCGGGTGCTGTATTTGTTCATTAAAGAATCGATTTTACAGCTCTTTCCGGGCCCTGATGTCAGGTAGAGTACCGTTGTTCCGGAGAGGGGAGAACGGTTTCGGTTTAGGCGGGGATGCACGATTCCCTGACGGAGATTGCAATGTACGGACGTAATTTAAAGGCATATAAGACCACCAATCTGGAAGCTGAGATTTCCGTTGCCGACCCTCACAGGATCATTTCCATGCTCTATGAGGGATTGTTTCAGAGAATCGCCCAGGCCAAGGGAGCCATTGAAAGAAAGGACTATGCCTACAAGGCTGACCGCATTGAGAAGGCCATTGCCATTGTAACCGGTCTGGAAACCGGTCTTGACATGAGTCAGGGGGAGATCTCCCAGAATTTCATGGATCTTTACGAATACGTCAAGCAACGGCTTCTGGACGCTTCGCTTAAGCTGGATACCGCCCCCCTGGATGAAATTATCAAGCTTTTGATGCCCATCAAGCAGGCCTGGGACGGCATTTCCATGGAGGATAAGGAAAAGGCCTTTGCCGAAAGAGCCCGTCTGGATTCCGCCGAGGGTGTTAACTAGAATATTCCGTCAGGGAAAGCGGGACTGCGAAGACAGGATGCGGCAAGCGGGGGAATCGGTGTTGGAAAGCGGCGTTACGGATGATGTTTCTGAAGGGGGCGGTTTGCCACGGCTGGAGCGGCATCTCTCAAAAATGGAATCCCTGATGGGGGATTTCAACAGCAACTTTGCGGTAATCGAGCAGGAAAGCAATGAATTTTCCAGGATCTTTCCGGCAATTGTTGACGAAATGATCCGGGCCGGGGAGATTTCCGAGCTTCGGGTTCTTGAGGTGCGCATGAAGAAGATTCTTGGCGAGTTTATGCGTCGCCGGGCCGAAACCCAGGAAGAGCTTCTCAAGTGCCGGAGATCCGCCCGCGGCATCAGCAGCTACCGTATGAACGACGGCCACCGGCGTTTCTGATTATCCCGGGGGTTTCGGACTTTTTCCGTGGCCCTTTAACCGTTTCTTTCCCCGAAACCGTTCCGGTTTTTTCCCTTGCAGGTTTTGTTTCTGCCCTGTTCCGGAGACTCCGCATTCCCTGTGAACAGGCATCTCATGGCATTCAGTACTGCCAGAATCATGACACCCACATCGGCAAACACTGCGAGCCACATTCCGGCCAGTCCCAGTGCTCCCAGAATGAGGCAGCAGACTTTGATTCCGATAATGAACCAGATGTTTTCCCGGACGATGCGCAGGCATTTCCGGGAGATCTGTACCGCCACGGCAATTTTTCCGGGATCGTCGTCCATAAGCACCACATCGGCGGATGATATGGCGATGTCCGTTCCGAGACCGCCCATGGCGATGCCTGCATCGGCCCGGGCCAGCACCGGAGCGTCATTGATGCCGTCTCCTGCAAAAATCACTGTGCCCCGGCATTCGGAGATAATTCTTTCCAGAATTTCGAGCTTGTTTTTAGGGAGAAGTCCGGCATGGAATTCCTGAATACCCAGTTTTGCGGCAATTTCCCGGGCGGCCTCTCCGGTATCTCCGGTAAGCATGGCGATGCGGGAAATTCCGGAGGTGCGGAGGGCTGCGATACCGGCTTCCGCTCCGGACTTCAGGGAATCTGCAATTACCGCATGTCCGAGATATCTTCTGTCCAGGGCGGCATGGATTGCGGTGCCGGCGCCGGAGGTATCCCCGGAGACAATGCCGAGATCCTGAAGAAGGAGCCGGTTTCCGGCCAGGGCCGGAAATTCTTTTCCGGGATCCCATGGAAAGCCCCGGATCCGGCATGACACGCCACGGCCCGGGATTTCCCGGTAATCGGATACTTCATAGCTGAGAGTCCGGTTTCCGAAGGTCTTTCTTACTGCCCGGGCTGCCGGATGATCAGAATACTGTTCCGCATGGGCCAGAACGCTGAGAAGTTCTTCCTCGTGTGAGTCTTCGGCGGGTTTAAGCGCCGTGACCTCGAAGCTTCCGGCAGTCAGGGTGCCGGTTTTGTCGAATACGGCAGCTTCAGTTTTGGCCAGCACCTCCATAAAGGCGGTGCCTTTAATGAGAATTCCCTTTCTGGAAGCTCCGCCCACTCCTGCAAAGAAAGAGAGAGGGATGCTGATAACCAGGGCACAGGGACAGCTGATGACCAGGAATGTCAGGGCCCGGTAGCACCATTCGCTCCAGTTTCCCGGTTGATCCATGAGGGTGAGGACCAGGGGCGGCAGCAAGGACAGAGCCAAAGCGGCATAAACCACTAACGGTGTATAGATGCGGGCGAATTTTGTGACAAATCGTTCGGATCGGGATTTTCGGAGACTGGCAGTTTCGATAAGTTCCAGAATTTTGCTGGCCTGGGAGTCATCAAAGGATTTTTCGGTTCTGATTTTGATTAGACCGGTGAGGTTAACGGTTCCGGAATGCACCATGGTACCCGGTTCCGCATCCCGGGGCAGGGACTCTCCGGTAAGGGCGGCAGTGTTGATGCCGGAACAGCCTTCAATAACGATGCCATCCAGAGGAATGCGTTCCCCGGGTTTTACTGCGATAAGGGTGCCCACGGGGACAGTTGCAGCCGGAACCTCCTTAAGCCCGCCGTTTTCGTTCAGGACGCTGGCGGTTTCCGGACGGAGATCCATAAGGGAGGTAATGTTTTTGCGGCTTTTTATCACGGCCCAGTCTTCGAAAAGCTCTCCGGTCTGGTAAAAAATCATCACGGCAACTGCTTCGGCGTACTCTCCGGTTTTAAGGAAGGCGATGGCCAGAGCTCCGATGGTGGCAATGGTCATCAGCAGGCATTCGTCGAAAGGCTCGCGATGCAGGAGTCCCTGAAAGGCCCGTTTCAGGACATCGTGGCCGATCAGGAGATAGGGAACCAGATACAGAATAAGAAGGGGAATCCCGGAAGCGGGTGAGCAGAATATGCCGGCGGTCAGGATAGCCGCGAGACAGATTCGGAAGAGTCGGAACTTTTGTTCTCGGTTCATGGAGGGCCTCACTGGCTACAGGAAGATCTCGGAATTCGGAACAGCCTTTTTGCAGTTCTCACGGACATTCTTCATGATTGCTGCGGTGTCGGGCTGACTTCCGTCGGCAGGGATTTGGAACTCCACGGCCATTCTGAGCGTCATAAAGCTTACGGAGGCTCTTTTGACGCCGGGGGTTTTACGGGCGGAAGTTTCCATTTTGAGGGCACAGCCGGCGCAGTCGGTCATGATTTTGTAGATCTTTTCCATAGCGGAACCTCGGATGAATGATGCAATAGTTGTGCATATGCTCAACAATTGCATTATACTCCCGGGGGAAGGATTGGGGCAATAATTGTGTGGGAAATATTCGCAGGAGCGGCGGAATGGGGTGATTACAGGAGATTTGGGCATGTGTCCGGTATTGTCTGCTTGCAAGTCGTATTGGCTGTACTGGCGGCATTGGAAATGTTTTTTAGAAAAGTTAGACTCGGTTTTTCAGTAAGGCATGATGCCCGTCATATGGATTCCTGACGGCTCGTTCTGCAAATTCCTGATAGTCTGTTCCATACCTGCTGCCATGCCTTACCCTGATACCGATACAGGACAACAACGGTGGAAGATAGAAGGTATTACTTTCAGCTGCAGGATCAAGACCACCATTTCACCTCCTCCATTTTGTTATTGTCATAGAAAATTACCGAAATTCTTCCTGGATAGATATCCCTTCGCCCGTCCGGAGATACATCATAGTCCGCGGCCATGATTTTTCTGGTCTCTTCTCTGTCCATGCCCTTTGTAAGTTTGAAGGAAGTCTCCATCAATTTTTCGTGAAACTCCAATTCGGCGTCAGCATCACGGTAATAGTCCAGTCTTCCGACCGAAAGAGTATCAGTGTCGTTATCCCATCCAATGGAAAGATTCAGTTCATAGCTTGTGTAGTAGTTGCCGTACTCGTTTTTCTGAAAAAGATTTTTGTCCATTACCGCGAAGAATTTCTTTTCAGTCAGAGGATAAATCTTTTTGCCGTTATAGCGAACCTCATAACCGTCATTGGTCAGTAAATTTTTCGAATTAACTTTTCCCCTTGCGAAATCCAATGTTTGGTATACCGTAACAAAACACTCTCAAAATTAATGTTAACCCTATCACAATTTTAAAAAGTGTGACTTTACACGTACTTATATTGCGATTCAATGTGCAAAATCACAACTTCACTCTTTATGTTTGAAAATACCTGAAATATCCTTAAGCGTGTTTTTGTCTCATATGGAGCATATTGTATGACAAGCTCTTGCAGCTCATCGAAAAGAGATCTTTTGATTTCCAAAATGAAAGGTGTTCATAAAGGTGTGGCAAATATTTCTGAACAAGATTTTAATTCGATGAATTTAC